>NZ_VJOL01000029.1 GCF_007556705.1 Tepidimonas thermarum | reverse complement strand
AGCAAGATCGCATAAGCGGCTTCCAAGGGGTTGGTTTCGACTCGTATTGCCATGAGGGTTACACTCCTTTCTCGAAGTCATGGCGTCAGACCCACCCTCGCGCTGTCTGCTGGGCGGGGAGCGTAGGCGCGTAGCGCCGGAGATCCCCGCCCAGCAGACAACCGGCAAAATGGAATTTACAGAAAGAACGATACACAACTGTGGTCCGAGCCGCTCGGCCAGGCGGGGAAAGGTTTCCAGCACCCGCTCGTAGGTCCAGTCGCGGCGGCCATCGACCCCGGGCCGGGCCGCCATGATCAGGTTTTCGCGCACGCTCAGGTTGCCAAAGATGCCGCGCCCTTCCGGCACATAGGCCACGCCCAGCCGCGCCACCTCGAACGTGGCCAGCCCGCGCGTGGGGCGGCCCCTGACACGCACCTCCCCGTCGCTGGGGCGCACCAGCCCCACAAGGGTTTTGAGCAGGGTGGACTTGCCCATGCCGTTGCGCCCCATCAGGCCGATGGTTTCGCCGCGTCGCACACGAAAATCGATGCCGTGCAGGATGTGGCTGGCCCCGTAGTGGGTGTGCAGGCCGTGTGTTTCGATCAGCGTCTCGGCGCTCACGCGTCCTCCCCCAAGTAGGCGGCCTGCACGCCGGCGTCGGCGCGCACGGCCGCGGGTTCCCCCGATGCGATCACCTGGCCGTTGACCATCACCGTCAAGGTGTCGGCCAGGGCAAAGACGGCGTCCATGTCGTGTTCGACCAGCATCAGCGCGTGTCCGCGCTTGAGGGTCTGCAGCAGCTCAATCATGCGTTCGGCCTCGGCCGTGCCCATGCCGGCCAGCGGCTCGTCGAGCAGCAGCACCTGTGGCTCGGTGGCCAGCGTCATCGCGATTTCGAGCTGGCGCTGCTCGCCGTGGCTGATGGTGCCCGCGATGCGGTGGGCGCGTGCGGTCAGGCCCGCGAGCTCGAGCGCGCGCTCGGCGCGCCGGTTGATGGCGGCGATGCCGTCGGCGCGGGCGAGCCAGCGCGCCGCACATGGCGTGCGCGCCTGGGCGGCCAGACGGATGTTCTCCCACACGGTGAAGGGCAAAAAAATGTTGGTTTTTTGGTAACTGCGGCCCAACCCCAGGCGCGCGATCGCCTCGGGCGGGGCGCCGGTCACGTCGCGGCCGGCCAGCACCAGGCGCCCGGACGTTGGGGGCAAATCGCCGGACAGCAGGTTGGTCAGGGTGGACTTGCCCGCCCCGTTGGGGCCGATGACTGCGTGCAGGCGATCGCGCTGCAGCGTCAGCGACACGCGGTCCACGGCGGCCAGCCCACCGAAGCGCTTGGTGAGCTCATGGGCTTGGAGCAGCACCTCAGCCATGATGCCCCCCGGGAACCGACTCGGCCACCAGCGCTTGGGCGCGGCGCCGCCGTTGCAGCAGCGTGTCCCCCAGGCCAATGAGGCCACGTGGGGCCACAAAGACCACGAGCACGATAAAGCCGCCCATGAGCAGCTGCCAGTGCTTGGTCAGGTCTTTGAAGACGTGCAACAGGTACTCAAAGGCAAAGGCGCCGACGATGGCGCCGGCAAAATTGCCCATGCCGCCCAGGATGACCATCATGATGGCGTGCGCGCTTTGATGAAAACCCAGCAGCTCGGGGTTGACGAATCCGGTCTGCGCCGCCCACAAGTAGCCCGCCAGGCCCGCCAGCGCACCGGCCAGCGTAAAGGCGGTGAGCTTGTAGCCAAACGTGCGGTAGCCCACCGCGCGCAAGCGGTGTTCGTTGACCCGGATGCCCCCCAGCACCCGCCCAAACGGCGAAAACAGCAAGCGGCGCAAAAACGCATACACCCCCACCAGGCATGCCAGCGTCAGGTAGTAAAAGGTCACGGGGTTTTCCAGGTCGAGAGGCTGCCAGTCCCCACCCCAGCCGGTGGACGGCTTGAACAGCACGTAGATGCCGTCCGACCCCCCCCAGCGCCTTGTTGTCAAAGAACAGGTAATACAGCATCTGCGCAAAGGCCATGGTCACCATGATGAAGTAAATGCCCTTGGTGCGCACGACGAAAAATCCGATGACCAGCGCCGCCAGCGCCGCCGCGCCCACGGCCACCGGCAGCGACCACCACAGGCTGGGCGGGCCAGACGAGGGCGTCACGAACGCCAGCACATAGCCGGCCAAGCCAAAGAAGGCGGCGTGGCCCAGCGATACCAGCCCGGTCACCCCTTGCAGCAGGTCCAGGCTCATGGCCAAAATGGCTAGGATCATCATCTGGGTGAGCATTTGCAGGTAGTAGCGCTCGTTTTCCAGCCCCAGCCAGGGAAAGGCGGCGAGCGCGACGGCGCCCAGGGCCAGCGTGAGCTGCAGGCTGCGCGGCAGCCGTTCGATGGGGGCGGCGATCGACATGGGAGGGTTATTGTTTGAACAGGCCTTCGGGCCGGTACAGCAGCACGGCCGCCATCAACATGTAGATCAGCATGCTGGCGATCTGGGGCACGAGCACTTTGCCGAAGGTGTCCACCAACCCCACCATCAGGGCCGCGACGAAGGCGCCGCGCACCGAGCCGATGCCGCCGATGACCACGACGACGAAGCACATGATCAGCACCGGGGCGCCCATGTTGGGGTAGACGCTGGACAGGGGGGCGGCCATCATGCCGGCGACCACCGCCAGGGTAACGCCCAGCGCAAACACCACCCCGTGCACGAGCCGGATGTTGATGCCCAAGGCCTCGGCCATCGCGCGGTTGAACGCGCCGGCACGGATCTTCATGCCCAGCCGTGTGCGCGCGATCAGCACGTACAGCCCCAGCGCCAGCAACACGCACAACCCCATGATGAACAGGCGGTACACCGGGTAGGCCAGGGTATCGGTGAGCGCGATCGAACCCTCGAGCAGCGGCGGCACGGCCACCGCGTGCACATCGTCGCCCCACAGCAGCGAGCGGGCTTCTTCGAACAGGTAAATCAACCCGAACGTCAGCAGCACCTGGTCGAGGTGGTCGCGCTGGTACAGATGTCGGAACAAGCCCCACTCCAGCAGCCAGCCCAGGACGAACGCGAGCGCCGCCCCCAGCACGATGGCCAGCAGCAGGCTGTCGATGGCCCCCACCAACCACCAAGCCAGGTAGGCGCCCAGCATGTAGAAGCTGCCGTGCGCCAGATTGACCACGCCCATGATGCCGAAAATCAGCGTCAAGCCCGCTGCCAGCATGAACAGCAGCAGGCCGTACTGGACGCCGTTGAGCAGCTGAATCAGGAAGTTGGCCAGGTCCATGGACGCGTCAATCCCCGTTCAACCCATGCGGCAGCCGGTGCCCGGGTCTTCGACGGCCTTGGCGGCAATGCCGATCACGCGGTTTTCCTTGCCCTTGACCTGGCGCAGGTAGATGTCCTGGATCGGGTTGTGCGCCTTGCTCATGCGCCACTGCCCGCGCGGGCTGTCGATGACAGCGCCTTCCATCGCCGCGTAGAGTGCCTTTTTGTTGGAGAAGTCGCCCCCCACCGCTTTGGCACCCTGCAGCAGCAACAAGCCGGTGTCGTAGCCCTGCACGGCGTACACATCCGGCTGCATCTTGAAGGTTTTGGCGTAATTCAGGCGGAACTGCTTGTTGCGCGGGGTGTCCAGCGCGTCGCTGTAGTGCATGGTGGTGATGACGCCCTCGGCGGCATCCCCGGCGGCGTCGAGCACGCCTTCGGTCAAGAAGCCCGACCCATAGAGCTGGATGCTGCGGTTGAGGCCCGCTGCCGCGTAGTCGCGCAGGAACTTGGCGGCGCCGCCGCCGGCAAAGAAGCACGCCACCGCATCGGGCTTGAGCGCGGCGATTTCGGTCAGCAGGGCTTGGAATTCGACGTTGGGGAAGGGCAGCCCGAGCTTTTTGACGATGGTGCCGCCGGCCGCGGTGTAGCTCTGCTCAAAGCCCTCGAAGGCCTCGTCGCCGGCCGCGTAGTTCCAGGTGATCCACACGGCGCGCTTGTGGCCGCGCTCCACCATCGGTTTGCCCAGCGCCAGCGTGGGCTGCGCGTTGGTGAAGCTGGTGCGAAACACGTTGGGGGCGCACAGCTGGCGCGTGGCCGCGTGCATTCCCGCGTTGGGGATCAGGTTGAGCACGCCCGACTCGCGCGCGACCTTGTGGATGCCCATTTGCACGCCGGAGTGGACCGTGCCGATCAAGACATCGACCTTGTCGCGCTGCACGAGCCGGTTGGCGTTTTCCACCCCCTTGGCCGGGTTGGATTCGTCGTCGACCTTGACGAAGTCGATGTCGCGCCCGCCCAGCTTGCCACCGGCCTCATCGAGCGCCATGCGCACGCCGTTTTCGATGGCCACACCCAGTTGGGCGAAGGTGCCGGTGTAGGGCAGCATGAAGCCCACACGCACACGCGCCGCCTGGGCGCGGACGATCGAAGGCAGCAGCAGGCCGGTGGAGGCGGCGCCGATCACGGCGGCGCTGCGGGTCAAAACGACGCGGCGGGTGGTCATGGTGTGTCTCCTCGGTGTAGGGAACGATGCCGTTTGTCAACATGCAGGATACTTCATGCTGTGGGGCCAGCAAGCGGGGCAAACCCTAATTGACCGCCCGGTCCACCGCGAAGGGGGCGGATAAAATCGCCGGCTGTTCTACGTCTTCGTCCAGCCCGCCGTGACCGCATCCGACACCCCCATCCATCTGTCCACGTTTCCCGGGGGGGATGCCCTGGGTCACTTTCGTGCCCGCCGTTTGTTGCCACGCCTGCAGGCCGTCGATGCACGCATCACCGGCATCGCGGCGCGCTACGTGCACCTGGTGGCCACCGACGCGGCGCTGGACGACGCCGCGCGCGCGCGCTGGGCGGCGCTGCTGACCTACGGCGAGCCCTATGCCGGGCCGACGCAGGGCGTGCGCGTGGTCGTCACCCCGCGTCTGGGCACGGTCTCACCCTGGGCGTCCAAGGCCACCGACATCGCGCGCAACTGCGGGCTGGCCGCGCGCCGGGTCGAGCGCGTCATCGAGTATTGGTTGACCGTGCAACCCGGGACGCTGGCGGGGATGCTGGGCCGCCCGGCCGCGCTGGATGAAGCGGCGTGGCAGGCCTGCGCGGCGCTGTTGCACGACCGCATGACCGAAAGCGTGCTGCGTGACACCGCCGATGCGGGCGCGCTGTTTGCGCCGCTGGCCGCGCCGCCCATGGCGCGGGTGGATGTGCTCGGGCGCGGCCGCGCGGCGCTGCAAGAGGCCAACACCGCCTGGGGCCTGGCGCTGGCGGACGATGAAATCGACTACCTGGTGGAGGCGTTTGGGCGCCTGGGCCGCAACCCCAGCGACGTCGAGCTGATGATGTTTGCCCAAGCCAACAGCGAGCACTGTCGGCACAAGATTTTCAACGCCCAGTTTGTGATCGACGGCGAGGAACAGCCCCACACCCTGTTTGGCATGATCCGCCACACGCACCGCATGGCGCCGCAGCACACCGTCGTGGCCTATGCGGACAACGCCGCGGTGATGGAGGGGCACACGGTCGAACGCTTCGTGGCAGTGCCCGATGGCCAGGGCAGCCCCAGCTACCGGCGCAGCCAGGCCCAGCACCACATCCTGATGAAGGTGGAGACGCACAACCACCCGACGGCGATCTCGCCGTTTCCGGGGGCGGCCACGGGCGCCGGGGGCGAAATCCGTGACGAGGGGGCGACGGGGCGCGGCGCGCGGCCCAAGGCGGGTTTGACGGGGTTTTCCGTGTCGCGGCTGTGGGATGGCTGGTCCGACCAGCCCGAGGGCAAGCCGCACCACATCGCCAGCCCGCTGCAGATCATGATCGAAGGCCCCTTGGGAGGGGCCGCGTTCAACAACGAGTTTGGCCGTCCCAATCTGCTGGGGTATTTCCGCGCCTACGAGCAGCGCATCGTTTCGGACGTGGACGCGCTCGAGCGCGGCTACCACAAGCCCATCATGATCGCCGGTGGGGTGGGGCAGATCGACGCCACGCTCACGCACAAGATCACGTTCCCGGCCGGCACGCTGCTGGTGCAGCTGGGCGGGCCGGGCATGCGCATCGGGATGGGCGGTGGGGCAGCCAGCTCCATGGCCAGCGGCGCCAACGCGGCCGAGCTCGACTTCGACTCGGTGCAGCGCGGCAACCCCGAAATCCAGCGCCGCGCGCAGGAGGTGATCAACCACTGCTGGGCGCTGGGGGCGGACAACCCCATCCTGGCCATCCACGACGTCGGCGCCGGCGGGCTGTCCAATGCGTTTCCGGAGTTGGTCAACGACGCCGGGCGCGGTGCGCGTTTCGATCTGCGTGCGATTCCGCTCGAAGAAAGCGGCCTGGCGCCCAAGGAAATCTGGTGCAACGAAAGCCAGGAGCGCTACGTGCTGGCCCTGGCCCCCGATGCGCTGCCGCGTTTTGCCGCGCTGTGCGAACGCGAACGCTGCCCGTTTGCGGTGGTGGGCGTGGCCACCGAGGAGCGCCAGCTCGTGCTGGCCGATGCGCAGGCGCGCGACGCGGCCGACGCCCGCCCGGTGGACATGCCGATGGACGTGTTGCTGGGCAAGCCCCCGCGCATGCGGCGCGAGGTCACGCGCATCGCGCGCCGCTTTGCCCCCTTCGACGGCACCGGGGTGACGTTGCAGCAGGCCGTCATCGACGTGCTGTCGCACCCCACCGTGGCGTCCAAGCGCTTTTTGATCACGATTGGCGACCGCACGGTGGGCGGGCTGACCCACCGCGACCAGATGGTGGGCCCGTGGCAGGTGCCGGTGGCCGATTGCGCGGTGACGTTGGCGGACTTTCGTGGCCTGGCGGGCGAGGCCATGGCCATGGGCGAGCGCACGCCGATCGCCGCGCTGGACGCCCCGGCAGCGGGCCGCATGGCGGTGGCCGAGGCCATCACCAACCTGCTGGCCGCGCCCATCGAGCTGGCACGCGTCAAGCTCTCGGCCAACTGGATGGCCGCCTGTGGCGAGCCGGGTGAAGATGCGGCGCTCTACGACACGGTCAAGGCGGTGGGGCTGGAGCTGTGCCCGCAGCTGGGCATCGGCATCCCGGTGGGCAAGGACAGCCTGTCCATGCGCACCCAGTGGCGCACCGCCGATGGCCACACCCGCAACGTGGTGGCGCCGGTGAGCCTGATCGTGAGCGCGTTTGCCACCCTGCCGGACGTGCGGGGGACGCTGACGCCGCAGCTCGACGCGCAGCAGGACACCACGCTGATCCTGATCGACCTGGGGCGCGGGCGCCACCGCATGGGCGGCTCGATTCTGGCCCAGGTGCTGGACCAGCCGGGCGGCGCGGTGCCCGACCTGGACGCGCCGCAGGATTTGGTGCGGCTGGTCGATGCCGTCAATGCGCTGCGCGCCGAGGGCCTCATCCTGGCCTACCACGACCGCAGCGACGGCGGGCTGCTGGCCTGTGTGGCCGAGATGGCCTTCGCCGGCCACGTGGGCGTCACGCTCAACGTGGATTTGCTGGTGACCGAAAGCGACGGCATCCAGGACAGCCGCGCCGACTACGGCGACGCCAAGAACTGGGCCGCGCAGGTCAGCGCGCGCCGGGAGGAGCTCACCCTCAAGGCCCTCTTCAGCGAGGAGCTGGGCGTCGTGCTGCAGGCGCGCAGCGCCGAGCGCGACCATGTGCTGCAAACCCTGCGCGCGCATGGGCTGTCCGCCTGCAGCCATGTCATCGGCAAGACGCGCCCCGCCGCGAGCCCGATCGATGCGGGCAAGGGCGAGCTGCAAATCTGGCGCGACGCCAAGTGCATCTTCAGCGCCCGGCTGGAGGATTTGCACCAGGTCTGGGACAGCGTGAGCTGGAAGATCTGCCAGCTGCGCGACAACCCCGCCTGCGCCGACGCCGAACACGCCGCGGCCGGCCGCGCCGACGACCCCGGCATGCACGTGGCGCTGACGTTCGATCCCGCGCAGGACGTGGCTGCGCCGTACCTGCAGTTGGCGCGGCCGCGTGTGGCCATCCTGCGCGAGCAGGGCGTCAACTCGCATGTCGAGATGGCCTACGCCTTCGACAGCGCCGGCTTCGAAGCGGTGGACGTGCACATGACCGACCTGCTCAGTGGCCGCACCACGCTGGCAGCGTTCAGCGGCCTGGTGGCCTGTGGCGGCTTCAGCTACGGCGACACGCTGGGCGCCGGCATCGGCTGGGCGCGCTCCATCACCTTCCATCCGGAGCTGTCGGAGCAGTTTGCCGCTTTCTTCGCGCGGCCGGACACCTTCGGGCTGGGCGTGTGCAACGGCTGCCAGATGTTTGCCGAGCTCGCCGCCATCATTCCCGGCGCCGAGCACTGGCCGCGCTTCACCACCAACGTCAGCGAACGCTTCGAGGCCCGGCTGTCGCTGGTGGAGGTGACCGACTCGCCCAGCCTGTTCTTCCAGGGCATGGCGGGCAGCCGCTTGCCCATTGCGGTGGCGCACGGCGAGGGTTACGCCAACTTCGGCCAGCGCGGCCATATCGAGGCGGTGGCGGTGGCCATGCGCTACGTGGACCACCACGGGCAGCCGACCGAGGCCTATCCCTACAACCCCAACGGCAGCCCCCGCGGCATCACGGCAGTCACCACGCCGGACGGCCGCTTCACGGCGATGATGCCGCACCCGGAGCGGGTGTTCCGCAACGTGCAGATGAGCTGGACCGACCTCGGTGCCACCGGCGGTATCGAAGCGTACAGCCCGTGGATGCGCATGTTCCGCAACGCCCGGCGCTGGATCGGCTGAGCGCGAACCCCGCGTCCACCTGAGCGGTGGACCGAACCTTGATGCGTGTCAAGGTTTGCGGCAGCCCAGCGGCTAGACTGGCCACATCGTGATGTTGCAAAACGGTGTTGCCATGTCCGGATCCGATGCGCCCAGCACCGTCGATCAGCCGATCGCAGATTTCTCGCAATGCCATGCCGGCATCCTGCGCAAGCTCGACGGGCTGGCGGAGCTGCCGGCGCTGTTGCAGCCGGCGGCCCGCGCGCGCGAGGTGGCCGAGCAGTCGGTCGAGTTCTTCCGCGAGGCCATCTTCGAGCACCATCTGGATGAAGAGCGCGAGCTGTTCCCGGCCGTGATCGCCAGCAGCGAAGCCGGGGCGGAGCGCGATCGCACCCAGGCCTTGGTGCGGCGGCTGACCGATGAGCACCGCGCGCTGGAGACGCTGTGGAAGCGACTGGAGGGCGGACTCAAGAAAGTGGCCAAAGGCCAGTCGTTCGAACTGGACACCGCCGCCCTGGAAGCGCTGGTCGCCCAGTACCGGGCCCACGCCCGCTTCGAAGAGACCGAGTTTTTGCCCATGGCCCAGGCGATCCTGAGCCGCAACGGCGACCACATGGCCGCCCTGGGGCTGGCGCTGCACATGCGCCACACGCCCATGCCAGTGGCGGGTTACGTCTGACCGCGAGGCCCCCCGGCCGTCAGGGGGCCGTCGGCGCGGGTCGGGTGCGATAAAAGCGCAGCGGCGCCTCGCGCGCCTGGCGCTGCGCCTCGCGCACCACGTGGCGCTTCAAGCGCCCGACGACGTGCATCTCGCACGGCTTGCAGTCAAAGCGCAGGGTGAGTTTTTCGTCGCCGTGCACCAGCACCAGCGGTTCGGCGCGGATCGTCCCCTGCACGCCCGTTACGCCCTTGGCCTGTTTGGGGCACAGGCTCAGGCTGTAGCGCACGCAGTGCTTGGTGATCATCAGGCTGACCTCGCCCGGCTCTTCATGGCTTTCGTAGGCGGCAGCGATCACACGCACGCCGTGGCGGGCATAAAAGTCACGCGCCTTGTGGTTGTAGACGTTGCCCAGGTAGGTCAGCACATCGTCGGGGTAGGGCACGGGCGGCTGCACGGCCGGCGCACGGACCGGCCGCACACGGGCGGCCTCGCGCGCGGCCATCAGGGCTGCCACCGCCTCGCGGCGCAGCGCGTTGAGGCGCGACGCCGGCACGAACCACGGCGCTGCTGCCGCAACATCGACCGAGACCGCCTGAAACACGGTGTCGCCCAGCCGCTTGAGCCCTTCGGCCAGGCGGGCGGCGTTGACCTCTGCGTCGCGAGCGGGCTCCAGCGGGCCGTCCAGGTCGGCGCTGCCCGTGCAGCCATCCGCATCGGTGAGCGACAGGCGCAGGCCGTCCCCGTGCGCCGCCAGACGCATCCACAGGTCGATGCGCCGCTCGGCCGAGGGCCGCTCCAGTGCCCGCACCCAGGCCATGCTGCGGTTGCGGTTGACCACCGTGCCCGGGCGCAGGTCCTTGAGGCTCGCCATCGCATCCTTGGGATGGATGCGCCAGCGCATGCCCCCTTCCGCTCCCGGCCCCAGCCGCTCGACCCGGTTGGTCTGCAGACCGATCAGGTTGTGCTGCAGGTCCAGGTAACACAGGCCGTCGCCGTTGGCCAATGCGGTGGCGGGGTCGTGGGTTTCGATCTCGACATGGTCCGCGGTCGTGCGCACCACCCAGCCGATCGGGCGGCCGGGGTTCTTGGGGCTGTCGAAGGCACCGATGTCGATCTGCCGACCGTTCACGAAGTAATCGGTGAACGCGCGGTTGAAGTTCTGGTCCGGATCCGGCGTGAACGTGTAGGTGCAGCGGCCGCTGGAGGAGGCCGCCAATGCCGGCCGCTCCTCCAAGATCTCGTCGAGCAGCCGGCGGTAGTGGGCGGTGATGTTTTTCACGTAGCCCATGTCCTTGTAGCGGCCCTCGATCTTGAAGCTGCGCACGCCGGCGTCGATGAGCGCGCGCAGGTTGGCGCTTTGGTTGTTGTCCTTCATGGACAACACGTGCTTGTCGTGGGCGAGGATGCGCCCTTGCGCGTCGCGCACTTCGTAGGGCAGGCGGCAGGCCTGCGAGCAGTCGCCGCGGTTGGCGCTGCGGCCCGTGTGCGCATGGCTGATGTAGCACTGGCCGCTGTAGGCCACGCACAGTGCGCCGTGGATGAAGAACTCCAGCACCGCTCGCCCGGGCGCAGCGCGCGGCCCCAGCGCCGCATCGACCGCGGCGATCTGCTCCAGCGTCAGCTCCCGTGCCAGCACCACCTGGGAAAAGCCCACATCCTGCAAAAACCGCGCTTTCTGCGGGGTGCGAATGTCGCATTGGGTGCTGGCATGCAACTGGATGGGGGGCAGGTCCAGCTCCAGCAGTCCCATGTCCTGCACGATCAGCGCGTCCACGCCGATGTCGTACAGCTCGTGGATGAGGCGCCGTGCGGGCTCGAGCTCGTCGTCGCGCAAGATGGTGTTGAGCGTGACGAAAACCCGGGCGTGGTAGCGGTGCGCGTGGCGCACCAGCCGTTCGATGTCGCGCACCGGATTGGCGGCGTTGGCGCGCGCTCCAAAGCCCGGGCCGCCGATGTAGACCGCATCCGCCCCGTGGTTGACCGCTTCGATGCCGATGTCGGCGTCGCGCGCCGGTGACAGGAGTTCGAGCTGGTGGGGCAACATAATCGGGCCGTGTCGTCCAAAAACCCATCATTGTCCCAAATCCCGCCATGAAACGCCATGAATTCCGCTGCTTCCACCGCCTGCGCGTGCGCTGGTCGGAGGTGGACATGCAGGGCATCGTGTTCAACGCCCACTACCTGATGTATTTCGACGTCGGCATCACCGAGTACTGGCGCGCGCTGGGCCTGCCCTATGCCGAGGCGATGCACCAGCTGGGTGGCGAGCTCTACGTCAAAAAAGCCACCCTGGAGTTTGCCGCCAGCGCGCGCATGGATGACCAGGTGGACGTGGCGCTGCGCTGCGAGCGCATCGGCAACTCGTCGATGACGATGACCGGTGCGCTGTTCCTGGGCGAGCGCGCGTTGGTGGGGGCGGAGATCGTCTATGTGTTTGCCGATCCGGCCACGCAGACCTCGCGCCCGGTGCCGGCGGCGCTGCGCGAGCTGGTGCAGCGCTACGAGGCTGGCCAGGAGGTGCTGCGCGTCGTCACCGGCCCGTGGCACACCCTGGAGCGCGATGCCGCGCCGCTGCGGCGCGCGGTGTTCGTCGACGAGCAGGGCATCCCGGAATCGGAAGAGTGGGACGCGGCCGATGCCAGCGCGCTGCACGCGGTGGCGTACAACCACCTGGGGCAGGCGGTCGGTACGGGGCGGTTGCTCACGGCCGAGCCGGGGGTGGGCAAGATCGGCCGCATGGCCGTGCACCGGGTGCTGCGGGGCAGTGGCGTGGGGGCACGCGTGCTGCAGGCGTTGGTGGACGCCGCGCGCGCACGCGGCGACCACACCCTGCGCCTGAGCGCGCAGCGCACCGCCGTGGGCTTTTACGAGCGTCTGGGCTGGCGGCGGGTGGGCGAGCCCTACGACGAGGTGGGCATTGCGCACCAGGCGATGGAAATCCGCCTCTGATCGGCCTGCTCGGCTGCCTGCGGCCCCTGCGGGCTGGGGTAGGTCCACTCGGTCAGCGTGAGGGCACCGGCGCCATCCCAGCGCGCAACCAGGCTGCTGCGGGTGCCGTAGCGGCGCTGGGGCAGGTGCACATAGGGGCTGGACGTCAGGTGCTCGGTGGCGTCGGCCGCCGGCACATGGGAGCGCAACGTCCCCCACAGCGCCGCGGTCGCGGCGTCATGGTCGGGGGCGTGCAAGGCTGCACCCAACGCGGCCTTGAGGCGCAGCAGCTTGGGCCACGGGGTGTCGAGCGCGGCGTTGGACAGGCCATACAGCCCCGGGGGCAGCGCGCGTATCCACCAGCCCTGGACGCGTTTGGCTGATACGCTGTCGGCGGTGTGCCGCGCGGGATCCCGATTGGTCAGCCAGGCCCAGTGGCCGCGCCGCACATCGCCCAGGACCAGGTTGCAGCCGTTGTAGTCGCGGGCGTCGTGCGCGGCGGCGAACGCGGCCCCATCGAGCGGCGCATCGCGTTGGAGCCAACGGGTCACCAGCTCGCCGCGGCTGCGCGCGCGCGGCGGCTCGGGTGGCCAGGCACGCACGTTGGTCAGCATCGCCACCCGGCCCGTCGCCCCAAAAGCCAGCCAGGCGCCGCCGGCGCGGGCATCGCGCCCACTCCAGACCTGGATTCCGTCGGGGAGGGTCCAGGCATGCAACGGCAGGGTGGGGCGCTCCCATGCCTCGTCGCGGTTGGCGGCCACCCACAAGGGGGCAGCCGGGGCCTGTTGCACCGCCCAGGCAATCAGGCACATGGCGTCAGATGTCCTGCAGCAGCTCGTAGGGCAGGGGTTGCAGGCGCAGCACGGGGCCATCCGGTGCACCGACGGTCAGCGCCTGACCGTCGGCGGCGCTGGTTTGCATGGACACGATGGCGTCCCACCCGTGGGCCGGGTGGGGGGCGGCATGGGCCACCATGCCCACGGGCTGCTCGGGGTCGCTGGCGTGAAACACCGCTTGCCCCGCGGTCAGCGGCGCGTCGGCGTGGACCAAAAACGCGCGGCGCTTGAGCGTGCCGCGAAACTGGCTGCGCGCCACCACCTCCTGCCCCGGGTAGCAGCCTTTTTTGAAGTTGACGCCGCCCACGGATTCGTAATTGAGCATCTGGGGAACGAACGCCTCCACCACCGGCTCCGTGATGGGGGCGACGCCGCTCATCACCTCCAGCCAGTGCCAATGGGGCAGCGCCAAGCCTGCGCCCTGCGGCGCGGCTTCGGCGGCGGGCTGCAGCAGCAGCGCACGTGCGGTGCCCGCGCCAGGCGGCAGCCGCACCCAGGTGCGTACACCGTCGTGCCAGACCGACCACGTCGCGGCAGGCAGGGCGGATGGCACGGCAGCGCCGGCGCACCCCCACAGTGCCCAATCCGCGGTGGCGTCGGCAAGCCGAACCTTGGCCCGCAGCACGAACATCGACAGGCGCTTGAGCGTGGGGGCGATGCGCTCGCGCGGCGCACACAACAAGATCGCGCCGTCGCGCCGCACGCCGATGGCGCTGAACAACATCCGGCCCTTGGGCGTGCAGTAGGCGGCCAGGCGCGCCTCGGCATCGCGCTGCAGCAAAAAATCTTGTGTCAACTGGCCGTGCAAGAAGGCGGCCGTATCGTCGCCCTGGGCGCTGAGCACGCCCCAGTCATCCAGGCGGCATATCCCGTGCAAGGTCGGCCCATCGGTGGTGTGTGGGGTGTCGATGCGATTCATGGCGTGGCAGCGGTTGCGACTATCATCGTGGCCCATATTGTCCCGCACCCCTGGGGCCGCGTATGGCGGCCCCACAAAGACCCGTGCCGCAACCCCCGCATTCCGCTGTTTGGCGCTGGCCCCTGCTGGCGGCGCTGCTGCTGGTGGCAGCCGCCACCGCGGTGGCGGTCTGGCTGCACCGCCCGTTGCCGTTGCGGCTGCAGGGCCAACCGGTCATCGACGTGGTGATCGAGCCGGGGATGTCGGCCGCCCAGGTCGCCGATGCGCTGGTGGCGTCTGGGGTGGAGGCCCCGGCGCTGGCCTTGTTTGCGTGGTTTCGGCTCTCGGGGCAGGCGCGCGCGCTCAAGGCCGGCAGTTACGAGATCGCGCCGGGCACCACCCCGGTCCAGCTGCTGGACAAGCTGGTGCGGGGGGAGCAGGCGCTGCGGCGGCTGACGTTGGTCGAGGGGTGGAACATCCGTCAGGTGCTGCAAGCGGTGCGGGGGGCGGACGATTTGATCGACGATCTGCCCCCCGGCCACGATCCGGTGGCACTGGCCCGCCACCTGGGCCTGGCCGCGGCGCATGCGGAAGGGCGGTTTTTCCCGGACACCTACCTGTACCCCAAGCGTTCGCCGGCCTCGCGCGTGCTGCGGCAGGCCGCCGCCGCGATGGACGCGCGCCTGGCGCAGGCGTGGTCACAGCGGCAACCGGGTCTGCCGCTGCGTTCGCCCGACGAGTTGTTGATCCTGGCCAGCATCGTGGAAAAGGAAACCGGGCTTGAAGCCGATCGGCCGCTGGTGGCGGCGGTGTTTCTCAACCGGCTGCGCATCGGCATGCGGCTGCAGACCGACCCGACCGTCATCTACGGCCTGGGCGAAGCGTTTGACGGCAATCTGCGCCGTCGTGATCTGCTGACCGACACGCCGTACAACACCTACACCCGCGCCGGCTTGCCCCCGACGCCGATCGCCCTACCGGGCTGGGCGTCGTTGCAGGCGGTGGTCCAGCCGGCCGCCAGTCGGGCGCTGTACTTCGTGGCGCGCGGCGACGGCTCGAGCGCGTTCAGCCACACCCTCGAGGAACACAACCGGGCGGTGCGGCGGTATCAAGGCAATCGATGAAGCGCGACCGGTGGCGTTGGGGGGCGCTGTTGGCCCTGGTGTACGGGCTGTGGGCCGTTGGCCGGCTGGTCGTGACGCCCGCATTGGAGTTCGATGAAGCCGAGCAAGTGCTGCATCGCCAAGCGCTGCTGCCCCTGTACGGTGCGCAACCGCCCTTGTTCGAGTGGCTGGTCGCGGGCTTGTGTGGCGTGTTGCCGCTGAGCGCGTTGCAGGCGGTGATGGTGGTCAAAGTCGCCGCGCTGTGCACCATCGGTGTGGGCACGGCGAGTGTCGTGGAACAGTTGACGCACCGCCCACGCGCGGCGGCAGCCGCCGGCTGGTGGGCACTGACGCCAGCCCTGCTGCTGTGGGATGGCCCCCGTACCCTGACCCACAGCCTGCTGGCGACCGCAAGCGTTGTGGGTGCACTGGCCGCCGGTGCGCCCTTGTTGCGGGGCGACGCCGCGGCGATGCGCCCGACACGCTGGCTGGCACTGGGGATCGCGATCACGGCTGCGCTGATGTCGAAGTACAACACCGCCATGGCCGTGGGTGCTTGCGGCCTGTTGGCGCTCGTGGCCGCACGGCGGTCGGCGCTGGCAGGGTCGGTCGGCCAGGGTCGCCATACCGTGATGCCCTGGGTGCGGGGCCTCGCGTGGATGGCGCCGGGTCTGGTCCCGCTCGCGTGGCACGCCAGTGTCGTGATGCGCAACTGGGATACGGTCCAGGCACCCATTGCCGAAAAAATGCTCTCCGGTGTGGCGCACGGCCCGTGGCACGGCACCGTCGAGCTGGTGGTGGCATGGATCGCCCACCTGGGGTTGCCGCTGGCCCTTCTGTGGGGACTGACCCGCCGCTGGCCCTGTCAAATGGCCAGGGCGCCGGTGTCTGCAAGCACGCTACCGCCTTGGGGGCGGTATGCGTTCCTTTACGCCGCGGTGGTGGTTAGCGCCATGGGGGCGATGGTGGCCACTGGCCTTCTCACCGACGTGCGGGAGCGTTGGATCATGCCCCTGGCCGCACCGCTGCTGGCGCTGCTGGCAGCGTGGGCTGCGCCGGCCATCGAGCGCCGTTCTGGGGTTATCCAGGCCACGGCGGCCGCGTTGGTGATAACCGGTTTGGCCCTGCTGCTGTGGCGGCCTTGGTGGCTGGCACAGCATGGGACGGCATCGCCCAACCGCCTGCCCGTGCGGGAGGTGGCCGCCTGGGTTGACCGCCTGGGGCCGGATGATGCCGTGGTCGTGGCGCGGCCCATCCAGCTTGCCGGTGCGCTGGCGGCATACGGGCAGCGCGGGCGCCGGGTGCTGTACCGCGAAAGTGCCCCGCCGGTGTGGGAGGGCACCCGCATCTGCGCCATCGTGCTCGTCGACGCGGCGACGCCTCTGGCCAACGCCGAGCGGCTCAGCGCTTTGGGGTTTGCGCCCGCCGGCCCCGTGGTCAGGCGCGTCTGGCCCCACAGGCGGTTGCCCGATTCGGGGTTGGCGGTGGAGGCGCAGGTGTGGACCACCCACCAGCGCCCGTGCCCGGAGGGTGCAGCCGTGTACCATCAGCGGCCATGAGTGTCGTCGCGCCTCCTGCCACTGGTCTGTTCATCACCTTCGAGGGCATCGATGGGGCAGGGAAGTCCACCCACATCACCGCCCTGGCGGATGCGCTGCGCCACCAGGGCTACGCGGTCACGGTGACGCGCGAGCCCGGCGGCACGCCGCTGGCCGAGGAGCTGCGGGCGTGTCTGCTGCACACGGGCATGGATGCGCTGACCGAGGCGCTGTTGATGTTTGCCGCGCGGCGCGACCATCTGGTCCGCGTGATCGAGCCCGCTCTGCTGGCGGGGGGCGTGGTGCTGTGCGACCGCTTCACCGATGCCACCTTTGCCTACCAGGGCCACGGGCGCGGTTTCGATCTGGGCATCCTGCGCACGCTCGAGGGCTGGGTCCAGACCACGCCGTCGGGCTGGCGGCAGCCCGACATGACCCTTTGGTTCGATGTGCCACCGGCGGTGGCCGCCGCGCGCCTGGCGGGCGCCCGTGCGCCCGACAAGTTCGAATCCGAGCCGCAAGCGTTTTTCGAACGCGTGGCCGCTGGCTACGCGCAGCGCGCGCAGGAGGCGCCGCAGCGCATCGTGCGCATCGACGCGGCGCTGGACGTGCCCGCGGTGTGGCAGCAGGTGCAAGATGCCTGCCGCCAGCGGGGGTGGTTGCCATGAGCCTGGCGCCGTGGTTGCAACGTCAGCTGCGCGATGTGCTGCGCTTGCAGGGGCATGCGGTCCTGCTCGCCGGGCCGGCGGGCCTGGGGCAGTATGACCTGGCGCTGGCGCTGGCGCGCACCTGGCTGTGCGAGCAGCCGGGGCCCGACGGCGCCTGCGGCACGTGTTCGTCGTGCCATGCGGTGGAGGTGCGCACGCACGCCGACCTGTTCGTGCTCATGCCCGAGCAACAGGCGCTGGAACTGGGGTGGCCACTGGATGCGCTGACGCAGGAGCGCCTCGAGCGCAAAGAGATCAAACCCAGCCGCCAGATACGCGTGGAGGCCACGCGGGCCGCGGTGGCCTTCACGCAGGTGACGCAGGCGCGGGGGCAGGGCAAGGTGGTGCTGATCCACCCGGCCGAGCGCCTCAACCCGGAATCGGCCAACACCCTGCTCAAAACGCTGGAGGAGCCGCCGGGGCGGGTGCGCTTCATCCTGGCAACAGAGGCGGCGCACCTGCTGCTGCCCACCATCGGCAGCCGTTGCCAGTCGCACACCATGGCCTGGCCCACCGAGTCCGAGGGGCAGGCTTGGCTGCAGCAGGTGGCGGCGGCCGAGCGGCCCGATGCGAGCGCCGCCGACGTGGCGGCTTGCTGGCGTGCTGCAGGCGCACGCCCGCAGGAGGCGCTGGCCTGGGTGCGTTTGGGCTTGACCGACGCGCTGTGGGCCGCCCTGCCGCGGCGGCTGGCCCAAGGCGACGCATCGGCCATGGCCGAGTGGCCGCTGGCGCGACAACTGCAGGTGTTCATGCTGCTGTGCCACGACGCGCTGGCCGTTGCCACGGGTGCGCCGCCGCGGTATTTCCCGGCCGAAGCCGTGCCGCCGGTGCCGGTACCGGCACGCCTGGACGCCTATTGGCGGGCGCTGCAGCAAGCCGCCCGCAGCGTGGAACACCCCGTCCAGCCAGGGTTGTGGAACGAGGCCTGGGCCGAGCGCACCCGGGCGGTCTTCGCACGCCCCAGCCGCGGTGCGGGCGAACCACACCCTGCAGCGGCGCTACACTCGTGACCATGACTATGGGCCCATCGGCCGGTGGCGACGCTGGCACCCACGCGCGCCCCACCGTTATCCAACTCACCATCAAGGAAAAGGGCGCGCTCTATGCCGCCTACATCCCCCTGTTCACCGAGGGCGGTATTTTCGTGCCGTCGTCGCGCCAATACACCTTGGGGCAGGATGTGTACGTGCTGCTGACGCTGCCCGACGACCCGCAACGCTACCCGATTGCGGGCAAGGTCGCGTGGATCAACCCACCGGGCGTGGCCGGTGCGCGCACGCAGGGCATCGGCGTGCGCTTTCCGGCGGATGAAAAGTCACGCGCCCTCAAGGCACGCATCGAAGAAATCCTCGGCGCGCACTTGGCATCCGACCGGCCTACCCAGACCCTTTGACCCCCTGGGGCGTCCCTGCGCTGGCGCCCCGACCGTTGACCGCGCCGATCCGGCGCCATCTGCCATGTTTACCGATTCGCACTGCCACTTGGATTTTCCGGAACTCCAGGCCATGTACCCGGACGTGCTGGCCGCCATGCGCGCGGCGCGCGTGCACCGCGCGCTGTGCATTTGCACGACGCTCGAAGGCTTCGACGCCGTGCACCGGCTGGCACTCGACGCCGCGACGGGCGACCCCGAGCTGTGGGCCACGGTCGGCGTGCACCCGGACAACGAAGGGGTGCGCGAGCCCATGTTGGCCGATCTCGTCGAGCGCGCGGCACTGCCGCGTGTCGTGGGCATCGGCGAGACGGGGCTCGATTACTACCGCTTGGGCGAACGGTCGGTTGCCGACATGGCCTGGCAACGCGAGCGCTTCCGCGTCCACATCCGCGCCGCGCGCCAGACGGACTTGCCGCTGATCATCCACACCCGGGCCGCGTCGGAGGACACCCTGGCCATTTTGCGCGAGGAGGGCGGTTGCACCAGCCGCACCGACGGGGGTGGTCCGCCCGCGCGGGGCGTGTTTCACTGCTTCACGGAAACGCGTGAGGTGGCGCGCGCCGCCCTCGACTTGGGTTTTGACATTTCGTTTTCGGGCATATTGACGTTCAAAAATGCCACCGATTTGCGCGAGGTGGCACGCTTCGTGCCGCTGGACCGCTGCCTGATCGAAACCGACAGCCCCTATTTGGCCCCGGTGCCGCATCGCGGCAAAACCAACACACCCGCGTGGGTGCCGTATGTGGCCGCGCAATTGGCCGAGCTCAAAGGCCTGTCCGTCGAGGCCGTGGCCGAGGCCACCAGCGCCAATTTCGACCGTCTGTTCACCCGTGCCGCCCGTGCGTGCGCGCCTTCTGTGACTTCAAGCTTGACATGAAAAAGATCTTACAACTCATTGTCAGCGTTTTGTTTATCGTCGTTTCCAGCTCCGCCTGGGCGCAGCGCTCCTACGAGCAATTCATCACCGCCGTGGTGCGCGATGACGCAGCCACCGTGCGCCAGCTGCACGCGCGCGGCTTTGACCTCAACACCCCCGATCCCGACCTCAACCCGGCGCTGGTGCTCGCGCTGCAGCGCGACGCGCTGGCCGTCGCGCGCTATTTGGTCGAGCAGCGCGACGTCGATGTCGAGGCGCGCAACGCCGTCGGCGAGACCGCGTTGATGATCGCGGCCTTGCGCAATCACCGCGACGTGGTGGAGCGCCTGCTGGCCCGCGGCGCCCAAGTCAACCGGCCCGGGTGGACCGCGCTGCATTACGCCGCCACCAACAAAGGCGACCAGGCTGCGGCCATCACCCGTTTGTTGCTCGAGCATTACGCCTACATCGACGCCGAGTCGCCCAACCGCACCACGCCGCTGATGATGGCGGCGCGTTATGGACGTGAGGAGGTGGTGCGCCTGTTGCTTGAGGAAGGTGCCGACCCCACGCTGCGCAACGAACAGGGGCTGGACGCCATCGACTTTGCCCGCCAGGTTGGCCGCGACGGCCTGGTGGACGTCATCGCCAGCGCGATTCGCGCGCGCCAGCCGCGTGGGCAGTGGTGAGGCCCCGGTGGACCATCACTGAGGCAACGCAGCGGCGGCCGCCGTGGCTGTGGACGTGCATGTGGACGTGCATGTGGACGTGGACGCACGAGCCTCGCAGCGTGGCCGCATTCCCGGTGTTTGGGGTCACATGAGTTCCACAATGTGTATTATGTTAAGTCAAGGGGCCGTCACGATGGAGGGCAAGCACCGTCCCCGCACACCATCGTCCGGCGGCCCACCCCGCGGGTAAGTACGAAGCACCGGCACCCCTGCCCGCTGTCTACAATGGCGACCATGTTCAACTTCGGGTGATCGCCCCATGAAGCGTCGTCACATCCTTCAGGCCATCGGGCTCGCCGCCGTCGTCGGCGCGGGTGCCGTGCAGGCTCAGAACAACGAACTCAAGGTCGCCATCGACGCGACGTACGAGCCGTTTACCTACAAAACCCCCGATGGCAAGCCGACCGGCTTCGACGTCGATATCGCCGAAGCCATCTGCGCCAAGCTCAACCGCAAGTGCGTCTACGTCGAACAGGTGTGGGACAGCATGATTCCCGGCCTGCAGGCACGCAAGTACGATGTGATCATCAGCTCGATGTCGATCACCGACGACCGCAAAAAGGTCATCGACTTCAGCGACAAGTACTACAAGACCCCCAGCGGCATCGTGGTCAAAGAAGGCACGCCCTACAGCGGCCCGGCGTCGCTCAAGGGTAAAAAAATCGGTGTTCTCAAGGGCAGCACGCAAGAGAAATACGCCATGGGCGAGCTCAAGCCCGCCGGCGTGCAGGTCATCCCGTACGAGGCGCAGGACCAGGTCTACCTCGACATCAAGGCCGGCCGGCTGGACGGCACCGTGGCCGACAAGGTGGAAGTGACCGGCGGCTTCTTGCGCAAGCCCGAAGGCAAGGGCTACGGCTTCGTGGGCCCCGACCTCTACGACGTGAAGTACTTTGGCTACGGCGTCGGGGTGGGCATGCGCAAGGGCCAGGACAAGCTCAAGGCCGACATCAACGCGGCCATCAAAGCCATCCGCAGCGACGGCACCTACGACAAGATCGCGAAGAAATACTTCGACTTCGACCCCTACGGTAACTGACGGGTGAACGGCGCGTCGCCTGCCGGTGGCTGCCGGCGCGACGCGTTTTTCATTGGTACATGCTGGACTACATTCCTGGGATCCTCCTGGGGGCGCTGCTGACGGTGGCGGTGTCGCTGCTGTCGCTGGCCGTCTCGATCGTGCTCGGCCTGCTCGGGGCAACGGCCAAGCTCTCGGGGCGGCGCCCGCTGGTGGCGCTGGCCACGCTCTACACCACCGTGGTGCGCGGCGTGCCCGAGCTGGTGCTGATGCTGCTCGTGTTCTACGGCGGCACGATCGGCCTCAATGCGCTGTTGGATTCGCTTGGGCGCGCCGAACCGGTCGATATCAACCCGTTTTTTGCGGGCGTGCTCACCATTGGGTTCATCTACGGCGCCTACATGACCGAGACGTTTCGCGGCGCGATCTTGGCCATCCCGCGCGGACAAATGGAAGCCGCCTGGGCGTTTGGCATGGGTCGGCTGCAGACCTTTGTGCGCATCACGCTGCCGCAAATGGTGCGCTACGCCCTGCCCGGCTTTACCAACAACTGGCTCGTGCTCATCAAGAGCACGGCATTGGTCAGCCTCATTGGCCTCAAGGACATGACCTTTCTCGCCAAACAGGCCTCTGCTGCCACACGCGAGCCGTTTTTCTTTTTCCTGTTCGTGGGCGCGCTGTTCCTGATCTACACATCCGTGTCGTTGTGGGCGCTGCGCCGGCTCGATGCGCGCTTTAGCCTTGGGGTGCGGCGCGCCACGTCGTGGCAGGGCTGATGGGGGCGGGTTGTCACCGTGAACTGGTCTGTCATTTTCGAGCCTGCCCAGCTGCAGCTGTATGCCGAAGGGCTGGTGACCACGCTCAAGCTGCTGCTGTCGTCGCTGCTGGTGGGTGGGGTGCTGGCCCTGTTCATGGCGCTGGCGCTCAACAGCCGTCATACCTGGCTGCGCTGGCTGGTGGGCAGCTACACCTATGTCATCCGCGGCACCCCGCTGTTGATTCAGGTCTATCTGATCTACTACGGGATTGCGCAGCTGGATTGGATCCAGGCGCGCTGGGACGACATCTGGCCGTGGACCTGGTTCAAGGAAGCGTTTTTTTGCGCGCTGCTGGCGTTTGCCCTGAACACGGCGGGCTACACCGCGGAAATGCTGGCGGGCGCCATCCGCGAGACGTCGCACGGTGAAATCGAGGCGGCACGCGCCATGGGCATGTCCCCCCGCCAGGTGCTGTGGCGCATCGTCATGCCCAGCGCCTTGCGCCGCACCCTGCCCGCCTACAGCAACGAGGTGGTCATGATGCTGCACAGCACCAGCCTGGCCAGCACGGTCCCGGCCATGCTGGATCTGACCGCCGCGGCCAGCCGCGTCTATTCGGACTTCTACCTGCCGTTTGAGGCGTACCTGTTCGCCGGGGCCATCTACCTGTGCATCACGTTCTTGCTGGTGGGGCTGTTCAAGCTGGCCGAGCGCCGCTTCCTGGCCCATCTGGCGCCGCGCCGTCGCTAAATGGACATCCAACACCACCCCCTACCCTGCGCCAGTTTGGGCAGCGCCCGCACCGTCACCAGCCTGCATTTTGGTGTGGCCGGCGCACGGCCCAAGGTCTATGTGCAGGCCAGTTTGCACGCCGATGAGCTGCCCGGGATGCTGGTCGCCCACCATCTGCGCCAGCGGCTCGTGCAGGCCGAGGCGGCCGGCGCCATCCGTGGCGAAGTCGTGCTGGTGCCCGTGGCCAACCCGATCGGGCTGGCGCAGCGCATCGACCACCGGCCGCTGGGGCGCTTCGAGCTCAACACCTCGGAAAATTTCAATCGCGGCTACCCCGATTTGGCCGCCGCTGCGTTTGAGCGCGTGGCCCATGCCTTGGGACCGGATGCCGAGGCCAACGTGCGGTGCGTGCGCCAAGCCGTGTGCGACTGGTTGGCTGAGCAGCAACCGGTCACCGAGCTCGAGGGGTTGCGGCTGGCCTTGTTCCGGCTGGCCGCCGATGCCGACGTCGTGCTCGATTTGCACTGCGACGCCGAAGCCGTGCTGCACCTGTACAGTGAGACGGCTTGCTGGCCCGCGTTGCAACCCCTGGCCCGCTGGCTGGGGGCGCAAACCGTTTTGGTGGCGGACTACGGGGCCGGCGGACAGCCGTTCGATGAGCAGCTGTCGGGGTTGTGGTCGCAGCTTGCGCGCCGCCTGCGCCAGGCCGGGATCGAGGCCCCGCTGCCCCAGGCTTGCGCCAGCGCCACGGTCGAGCTGCGCGGTGAAGCCGACGTCGGCCACGCCTGGGCCGAACGTGACGCCGACGGCATCTGGCGCTACTGGCAGCACCTGGGCGTGGTGGCGGGGGACCCCGGCCCCATGCCGCCCGCGGCCTGCGCCCCCACCCCACTGGCGGGCTCCGAACCCATCCGCGCGCACCGTCCGGGCGTGTTGGTGTTCGTGGCACAGGTGGGACAGCGGCTGCAGCCGGGTGAGGCCGTGGCCCAGATCATCGAGCCGACCTTGGGACACACCGTGGAGCTGCGCACCGAGCACGGTGGCGTGTTGTACGCCCGCGTGCGCGAACGCTACGCCCCGGCCGGGCTGGTGGTGGCCAAAGTGGCGGGCGAGCAGGCGTTTCGCCACGGCAACCTGCTGTCCGAATGACCGGTCCGCGCGGCCTCTTTGTCTTGACACCATGAGCAACGCCCCCATCAAACTCCAAGTCGAGGACATCCACAAGCGCTACGGCACGCACGAGGTGCTCAAAGGGGTGTCGCTCACCGCCCGTGCCGGCGACGTGATCAGCATCATTGGTAGCTCGGGCTCTGGCAAGAGCACGTTTTTGCGCTGCATCAACTTGCTGGAAAAGCCCCACGCCGGCCGTATCGTCGTGGCCAATGAGGAGCTGCGGCTCAAGCCCGCCGCCGACGGCGAGCTGCACGCGGCCGATCCCGCCCAGTTGCAGCGCCTGCGCACCAAGCTGGCCATGGTGTTCCAGAACTTCAATCTCTGGGCGCACATGACGGTGCTGCAAAACATCATCGAAGTGCCGGTGCATGTGCTCAAAGTCCCGCGCGACCAGGCCGTGGCCACGGCGCGCAAATACCTGGAGCGCGTCGGCCTCAAGGGCGTGGAAGACCGCTACCCCGCGCACATGAGCGGGGGGCAGCAGCAGCGCGTGGCCATCGCGCGCGCGCTGGCCGTCGAGCCCGAGGTCATGCTGTTCGACGAGCCGACCAGCGCGCTCGACCCCGAGCTGGTCATCGAGGTGCTGCGCGTGATGCAGGGCTTGGCCGAGGAGCATCGCACCATGGTCGTGGTCACGCACGAGATGGGCTTTGCGCGCGAAGTCTCCAACCACGTCGTCTTTTTGCACCAGGGCCGCATCGAAGAACAGGGCGATCCCAAGCAGGTGCTGACCGCGCCGCGCAGCGAGCGGTTGCAGCAATTCCTCAGTGGAAACCTGAAGTAAGCAAAGTATCCGTTTGAATTTCTGATACTTTTAGGCGGAACGCCGTCACAAAAACCGATCGAGCAAGCGCCGGCTGTGCCGGTCCAGGTCGCGCGGCTGGCGAATCAGGTACTGCACCCCGTGCGCGTCCTGGATCAGCAGCACGTCGCGCGTCAGGCGGCGGATGTCCTCCTCGCCTTTGAGGACGAAGCGGGTCACGCCCCGGTCGGTTTCCACCGTCCACGTGCTCGGGGTGGCAAACGAGCTCACCTCCAACAGGCGTTGAATCACCGGGGTGAACTCGCGTTCGCGCAGCGCCTCTTCGATGAGTGCCCGCGCCGGGGGGGGCAGCGACGCCAACGCGTCGATGGTGGCCACTTCGTGCCCGTCGGGTCCGACGAGCGAGATGTGCCGCTCGGGCGCCTGAATCGGAAAGGCGCGCACGGGTACCACGCCGCTGATCCATGCGCCGTCGGGGCGGCGCCACTCCAGGCGGCCACAGGCGTTGCGGCGCAGCACGGGCTGGCCGCTGTCTGTCGGTGCGGCATCGGTCGCTGTCGTCATGGTGTCAATCCTCCAGCATGTGGCGCTCGGCTTCGGCCTGTCGGGCCTGTGCCTGGTACAGCCGCCAGTAGGCACCCTGGCGCGCCATCAGCGCGTCGTGGCTGCCCTCTTCCACCTTGCGGCCTTTGTCCATGACCACCAGCCGGTCGGCGCGGCGCAGCGTGGACAGGCGGTGCGCGATGGCGATCGTGGTGCGCCCGCGCACCAGGTTGTCCAGCGCTTTTTGGATTTCCTTTTCGGTTTCGGTGTCCACGCTGGAGGTGGCCTCGTCCAGGATCAGGATGCGCGGGTTGATGAGCAGGGCGCGGGCGATGCTGATGCGCTGGCGCTCGCCGCCCGACAGGCCCTGCCCCCGCTCCCCCACCAACGAGTCGTAGCCTTGCGGCAAGCGCAAAATGAAGTCGTGTGCGTGCGCGGCGCGCGCGGCGGCGATGATCTCCTCGCGCGTTGCATCCGGCTTGCCGTAGGCGATGTTTTCGGCGATGGTGCCAAAGAACAAAAACGGCTCCTGCAGCACCAGGCCGATGTGGCGCCGGTAGTCGGCCACGCGCAACTGACGGATGTCCACACCGTCGACCAGAATCTGACCCTCGACCACGTCGTAGAAGCGGCAGATTAGGTTGACCAGGGTGCTCTTGCCCGAGCCGCTGTGGCCCACCAGACCAATCATCTCACCGGGCCGCACGTCCAGGTCCAGGTCTTGGATCACGGTGCGGTTGCCGTAGCGAAAGGTCACACCACGCAACGCGATGTGGCCCTGCACCGTCGGCAGCGGCACCGGCTGCGCCGGCTCGGGCACGCTGCTTTTGTGGTCCAGGATGTCAAAGATCCGCTTGGCGCCCGCGGCCGCTTTTTGCGTGACCGAGACGATGCGGCTCATCGAGTCCAGGCGGGTGTAGAAGCGCCCGATGTAGGCCAGAAACGCGGTGAGCACCCCCACCGTGACCGAGCCGCGTGCCACCAGCCAAATGCCAAACCCCCAAACCACCAGCAGGCCGATTTCGGTCAGCAGCGACACCGTGGGCGAAAACAGCGACCACAGCCGGTTGAGCCGGTCGTTGACCTCCAGGTTGTGCCGGTTGGCCTCGCGAAAGCGCTGCGCCTCGCGCCCTTCCTGCGCAAAGGCCTTGACCACGCGGATGCCGGGGATGGTGTCGGCCAGCACGCTCGTGACCTCGGCCCAGACACGGTCGATTTTTTCGAAGCCGGTGCGCAGCCGGTCGCGCACGACGTGGATGAGCCAGCCGATCAGCGGCAGCGGCAGCAGCGTGGCCAGCGCCAGCGTGGGGCTGATGGAAAACAGGATCACCGACGTCATCACGATCATGAGCACGTCGGTGGCAAAGTCCAGCAGGTGCAGCGACAAAAAGATGTTGATGCGGTCGGTTTCGGACCCGATGCGCGCCATCAAGTCGCCGGTGCGGCGGTTGCCGAAGTACTCCAGCGACAGCCCCAGCAGGTGCTCGTAGGTGGTGGTGCGCAAATCGGCGCCGATGCGCTCGGACACCAGCGCCAGGATGTAGGTTTTGGCCCAACCCAGGCCCCAGGCGAGCAAGGCGGCTGCCAGCAGCCCGCCCAACAACGCGGCCACCCGCGCCACGTCGATGGGCTGCCCGCTCTGGTAGGGAATGAGCACGTCGTCCATCAACGGGATCGTCAAATACGGCGGCACCAGGGTGGCCGCTGTGGACGCCAGCGTCAACAAAAAACCCGCCAGCAGTTGCCAACGGTAGGGCCGGGCAAAGCGCCACAGGCGCAACAGCGTCAACGTCGACGGCGGGGTGTGCACCACCTGGGCACAGGTGGCGCATTCCTCGTCGTCGGGCTCCATCGGCGCATGGCACAGGGGGCATTGCCGTGTCGCGGCTTGCGGCGGCGGCGCATCGGTACCACCGGCGTCGCGCAGGCTCTCAAAGCGCTCGATCAGCCGCCGCGCTGCCACCTGGCGCCCCAGCGTGTAGCGCCACACGGCCAGGCGTTTGACCGGCGTGCCGTCGTGGGCTAGCTGCACCAGCTCCAGTGCGGCCACGCCGTTGTGGTCGCTCACCCACAGCGCCAAACCCGGCTCAATCGACCACGACTGTGCCGTGGCGTCGGGCGCGGCCGCCCACCACAGCCGGCGCCCGGCAATCCACAGCAGGCTCTCCCGAAAACGCAGCTGCGTGTCGAGGTCGGTGATCAGCCAAACGGCCGCCGCATCGGCGCTGTCCGCGCCCGCGGCGGCCACCGCACCGTGCCAGGCCGTTGGCAGCCCCGCCCAAGCGGGGGACGATGGAGGCGGATACGACATGTTGCAAAATTTTTGGCAGCCCGAGCCACCGCGCCCAGACCCAGGAGATGACAATAGGCGCTCAGCGCAGCCCACGCACGACGGCGGCGTGCGAGCGCTGGATTCTACGACTGCCCTTACGCCTCTATTCATGTCGCACAAGACCATTCGGATCCTGCGCATGCGCCATTTGCGCGGGCCCAACCTCTGGACCTACCGGGCCGCGATCGAGGCCGTGATCGACATCGGCGAGCTCGAGGACCACCCCTCCAACACCATCCCCGGCTTGTATGAGCGCCTCACGGCGTGGCTGCCGGGGCTGGTGGAGCACCATTGCGGCGTCGGTGAACGCGGGGGTTTTTTGCAGCGCCTGCGCGAAGGCACCTGGCCCGGGCACATCATGGAACACGTGGCCATTGAGCTGCTCAACTGCGCGGGCATGGCCACCAGTTTCGGGCAAACCCGCTCGACCGACGCGCGCGGCGTGTACAAGCTGGTCATTCGCGCGCGGCAGGAAGAAGTCGCGCGGCAGGCGCTGCTCGATGCGCGCGATTTGCTGATGGCCGCTATCGAAGGCCGCGCGTACGACGTCGGCGCGGCGATCAAGCGGCTCAAGGGGCTCATCGACCGCCACGCGCTGGGGCCCAGCACGGCAGCCATCGTCGATGCGGCCACCGCGCGGCGCATTCCGCACATCCGGCTGACGGATGGGAACCTGGTGCAACTCGGCTACGGGGCAGCGCAACGCCGCATTTGGACCGCCGAGACCGACCGTACCAGCGCCATCGCCGAAAACATCTCGCGCGACAAAGACCTGACCAAGCGCCTGCTCGAAGAGTGCGGCGTTCCGGTGCCGCAGGGGCGGGTGGTCAGCAGCGCGGAGGATGCCTGGGCGGCGGCGCAGGAAATCGGCTTGCCCGTGGTCGTCAAACCGGTCGATGCCAACCACGCGCGCGGGGTGTCGCTGGATGTGCGCACCGAAGCGGAAGTGGCCATTGCCTACGAGTTGGCCGAGCGTGAAGGCTCGGAGGTGATGGTGGAGCGCTACATCCGTGGCCGTGAACATCGGGTGCTGGTGATCGGCGGCCGCATGGTCGCCGCCGCCCGCGGTGAACACGCGACGGTGGTGGGCGACGGTGTGCACACGGTGCGTGCGTTGATCGAGCGCGACATCAACAGCGATCCGCGGCGCGGGGAGGAAGAGGAATTCCCGCTCGACACCATCCGCTTGCCCGAAAACCGCGACGTGATGCTGGAGCTGCGCCGTCAGGGCCTGGAGCCCGACAGCGTGCCCGAGGCCGGACGGGTGGTGCTGGTGCAGCGCACCGGGTTGCTCACCGACGATGTCACCGATGAAGTGCACCCGGATGTGGCCGAGCTGGCCGCCTTGGCGGCGCGCGTGGTCGGCCTGGACATCGCTGGCATCGATTTGGTGGTGGAAGACATCGGCCAGCCCATGGCGGCCCAGGGCGGTGCCATCGTCGAGGTCAACGCCGGTCCGGGTCTGCTGCCCCACCTCAAGCCGGCGCGCGGCCAGCCGCGCCCCGTTGGCGAGGCGATCGTCGCGCACCTCTTCCCGGGGGAAGACGATGGCCGCATCCCCGTCGTCGGCATCACGGGCACGCGCGAGACCGCAGCCATCGCCGTGCTGCTGGGGGCGCTGCTGCAGCGCGCCGGGCACACGGTCGGCGTCTCGAGCGGGGGGCGCCTGTACCTGCAGATGCAGCCCATCGACACCAGCGTCCCGTCGGACTGGGAGGCCGGGCAGCGCATCCTCATGAACCGCTGCGTCGATGCGGCGGTGATCGAGAGCTCACCGCGCAGCATCCTGGACGAAGGCCTGTCCTACGACCGTTGCCTGGTGGGCATCGTCACCGATGTGCCCGAGCCGCAGGGTTTGGAAGATCACTACATCACCACCCGCGACCACATGCGCAAGGTGCTGCGCACGCAGGTGGACGTGGTGCTGCCCAACGGCTGCGCCGTGCTCAACGCCGACTGCGACGTCTGCGCAGGGCTGGCCGAGTTGTGCGACGGCGATGTGCTGCTCTACAGCGCCGACCCGCGCCACACCTCGCGTGAGGCGCACGTGACCGACGGCCGGCGCTTTCTGACCATCGATGGCGCGCAAGTGGTGCTCGTCCGTGCCAGCGGCACCACCCCCATCCTGGATCTGGAACACACCGGCGTGCAGGCCGTGCTGGCCCGCATCGGGCGGCCAACGCTGTTGGCCACGCTGGGCGCCGCGGTGGCGCTTGGATTGCCCGTGGACCTGGTTCGCGCCGGCATCGAAACCGCGGCGCCCCTGCTGTCCGATCGCTGAATCCTCTGCCGTCTCACCACCATGAACGTCACTCGACTGAGGGCCTTGCGGGGCCCCAACCTCTGGAGCCGCTACACCGCCATCGAAGCGACGGTGCAGTGCGCACCGCAGGAGCTGGATTTGCACCGTCTGCCGGGCTTCGATGTGCGGTTGCGGCAACGCTTTCCAGAGCTGGGCATGCTGCCCGAACCCACGGCCAGCGGCGTCGTCTCGATGGCCCATGCGCTGGAGATCACGGCCTTGGCGCTGCAGACCCACGCCGGTTGCCCGGTGAGCTTTAGCCGCACCATCGCAGCCCCGGAGCCCGGGGTGTTCCAGGTCGTGGTCGAGTACACGGTCGAGGAAGTGGGCCGCTTGGCATTCGACGAGGCGCTGGCGCTGCTGCAAGCCGCTCGGGACGATCAACCGTACGACACGGCAGCGGCCATCAACCGATTGCGGGAGCTGGACGAAGACCTGCGCCTTGGCCCCTCGACCGGTGCCATCGTCGAGGCCGCCGTGGCACGCGGCATTCCCTACCGCCGTCTGACGTCCGGCAGCCTGGTGCAGTTTGGCTGGGGCAGCAAACAGCGCCGTATCCAGGCCGCGGAGTGCGACACCACCAGCGCCATCGCCGAAGACATCGCCCAAGACAAGGAGCTGACCAAAAAGCTGCTGCATACGGCTGGAGTGCCGGTGCCGCTCGGACGCCCGGTCACCGATGCGGAGGACGCGTGGCGTGCCGCGCAGGCCATCGGTACGCCGGTCGTCGTCAAGCCGCGCGACGGCCACCAGGGCAAGGGCGTGACGGTCAACATCCAAACGCGCGAGCAGGTCGTGGCGGCGTACGAGGTGGCCTGCCGCTACAGCAGCGAGGTTCTGGTCGAGCGCTATTTGCCGGGCATCGACTTTCGGCTGCTGGTGGTGGGGCGCAAACTGGTGGCGGCAGCACGGCGCGATCCGCCACTGGTCGTCGGCGATGGTGTGCACACCGTGCGCCAGCTGGTCGAAGCGGTCAACGCCGATCCGCGCCGCGGTGACGGTCATGCGACACCGTTGACGCGCATCCGGCTCGACGAGATCGCCATCGACCGCCTGGCCCAGCAAGGCCTGACCCCCGACGACGTGCCACCGCTGGGCATGCGGGTGGTGCTGCGCAACAACGCCAACCTCTCCACCGGCGGCACGGCCACCGATGTGACCGACGAGGTGCATCCCCTGGTGGCCCAACGTGCCATTGCCGCGGCCGTCACCGTTGGGTTGGACGTGTGTGGCGTCGATGTCGTGTGCCAGAACGTGGTCGAGCCGCTGGAGGTGCAAAACGGCGGTATCGTCGAAGTCAACGCCGCGCCGGGCCTGCGCATGCACTTGAGCCCATCGTTTGGCAAAGGCCGCAACGTCGGCGAGGCAATCATCGACCACATGTTTGCGCCGGGCGAGGACGGGCGCATCCCGCTCATCGCCGTCACCGGCACCAACGGCAAAACCACCACGGTGCGGCTGACGGCACACCTGCTGCGCCAACACGGCTGGCGTGTCGGCTTTACCGACACCAACGGCGTGTACGTCAATGGCCGCCAAATCGACAGTGGCGACTGCAGTGGCCCGCGCAGCGCCCGGCGCGTGCTTGCGCACCCGGACGTGGATGCGGCGGTGCTGGAGACCGCGCGCGGGGGAATTTTGCGCGAGGGGCTGGCATTCGACCGCAGTCAGGTCGCGGTCGTCACCAACATCGGCTCTGGCGACCACCTTGGCCTGAACTACATCACCACGATCGAGGATCTGAGCGTCCTCAAACGCGTCGTCGTCCAGAACGTGGCGCCGGGCGGCACGGCCGTCCTCAACGCCGCCGACCCCCACTGCGTGGCCATGGCCGATTTTTGCCCGGGCCAGATCACCTACTTTGGGCCTGCGGCGCACCACCCTGTCATCGCCACCCACCGCGCCTTGGGCAAGCGCGTGGTGTTTGTGGAAGATGGCCACATCGTCGCGGCCGAAGGGGGGTGGCAGGTACGTCTGCCGCTGGAGGGTATTCCGCTCACCGACGGTGGCCGGCTCGCTTTTCAGGTGGACAACGCCATGGCGGCCATTGCCGCCGCGTGGGCCGTGGGCGTGAGCTGGGAAGCGATCGCGCGCGGGCTGGAAACCTTCACCGCCGACGCCGCGACGGTGCCGGGACGCTTCAACCGCTTCAGCTATCGCGGCGCCACCGTGGTGGCCGACTACGGTCACAACCCCGACGCGATTGCCGCGCTGTGCCAAGCCGCCGAATCAACGCCGGCGGGTAAACGGGTGGTGGTCATCAGCGCGGCTGGCGACCGGCGCGATCAGGACATCGTCGAGCAAACCCGCCTCATCGGCCGCGTATTTGACGAGGCGGTGCTGTTCGAAGACGCTTGCCAGCGTGGCCGTGCCGACGGCGAGGTCATTGCCCTGCTCGAGCAAGGGCTGCAAGGCGCGCCCAAGACCCGCTGGCACACGGCCATCCGGGGCGAGTTTGCGGCCATCGATGCGGCGCTCGAGCGGCTGCAGCCAGGCGACTGGTGCCTGATCCTGGTCGATCAGGTGGACGAGGCCCTAGCGCACATCGCTCGCCGCGTCGCCGAGGCGGCGGCCGTCTCCGCCTAATCGGTCAGCCCCAGAACAGCAGCGCCTCGCGCCCCTCGACCACCATATCCACGGGACGGCCAACAGGCAGCACAACCTTGGTCGGGACATGACCAAAGGGCAGCCCCGTGAGCACCGGCACCCCAGGCAGCTGGGCGCGCAGCCATGCCACCACGGTGGCCAGCCGAAACCCGCGGTCGTGCGCGGTGAGCGCAAAGCGGTTGAAAGCGCCCAGCACGATCGCGCGTTGCCGCCCGAGCACGCCCGCCCACAGCAACTGGGTCAGCAAGCGCTCGATGCGGTAGGGGTGCTCGCCCACATCCTCCAAAAACAGCACGCCGCCATCGACGGTCGGCAAATACGGCGTGCCCACCAGTCCGGCGAGGATCGACAGATTCCCGCCCCACAGCGGGCAGCCCTCCAGCCGCCAGCCCGTGCCGAGTTCGGGGTGGGCGCGCAAATCGGACGGCGGCAGCCGCCAGCCGGCCCCCTCCCCCACCCCGCGCGCCAGGTCGTCAAAGCAGGCCAGCGTGATGTCGTCGGGAGCTTCCACCGCCCAGTCTTCCATGACTGCTGGGCCAGCCCAGGTCGGCGTGCCGCGCTGGGCCAGCACAGCCATTTGCAAAGCGGTGAAGTCGCTCAACCCCACCCAGGCCATGCCCGCGCGCACCGAGGCGGCAATCGCGTCATACGGCAGCCGGGGCAACAGGCGGGTAAGCCCGTAGCCGCCGCGGGTCGTCATCGCGACGTCGGCACCACTGGCCGCCGCACGCGCGATCGCAGCGAGCCGCTCGTCGTCGTCGCCGGCAAAGCGCTGGTGGCTGGCCAGCGCGGCGGGGTCCACCGCCACGTCGTAGCCAGCGGCTTGCAAGCGGCGCACGGCGCGCCGAAAGGCAGCGCGGTCGCGCACCGCCCCACTGGGGGAATAGAGGTAGAGGCTGGGCATGGCCCGATTATGCGGCTGCCGCTCCCAGCGCCCGCGGCCCCGCACGGTGCCCGCGGTCCGGGAACGGCGCATCCAGCCACTGCGCTGCTGGTGGCAACAAGTCGGGGGCGGGCACGGCCACCTCGGCGCGGATGCGCTCGCCCAGCCGGGCACGCAGCGCCGGCAGCAGCCACTCGGCGCCTGGTGCCAGCGCCACGCGGCACGGCCCCACCGCCAGCGTGTCCAGCCAATCACTCAGCACCGCGGCGTGGCGCTGCGGCGTGTGCCAGGCAGGCTTCTTGGGCTTGTCGCTCTGTCCAAAGCCGATCAAGTCAGGCACCAGGCAGCGATCGCCTGCAGCCACGCGGGGTGGCAGCCACGGGCCCCACTGAGGCCACCACGCCATCGGCCCATGCAGGCACAACCATGGCAGCGTGGCGTCTGCCGGCCCCAGATCGAGCCAATGCAACCGCAGCCCGTCGGGCATCGCGGCGGTGTGCGACGCCGCCGCTGCAATGCCCCACGCTGCCGCCCGTTGCCAGACCGCGTGGAATGCCGATGCCGGCGTGCGCAGCGCATCGTCCCGCAACGGCTGCGCCTGTGCGCGCCGCTGGGCCCGGCGCTGGGCAAAAAACGCGCGCAAGAGGTCACGCGCCGCCGTTGCCAACACGCCGCCCTGCACCGCCGTGTGGGCGTTGAGCAGCGGTTGCGCAAACAAATCCACCACCGATCCCGCCGCACCGGTACGCGGCTCCGGTGCGCCATAGACCACCCGGCTCAGCCGCGCATGCAAGGCCGCTTGCGCACACATGGCGCAGGGCTCGAGGGTGACGTAGAGCGTGCAGTCGGTGAGGCGGTAGTTGCCCAGGGCGCGTGCGGCCTCGCGCAGCGCCACGATTTCGGCGTGCGCCGTGGGGTCGCCACTGGTGACCGGCTGGTTGTGGCCACGGCCCACGATCACGCCATCGCGCACGACGACAGCGCCCACCGGCACCTCGCCCGCCTCAGCCGCCTGCCGGGCCAGGGCCAACGCCTCGGCCATGTAGCGATCGTCGGTACCGCTCATGCATCGCCGCGCGACATTAGCCGCGACGGTCTGAAACCGTTATCGGGGAACACATCAGGGACCCTTGAGTTTGCCACCTTGTCCGACGGAACCTTGGGCTTTTTGCGCAGTGTACTGCCGCGCGGCGAGCACGAGTTTGTTGTACGCATCGAGAAACGCCGCCGCGACAACCTTGCCCTGAGGCGTATTGGCGTAGGCGTTCACACCCGCGACCAACCCGCCCAACACACCGACACCGACCCCGAGGTTGTAGTTTTTGGCGCTGCCCTGTGCGGCAAGAATCTGCGCTCCGCTGGCGTTGTCCACGAGCAGCAGGCTGGTCGACGCGCCCAAGGCTTGTACCTGACCAGAGGCGTCGATGTTGTTGGAGCGACGGCCGAAGATGCCGCCCAAACCGCTGGTCAATGCAAATCCCGACGGCTCGGCAAAAGTGACCGACGGCACCAGCGTGTAATCGGCCGCAAGCAGCGTGCCGCCCGCCGTTTGCGTTTTGGCGTTGCGCGTCAAACCAGCTTCTTTGAGCTGACGCTCCAGGTCGACATTGTTGTAGGCGCGTCCGCGCTCGACGACGATGAAGCAATTGGACTGCTGCACCAGCATGCGCACGATCGGCACGTAAGGATCGTCGCCCGTATCCGCCAGACCCACGGTGCCCAGCGGATCGGTGCAGCGCTCCAGCTGTTCTGGCGCTGCAATCTGGCGCTCACCAGCAGCCGCTCCTTTGGTAACAGGATCGTCACCACCCAGGACTGGTGCAGTGGAGCATCCTGCCAGCAATGCGCTCACGACAAGGTAGAGTACGGCCCCTTTTTGCATGATCGCACGTTTTTCAAGACTTCAAACCCGACACGCAACCCAAGCTGATACCGTACCATTTCGTCGCATCAAAACATGCTACGTTATCGGAAACGGGCAAGCTTGCACATACCACCGCGAGCGCAAAGCTCGCGGTGCCGGATAGTTCATGCTTTAGCAAGTAGAGGTTTTGGGGTCGCCAGGTTTGGTGGGGCCGCAATTGTTAGCAGGCCGTTGAAAAATCCCTCGCCACCCCCCGCGTCGGGCGGTACGATCTGAGGCCAACCGAGAACAACGCAGACGAGCACGATGAGAGGCAGTCAAGACTTCCAGGGGGCGATGTTCAGCTACATC
>NZ_VJOL01000028.1 GCF_007556705.1 Tepidimonas thermarum | reverse complement strand
TGCTGAAGTTTTCGGCCTTGATCGCCTCCAGGGCCTGGTCGCGCTTGGCCTGCCATGCCTTGCGTGCGGCCAACAAGCCCTCGACCAGCTGGCGCTCCTCAGCATCCATCTGCGCGGCAAGCGCCTCTGCCGGCCGCCCCGGGATCAGAGGAGGGGGCGCCCGCACCGGCCGGTGCCCTCGACACGCTCGACTGGCAGGCGCTGGAGGCTGCCATCCACGCCTGTCAGCGCTGCGGCCTGGGCGCATGCCGCCAGCGCGCCGTGCCGGGGGTGGGCGACCGCCAACCCACCTGGCTGATCGTGGGCGAAGCGCCAGGCGAAGAAGAAGACCGCCAGGGCGAACCCTTCGTCGGTCGCGCCGGCCACCTGCTCGACCGCATGCTGACCGCCCTGGCGCTGCGCCGCGGGCAGGGCGTCTACATCGCCAACGTGCTCAAGTGCCGCCCCCCGCGCAACCGCAACCCGCAACCGCAGGAAATCGCGCAGTGCACGCCGTACCTGTGGCGCCAGATCGCGCTGCTGCAACCGCGCATCATCCTGGCCCTGGGGCGCTTTGCGGCACAGACGCTGCTGGCCGAAGGCGGCTGCCTGCCCCCGCAGGAGCTGGCCGCCACCCCGCTGGGGCGGCTGCGCGGCCGGGTCTTTACCGCCCGGTTGGGGACACGTACCGTGCCGGTGGTGGTGTCCTACCACCCTGCCTACCTGCTGCGCAACCCGGCCGACAAAGCCAAGGCCTGGGCCGACCTGTGTCTGGCGGCGCAGACATTGGAGTCATCCGTTCTTAGCAGCACGGGCTGAGTGGGCGCCGCCGGATGCGCACTGGGGGCGACCGTATCGCGCCGACGTTCAGCGCAAGCGGCCTTCTTCCACCGCGTGGCAAGCCACGCGCACGCCGCCGATGGTTTGCAGCGCCGGGCGTTCGGCCTGGCAGCGCGCGTTGGCGTGCGGGCAGCGCGGGTGGAAGGCGCAGCCGCTGGGCGGGTTGAGCGGGTTGGGCACTTCGCCCTGCACCGGGGTGCGCGCCTGGCCCGTGGCGTGCAGCTTGGGGATGGCCTCGAGCAGCATGCGCGTGTAGGGGTGGCGCGGCTGCGCAAACAGCGTGCGCTTGTCGGCCAGCTCCACCAGCCGCCCCAGGTACATCACGCCCACGTGGTCGCTGACGTGGCGCACCACGGCCAGGTTGTGGCTGATGAACAGGTAGGTCAGTCCCTGCTGGCGCTGCAGGTCTTTCATGATGTTGAGCACCTGCGCCTGCACCGACACGTCCAGCGCCGAGGTCGGCTCGTCACAGACCAAAAACGCCGGCTGCGTGGCCAGCGCGCGCGCAATGCTGATGCGCTGGCGTTGCCCGCCCGAGAACTGGTGCGGGTACTTGACCATGTCGTGCGGGCTCAGACCGACCGAGCGCAGCAGTTGACCGACCCGCTCGCGCAGCGCCGCGGGGTCGCGCAGCAGGCCGTGTTCGCGCAGCGGCTCGGCGACGATGTCTTCCACGCGCCAGCGCGGGTTGAGGCTGGCGTAGGGGTCCTGGAAGATCATCTGGATGCGCCGACGCAGCTGGCGCCCTTGCGCGCTGCGATAGGCGGCGTGGGCGTCCTGGCCGTCGAACCAGAACCGGCCGCGCGTGGGGGCGTACAGCCCCACCAGCAGACGTGCGACGGTGCTTTTGCCGCAGCCGGACTCGCCCACCAGCGCCAGCGTTTGGCCGCGCGCGATCTCGAAGCTCACACCATCGACGGCGTGCAGCAACTGGCGCGGTTTGCGCTCGAGCACGCGGTTGAGCCACGGCGCCGAGACGTCGAAGGTGCGCGCCACATCCTCCACCACCACCAGCGGGGCGGTGCTGGGCGCCGCTGCGGGGGCGGCGGTATCCATCACGGGGGTGCTCATCGGGTGATCTCCGCGGCGGTCGTGGCATCTGGGGCCGCGGCCGCCTCGTGCAGCCAGCAAGCGGCGCGCGTGGCGCCGGCCGGCATCAGGTCGGGACGCTGGTCGTGGCAGCGCAGCATGGCCTGCTCGCAGCGTGGGTGGAAGGCGCAGCCGCGCGGGATTTCGCCCAGGCGCGGCATGGCGCCGTCGATTTGGTGCAGCCGCTCGCGCTCCACTTCCATGTCGGGGATGCAGCGCATCAGCCCGGCGGTGTACGGGTGCGCGGGGCGGTGGATGACCTCGTGCACCGGGCCGATCTCGGCCACGCGACCGGCGTACATGACCGCCACGCGGTCGCAGGTCTCGGCAATCACGCCCATGTCGTGCGTGACCAGCATGACCGCCGCGCCGCGTTGGCGGCAGATGCGCTTGAGCAGCGTGATGATCTGCGCCTGGATGGAGACGTCCAGCGCCGTGGTGGGCTCGTCCGCCACCACCAGCTGCGGCTCGGCTGCCAGCGCCAAGGCGATGACCACGCGCTGGCGCATACCGCCCGAGAACTGGTGCGGGTAGTGGTCGATGCGCTCCTCAGCGGCCGGGATGCCGGTGTCGCGCAACAGCTCGATGGCGCGCTGACGCGCTTCGTCGGCCGAGACGTCGAGGTGGGTGCGGATGGTTTCGGTCAGCTGCCGGCCGATGGTGTAGAGCGGGTTGAGCGAGGTCAGCGGATCCTGAAAGATGGCCCCGATGCGCCGACCGCGGAAGCGCCGCATCTGCGCCGGTGGCAGGTTGTCGATGCGCTGGCCCTGCAAGCGGATCTCGCCGCCGGCGATGCGCCCCGGGGGCTCCAGCAAACCGATGATGGCCGCGCCGGTGAGCGACTTGCCCGCCCCCGACTCCCCCACCACACCCAGAATTTCGCCGGGCGCGATGTCGAACGAGACGCCATCGAGCGCGCGCAGGACGCCGCGGCGGGTGGGGAACTCCACCACCAAGTCCTTGACTTCGAGCAGTTTGTCCATGGGGTTCTCCGCTCAGCGCAGGCGCGGGTTGAGGGCGTCGCGCAGCCAGTCCCCCAGCAGGTTGACCGACAAGGCGATGATGACCAGCATCACCCCGGGGAAGATGGTGATCCACCACTCGCCCGAGAACAGGTAGTCGTTGCCGATGCGCACCAGGGTGCCCAGCGACGGTGTGGTGGGCGGTGCCCCCACCCCCAGAAAGCTCAGCGTGGCTTCGGTGATGATGGCGGTGGCCACGTGGATGGTGGCCAGCACCAGCACCGGCCCCAGCACATTGGGCAGCACGTGGCGCGTCATGATGCGCCATGGTGCCACGCCGATCACGCGCGCGGCCTGCACGTACTCCTTCTGCCGCTCCACCAGCGTCGAGCCGCGCACCGTGCGCGCGTACTGCACCCAGCCGGTCAGCGTGATGGAGACGATCAGCACCCCCAAGGCCAGCGTCTCGTGCGCGTTGGGGAACAGCGCCTTGCCCACGCCCGCGATCAACAGCGCAATCAGGATGGCCGGAAACGACAGCATCACGTCACACAGCCGCATGAGCGCCGCATCCAGCCAGCCGCCGACGAACCCCGCCAGCAGCCCCAACGCCACGCCGATCAACACCGACAGGGCCACCGACACCAGCCCCACCAGCAGCGAGATGCGCGCGCCAAAGATCAGCGCCGAGAGGATGTCGCGGCCCTGGTCGTCGGTGCCGAGCGGAAACGCCCATTGCCCCTCGGGGTACCACGCGGGGGGCAGGCGGGCGTTGCTCAACTCGAGGCTGGCCAGGTCAAAGGGATTGTGCGGCGCCACCCAGGGCGCCAGCAGCGCCGCCAGGGCGCACAGCAGCGCGATCAGCGCCGCCACGATCGCCGTGGGCGACGAACGAAAGCTGTATCCGATGTCGCTGTCCCACCAGCGCATCCACCAGGATTTCATAGGCATGTCCTTGCGTTGTGAGCCACGGCCCCGCCGTCAGTGGCCGCCGGCCTTGTCCAGGCGCAGGCGCGGATCGACGGCGAAATACAACAGATCGACGATCAGGTTGATGACCACGAAGATCAGCGCGATCAGGCACAGGTAGGCGGCCATCACGGGGATGTCGGCAAACGTCACCGCCTGGATGAACAGCAGCCCCATGCCCGGCCACTGGAACACCGTCTCGGTGATGATGGCAAAGGCGATCAGGCCGCCGAGTTGCAGGCCCGTGATCGTCATCACCGGCACCAGCGTGTTTTTGAGCGCGTGGCCAAAGTGCACCGCGCGGTCGCTCAGACCCCGGGCACGGGCGAACTTGATGTAGTCGGTGCGCAGCACCTCCAGCATCTCGGCGCGCACCAGGCGCATGATGAGCGTGAGCTGAAAAATCGCCAGCGTCACCGCCGGCAGCACCAGGTGGCGCCAGCCGCCCGGCGCCAGCAGCCCGCTGGTGAACCACCCGATTTGCACCACCTCGCCACGGCCAAAACTGGGCAGCCAGCCCAGCTGCACGGCAAACACCAGGATCAGCACGATGCCAATCAAAAAGGTGGGCAGCGACACCCCCAGTAGGGAAAACGTCATGAACAGCTGCGCCAGCCACGTCCCCCGGCGCAGCGCCGCGTACACGCCCATCGGAATGCCCAGCGCCAGCGCCAGCAGCGCGGCCACCAGCGCCAGCTCCAGCGTCGCGGGCAGCCGCTCGGCAATCAGCTGCGCCACCGGCACGCCTTGGCGCAGGCTCACGCCAAACTCGCCCTGCAGCGCCTGCACGACGAAGTGCGCAAACTGCACCACGAACGGTCGATCCAGCCCCAGCTCGGCGCGCACGCGCGCCACCTCCTCCGGCGTGGCGTCCTGCCCCAGGATTTGCAGCACGGGGTCACCCACGTACTGAAACAGCATGAAGGCCACGAACGCCACGGCCAGCATCACCAGCGCCGCCTGCAGCAGGCGACGCACGACGAAAGCCACCATGAAACATCTCCCCAACGGCCACGGCACAACGCCTGGCCGCTCGCGTCATACCCAAACGCGCGACACCGTGGCCCCGCATGGGCCACGGCACGCCGGCGTTTGCCGGATGCGCCGCGCCCCGACCGGGGCACGACGCGGTCGCGCTCAGTTGACCTGCACCACGCGCCAGTCGAGCCGGTTGTCGGCGCGGTGGACGAGCTCGATGTTTTTCTTCATCGCCCACGGGATGATCTGGTTGTGCAGCGGGATGTGCACCACCTCGTCGTTGTGCAGCTGCAGCGCCTCGGTCAGCAGCCGCGGGCGGATGTAGGGGTCGGTCTCGGTCTTGGCGCGGTCGATGACCGCGTCGATCTTGGGGTTGCTGTAGCGCCCGACGTTGTAATTGCCATCGCCGCCCGGACCGGGGGTGTGCACCAGCGACTGCAGGCTGTAGAGGGCGTCGAAGGTGGGCACCCCCCAGCCGAGCATGTAGATGCTGGCCTCGTAGCGCTGGATCATGGGGAAGTAGGTCGTCAGCGGCAGCGTGCGCAGCTTGGCCTTGACGCCGATCTTGGCCCACATCGCGGTCACCGCCTGGCAGATTTGCTCGTCGTTGATGTAGCGGTTGTTGGGGCAGGCAAAATCGACCTCGAAGCCGTCCTTGTAGCCGGCGTCGGCCAGCAGCTTGCGCGCCGCCTCGATGTCGAACGGGTAGCGCTTGTGCACCGACTCGCTCCAGCCCGCGACCTGGGGCGCCACCAGTGCGCCGGTGGGCTGGCTCAGGCCGCGCATCGTCACGCGGTGGATGGTGTCGATGTCGATGGCCTGGTACAGCGCCTTGCGCACGCGCAGGTCCTTCAGCGGGTTCTTACCCTTGACGTTGCTGCCCGGCAGCTCGTCGCGGAACTGGTCCATGCCCAGGAAGATGGTGCGGTTTTCGACGCCGTCGATGACCTTGAGGTTGGGGTTGTTGCGCAGACGCGGCAGGTCCTGCGGCGTGGGGTCGAGCACGAAGTCCACCTCGCCCGACAGCAGCGCCGCCATGCGCGTGGCGTCAGACTTGATCGGCGTGTAGACGATTTCGGTGACGTTGGTGTTGGGCGAGCCCCAGTAGTTGGGGTTGCGCTCCAGCACCATGCGCTGGTCCGGCACCCACTGCTTGAGCCGGAACGGCCCGGTGCCATTGGCGTTGCGGTGCGCGAAGTTTTCATCGCTGGCTTTCATGTCCTTGGGCTCGAGCGATTTGTTCTTTTCGGCCCAGGCTTTGTTCATGATGCGCAGCTCGGTGAGCTGGTTGAGCAGCACCGGGTTGGGCCCCTTGAGCAGCACGTCCACGGTCAGGTCATCGACCTTGACCACCTTGTCGATGCCCTGGGTGTAGATGGCGAAGTTGGAGGTCTTGGCCATCGCGCGCTGCAGCGAAAACACCACATCGTCCGCCGTCAGCGGCGCGCCGTCGTGGAATTTGACGCCTTTGCGCAGCGTGAAGCGGATCTGCGTCGGGCTGATCTCGCGCCAGCTTTGCGCCAGCAACGGCTCGACCTTGAAGGTCTTGCTGTTGTAGTAGACCAGCGATTCGTAGACGGCCGCATGGATGCCGTTGGACAGCGCGTTGTTCTGCGAGTGGATGTCCCAGGACGGGATTTCCCCGGCGCTGGCCCACTTGAACGTCTTAGCCCAGGCACCGCCGGCCCCGAGCGCCAGCGCCGCCGCCACGGCGATCACGGTGTGTCGCATGTCACTCACCTGTCAGAAAGTTGAAAGCCTCTACTATGCCGCAACGCCGCGCCCACACGCCTACCGGGAAACCCTGCTGGGCGTGCCGACAACGGGGCCTGGCCCTGCCGGCCGGGGTCAAGATGTCGCTTCAGCGACACATGGCGGGCAGGCGGGCGACCGGGCTCAAGCGCCCAACCGCTCGCCCAGGTGCACGCCGATCTGGCGCGCGGCGCGCAGCAGCGCGTGGTCGGGCGGCACCTGGCGGCTGCCGTGGGCCGCATCGGCCAGCGCCACGCTGCCCAGGCGGCCTTGCTGCAGCGTGACCATGCGCCCCCAGGCCGCGGCCATGACGAGCTGGGCCGCCTCGTTGCCGTACTGGGTGGCCAGCACGCGGTCGAACGGCGTCGGGCTGCCGCCGCGCTGCACGTGGCCCAGCACGGTGGCGCGCACCTCGCTGCTCACGCGCGGCTGCAGGGCCTGCGCCAAGGCGTGCGCCACCCCGCCCAGGCGCAGCGGCTCGGGCCGGCCGGCCTCGTGGGCCTGCACGGTCAACGCGCCACCCACCGGTTTGGCCCCTTCGCCGATGCAGACGATGGTGTGCCGCCGGCGCTGCGCGCGCGCGCGGCACACGGCGGCCACGGCCTCGATGTCGTAGTCGATTTCGGGCAGCAAAATGACATCGGCCGCCCCGGCCAGGCCTGCCTCCAGCGCGATCCAGCCCGCGTAGCGCCCCATGGTCTCGACGATCATGACGCGCCCGTGGCTCTGCGCGGTGGTCTGCAGACGCTCGATGGCTTCGGTGACCGTGGCCACCGCGGTATCGAAGCCAAAGCTGCGCTCGCAGCCGGGGATGTCGTTGTCGATGGTCTTGGGCACCCCGACCACGCGCAGCCCATGCGCCGCCAGCCCATGGGCGATGCGCATCGAGCCGTCGCCGCCAATCACCACCAGCCCCTGCAGCCCCAGGGCCTGGACATGGCGCAGCACGCGCTCGGTATCGGCGGGGCTGCGCAGCGGGTCGGCACGGTTGCTGGTGCCCAGGATGGTGCCGCCAAGCATCAGGATGCCGCTGACCGCCTCCCAGGTCAGGGGGCGCACACGCGGTGCATCCTCCAACAGGCCGGCAAAGCCGTCCTCGATGCCGATGACCTCGGCGCCGCACTGGCGCATGAGGGATTTGGCCACGGCGCGGATGACCGCGTTGAGGCCGGGGCAGTCGCCACCGCCCGTGAGAATGCCGATGCGCAGGGTCATGGGGGTCGATCCTATCGTGCTAGCGGGCGTCGCGCGGCCACAGCGCCCACAGTTGCAGCGGTTGCTTGAGGCCGGCTGCGAGCGGATACGCGGCCTGGCCCCAGCCGGTGAAGAAATCGGCGCGCACCGCCCCGACGATGGCGCTGCCCGTGTCCTGGGCCAGCACCAGCCGCTGCAGCTGCGCCACCGGCCCGCTGGAGACCAGCCACAGCGGCGTGCCATACGGGATGGCGTCGCGGTCCACGGCAACCGAGCGCCCCGGGGTCAGGGCCACGCCTTGCGCGCCGCGCGGGCCGAACTGGGCGTCGAGCGCGTCCAGCGGCTCCTCGCGGAAAAACACCACGCGCGGGTTGCTCCACAGCAGTTCATCGATGCGCTGCGGGTTGGCCTGCGCCCAGGCGCGGATGGCCTCCCAGGTGCCCTCGCGGATCTCGCCCCGCTGCAGCAGCCAGCGCCCCACGCTCTGGTAGGGATGGCCGTTGTGGGCCGCGTAGGCCAGGCGCGCATGCGTCCAACGCCCGTCGGGTTCGAGGATGCGCACGCGGCCCGACCCCTGAATCTGCAGCAGCAGCGCGTCCAGCGGGTCGGCCAGCCACGCCAGCACGCGCGACTCGAGCAGCGCCTGCGCCTGGGGGTCGGTGTCGATCTGCTGGCGGCTGTACCACGGGCGCCCGTCGGCGGCCAGCACCGGCGGCGGCGCATACACCGGGACGCGGTACGGCCCTTGGCGCAGCCGGCTGGCGACGAATTCCGGCTCGTAGTAGCCGGTGAGCAGGCCCGGACGGTTGGCGCCATCGGCCGCCAGCACGCGGTAGGGCTGCAGCCGCTGCATCATCCAGGCGTGCCGCTCGGCCGCATCGGCCAACGCGAGGCGGCGCATTTCGGCGCACACCCGCGTCCACGGCGGCGTGGGCCGCTCGCAGCTGCGCAGCCAGGCGTTCCAGGCCTCGTGCAGCGCGTCACGCCCCCAGCCGGGCACATCCGCCCAGCGCACCGGCTGCCACAGCGCGGCGCCGCGGCGCCAGGGCGCGGGCAGCGGCTGGGCATCGGCGGTCTGCCAAGCGGCATCCGCCACCGTGAGCACCGGCGCCTGCTGACCATCGATCAGGGGCAAAGCCGACGCCGCCCCCGGGTCGGCTGGGGTGGGCAGCGGGAGCGCGGGGCCGCCGGGCGCTGCGGCGGGAACCGGCGCCGGGGCGCTGACCTCCACACCATCGCGTGCACCCACACGCTCGGCCGGCGCGGGGGGCGCGCTGCTGCAACTGGCCATCAGGCCGACAATCGCGGCCGCGGCCAGCGCAGCGGTCGCACGCCACAACCGCCACGTCTTCTTTGCCCGTCCGGTAGCCATCATGACCCTGTTGCTGCTCGAAGCCCTCGGCGCCCTGTTGCTGTTCGTCTTCATCGTGTGGTGGACCATGTTCGCCGGCCGCAAGCGCGGCGAGCCCAACGACGCGGCGGCCGACCCCCATGCAGGCGGCGCCGACGCGCCCCCGGCCCGCGGTCCGGATCACCCCCCGCGCTGACGCGCTCACAACCCTGCAGGGCCACGCTCACAGCCGCCGGTGCTCGAGCGCGGGCAGGCGCCGGCGCACCTCCTGCTGGTGCGCGCGGTCGAGCTCGGCCACCACCACGCCCGGCCCCGTGGCCTGCTGCGCCAGCACCTGGCCCCAGGGGTCGATGACCATGCTCTGGCCCCAGGTCTGGCGGCCGTTTTCGTGCTGCCCCCCCTGGGCGCTGGCAATCACATAGGCCTGGTTTTCGATGGCGCGCGCGCGCAACAGCACCTCCCAGTGCGCTTGGCCGGTGACGTAGGTAAACGCGGCCGGCACCACCAGCACGTCGGCGGCCAGCAGCCGGTAGAGCTCGGGAAAGCGCAGGTCGTAGCACACGCTCAAGCCCACGCGCCAGGTCAGCCCGGCGCGGTCGGTCACCGCAGCGGCCACGGGCGCATCGCCCGGCCGCAGCACCGCGGCCTCGTCGTACCCCTGGCGGCCGTCGTGGAAACGGAATAAGTGGATCTTGTCGTAACGGGCCACGCAGCGCCCCGCCGGGTCGTAGACCAACGAGGCATTGGCGGCGTGCTGCGGATCGTCGGTGGCCAGCGGCACCGTTCCGCCCACGATCCACAGCCCCAGCTCGCGCGCCGCATCGGCCAAAAAATCCTGCACCTTGCCCAGCCCGGGCGTCTCGGCGATGAGCAGCTTGTCGGCGTCGCGCTCGCCCATGAAGCAAAAATACTCGGGCAGCACGGCCAGCTCGGCCCCGGCGTGGCGGGCCTGGTCGAGCAGGGCGTAGGCCTGGGCCAGGTTGCGCTCCAGGCTCACGCCCGAGACCATTTGTATGGCGGCGACTTTCATGGTTGGCGCTCCGGTGGGTCGTTGGACGGTTGGGCAGCCTCCATCGTACGGCGGATCCGCTCCACCTGGGGGTCGCTCCACGACCCGCTGATGCGAAAGGTCTGCGTGGCGGCGGCCTGCAACGGTTCGCGCAGCAGCCATTGCGCCAAAAAGCTGCCCAGCCCGGTGACCGGGTTGATCATGGTGGCCACGAGGGACGCTGTGCCCGCGTTGAGTTCGGGCACCACCACGGCGGTGAGGTCCTGCGTCTCGCGCACCAGATCGGCCTGCCCTTCGATGAGCACGGCGGCGCTCACCCCTTTCATCTGCAGGTTGTTGGTGCTGGCCACCCCATGCGCGATGCGGACATGGCCGCGCACGAAGTCGAACGCAAAGCCCTCGCTAAACACGTCACGAAAATCGAGGGTGAGCCGCCGCGGCAGCGATTGCAGGCTCAGCACCCCCAGCAGCTTGGCGATGCCCGGGTCGGCCTTGAGGAACTGGCCCCGCTGCACATCCAGCGTCAACTCGCCCGACAGGCTGGGGATGTGCAACGCCAGCGGCGAACCCAGCCAGCCCAGGCTGCCCTGCAACCGGCCGCGCCCGCCGCGCAGCGTGCCGGCAAAGCCAAAGCGCTCCAACAGCGCGCCCGCATCGTCGATGTCGAGCTGCAGCTGCAGCGCGGTGCGGCGCGCGCCGGCGGCCTGCCCCGGTGCGGTCAGCGCCGGCGTCGGGGCCCAGTTGCCGGTGGCGCTCAGCCGCGCCTCGGGCACGCTCAGGCGCAGGGTTTGCAGCCGCCACTCGCGCAGCGCCTCGCCCCCCTGCGCGGCGTCGCGGTTGCTGGCCTGCACCTCCAGCCGCCCCAGGGGCCGGCCCGCCAGCTCGAAGGCCTCGACGACGACGTCGAGCGCGGGCACCGAGCGCGGCTGACTGGCCAGCCGCTCGATGTCGGCCGCCGCGCTGGGCGGCAGCTGCAACCGCGCCAGCCGGGCACGCACGCGCTCCTGCGCACCGCCGCGGTATTCCAGATAGCCCTCGAGCTGGCGCGCCGCCACGGACAGCTGCCACGTCTCGCCCACGCGCGTGCCACCGGCGGTCACACCCTCGAAAGGACGCCCGCCGAAGACGAGCCGATCGACGGTCACGCCCAGGCTGGTGGGGCCGTAGTCCTGCGCGGCACCAGTCATCGCGTCCCCGCCCGTCCCCGCCGGCGCCTCCAGGGCCGCCTGCCAGGCATCGGCATCGAGCTGCGGCACGCGCAGCACCGCGGCCACGCCTGCAGCGGGCCATTCCGGCAGCTCGCCGCCCAGCGCCATGCGGCCACGCCGCACCGCGGTTTGGGCGCCCACATGCTCGCGTTCGTATTCCGCCTGCCAAGGCGCCGCGCCGGCGGCAGGTGCCAGGGTCAGCCGCAGGCGGTCGCGCTGGCGCGCGCCTGCTGACGCTGGCTGTGGCAGCGGCTCCAGCACCACCCCCAGGCGCCAGGCGGCATCGGCCGGCTTGGTCAGCGGGGCGGGCAGTGACAGCGCCAGGCCGCGCAGGTCGCTGTCAAACTGCATGCCCATGCCGTCGGGCCCAAAGCGCAGCGCCAGCGTGTAGCCCGCCGTGCCCTGCGCATGGCGGCCCAGCCAGCGCGCCCACGCCCACTCGCGGCTGGCCGCCAGCCCGGCCGCGCTGACACTGCCCTGCCCCTGAAACCGCACCACCGAGGTGCCCTCGTCGCGCGTGGCCATGCCGCCGCTGAAGCGCAACTCGCCGCCCAGCACGCGCGCACTGGCCTGCGCCACCTCGAAGCCGCGCTCGCTAAAGTCGAGCGCACCGCGCACCCCCTGCAGCACCGGCACATCCGCACCGAACTGCACATCGTTGCCGGCAAAGCGCACTTGCCCGCGCACCTGCGTGCGCTCGGCGTCGTCCAGCGGCATGCGCAGGTCCAGCGCCACGTCCAGCGCCCCCGTGGCGCGGGCGGTGTCGAGCACACCCCCGGTGTAGCTGCGCAGCGGGGAGACCGCGACGAAGCGCAGCGCCTCGTCCCCGCCGCCGCGAATCAGCCCCTGCACGCGCAACTGGGGGTGGTCGGCCATGTAGTCGGGGATCACGGCGTCCGCCTGCACCACGCGCAAGCCCGGCTGCCCGCTCACCTGGCCACTGGCCCCGACGATTTGCAAGCGGGCCCCGTCGATGCGCAGCTCACCCGCCACGCGCTCGAGCCCGGGCCACAGCGCGCTGCCCGCGGGCAGCAGGTGCGGCGGCGCGTAGTCGAACGCGACGTCGTGCAGCTGGGCGCGCACATCGAATGTGCCCTGGCGGGCATCGGCAAACGGGAAGTCCCACAGGTCGCCGTCGACGCGGAAGGTGGCCGCGCCCACCCGTCCGGCGCGAATGGCCGTCTGCAGGTACGTGCGCGCGCTGGCACCCACGGTCAGCGGCAGGTAACGCGCCACGCGCGCGCCGTTGGCGCGGCTAAGCCGCACGTCCAAGGTCAGATGGCCGGGAAAGCGATCGTGCGCGGGGCTGCGTGCCGGATCGGCGGTGCGCCAGCGCACGCTGCCGCTGCCGGCGGCATCGGCGTTGGCGAAGCTCAAGCGCTCGACGTCGAGCGCCATCGCCGGTCCATCGATGCGCCAGCGCAGCTCGGCCGACAGTTCATCGAAGGGCAGCCGCGGCTCCTCGAACACCCCGGGGAAGGTCAGCGCCCCCCGGCGCAGCGCCACGCTGGCGCGACCGCCGCGCTCGTCGAAGGCGAAGTCGGCCTCCACCCCCTCAAGCCCGGGGCGGCCGTAAGCGCCCGCCACCCCGGCCGGCGGCTCGCCCGCCCGCAGGCCCAGCCCACGCACCCGGCCCTGGGCCTGCCACCGCGCCGCGCCACCGGCCTGGGACGCTGCGCTCCAGCGCACCGACAGGTTTTCGGCAATGCCCACCGGCTGGGTTTCAACAGCCCAGCGGTGGACCGCATCGCCCAGCGGCAGCACGCGCGCCAAACGCTGAATCACCCCCAGATCCAGCCGGTCCGACGCCAGCGCCCACTCCCGCAGCGCCCCGTCCGGCGCCAGCGTGTACGCAAAGCGCACGTCGCCGCGCGGCCAGTCGCTGCCGTCGGTGGTGGTGATGCGCAGCCCCTCGGTGCGCCAGGTCGTGGTGGCATCCTCGCGCTGCCAATGCAGCCGCCCGGCCAGGTGGGCCACCACCAACGGCTCGGCCGGCATCGGCGCAGCCGGCACCCACCGCACGCGCACATCCTGCCATTGGACATCGGCCGTGGCCGCCTGCCACTGGCCGCGACGCACATCGGCCCACAGGCGCAGCGCCCCGCTGGCCTGCAACTCGCGCACGCCCCACAGGGCGGCGGTGTCGAGGTACACGCCCAGCCGCTGCGCATCCAGCCACGGCGCGAGCACGAACAGCTCGCCCGACCACTCGCGCCAGCGCCCGGGGTGGATGTGCCACAGCGGCTGGCGAAAGCGCCCGCGCACCGTCCAGCGCTCGCCCCACCCACTGGGTGGCGTGGCGTCGAGCCGAAATTCGTGGCGCTGCGTGGGGTTGCGCACCACCAGATCGACCGCGGTCAGCGCCAGCGGCGGCGCGGCGGGGCGCTGCTCGTCGATCCACACCAGCGTGCCGGCCCGCACGGCCACTTCGCGCTGCCGAAAAAACCAGTCGGCCAGCGGACTGTCGCCGCTGGCGGCACCCACGTCCAGCCCCGCCACCCGCAGCCGGCCATCGGCCAGCCGTCGCACTTCGAGCGTCGGCCCCTCCACCACCAATTGCTCGAACCCCAGGCGCCACAGCCCGGCCACCGAGACCGCGGCCTGCACCCGCGGCAGGTGCAGGGCTTCGTGCCCATGCGCGTCGTGCAGGCGCACATCGCGCAGCACCAACGTGGACACGGGGCCGTTCGTGGCGACTTCCAGCGCCGCCACGGTCACCTGCACCCCCAGCGCGCGTGTGGCCACCGCCTCGAGCGCCGGTTTCCACGCCGGCGCTCGCGGCACAATCCAGTATTGGAGGGCACCCCACGCCAGGATCAGCAACCCCCACCACGCCACCACCAGCGCCAGCAGCACCTGCGACGCCAGCGCAAGCGCGCGCCAGCGCCACGGTGCGGCGGTCTGCAAGGCGGATGGGATCGGAGTCACACGAAATTATGATGTCGAGCGTTTGCGTTGGTTCGGCCAGCGCCGAGCACAGCCGGTTCGTGCAACGCGTGCGGCGCCGCTATGCCGACGAACGCGCCCTGCTGCCGGAGGGCCCACCCACCGCGGCGAGCCTGCGCGCCGCCCTGCAGGCCCTGCGTGCGCGCGGCCTGCCCCTCGATGCCGCCCTGCGCGTGCTGCGCCACCTGACGCTGGAGCGGCTGGCGGTGCTCGACTGCGAACAGGGCGCACCGCTGGAGGTGGTCACCCACGGCATGACGGCCCTGGCCGAATTGGTGCTGGACGAGGCCGCGCAGGCCGCCTGCGCCGAGCTCGATGAACGCCACGGCATGCCCATCGTCAGCGCGCCCGAGCCGGCCACCCCCGCGGCGGATGCCGCTCCGGCGCCGCGCCGTTGCGCATGGTGGATCGTCGGCATGGGCAAGTTTGGCGCGCGCGAACTCAATGTCTCCAGCGACATCGACCTGATTTACGTCTACGAGGCCGACGGCGAGACCGCGGGCAATGCCGAGGGCCGCAACCGCATCAGCCACCACGAATATTTTGCCAAGCTGGTGCGGCGCATGCAGACGCTGGTGAGCGACATCACCGAGCACGGCCAGTGTTTTCGGGTCGATTTGGCGCTGCGCCCCAACGGCAATTCCGGGCCACCGGCGGTGTCACTGGGCGCGCTGGAGGATTACTTTCAGGCCCATGGGCGTGAATGGGAACGCTTTGCCTGGCTCAAAAGTCGCGTGGTCGCCCCCGCCGAGAGCGCGCACCGCAACGGCAGCGGCCAGTGGCTGCGCCCGGTGGTGCTGCCGTTCGTGTTTCGGCGCTACCTGGATTACGCCGTGTTCGAGGCGTTGCGGCGGCTGCACCGGCAAATCCGCGACCACGCCGCGCGCCGCGCCGCCGGGCACCCGGAGCGTGCGCACGACGTCAAGCTCTCGCGTGGCGGCATCCGCGAAATCGAGTTCATCGTGCAGCTGCTGCAGGTGGTGCGCGGCGGTCAGTTCCCGGAGCTGCGCACGCGCCCGACGCTGCAGGCGCTGCAGCGCGTGGCGCGCGCCGGCCTCATGCCCGAAGACAAGGCGCGCCAGCTGGCCGAGGCCTACGTCTTCCTGCGCCGCGTCGAGCACCGCATCCAGTACCTGGATGACCAGCAAACCCATGTGCTGCCCACGCGCGACGACGATCTGGCCTGGATCGCCGCCACGCTGGGCTTTGGCAGCGCATCGGCCTTTTTGAGCGCGCTCGATGCCCACCGCGAAGTCGTCGCGCAGGAATTCGACACCCTGCTCGGCGGCAATGGGCACGCAGCGGGCTGCAACGGCAAGGGGTGCCCCGGCCGCAGCGCCGCCGAGGACCTGGACGCTCTGCGCAGCCAGTGCCCGCCGGAACTGGCCGAGCGCCTGGCGACGTGGGCGCAGCACCCGCGCGTGCTGGCGCTGCGCGAGGAGGCGCGCATGCGCCTGGTGCGGCTGCTGGAGCGCACGCTGGCGTGGCTGGACGACGGGCGCGCGCCGCTGATCGCCGCGCTGCGCTTCATCGACTGGATCGAGCCGCTGCTGCGCCGCGAAAGCTACCTGGCGCTGCTGCAGGAACGCCCGGCCGTGCACCAGCGGCTGCTGCGCGTGCTGGGGGCGGCACGCTGGCCCGCGCGCTACCTGCTGCGCCACCCCGGCGTCATCGACGAGCTGGCCAGCGCCGAACTGTACGAGACGCGCTTCGACGCCCGGGCCTTCGCGGCCGAGCTGGAGGCGCGCCGTCACGCCCTGCACAAAACCGGCGAGGACGACGACGAGGCGCTGCTCGATTTGTTGCGACGCGCCCACCACGCGGAGGTGTTTCGCACGCTGGCGCGCGACGTCGAGGGCCTGCTGAGCGTGGAGCAGGTGGCCGACGATCTGAGCGCCCTGGCCGACGCGGTGCTCGACATCACCGGGCGCTGGTGCTGGGAGCGCCTCAAGGGCCGGCACCGCGATGCGCCGCGCCATGCCATCATCGGCTACGGCAAGCTCGGCGGCAAAGAGCTTGGCTATGGCAGCGACCTCGACATCGTGTTCGTGTACGACGACGATGACGAGCGCGCGCCCGAGGTCTACGCCGCCTTCGTGCGCAAGCTCATCAACTGGCTCACCGTCAAAACCGGCGAGGGCGACCTGTTCGAAATCGACACCGCGCTGCGGCCCAACGGCAACTCCGGGCTGCTCATCACCAGCTTCGAGGCCTACGCCAACTACCAGCAGAACCGGGGCAGCAACACCGCCTGGACCTGGGAGCACCAGGCCATGACGCGGGCGCGCTTCGTCGTCGGCACCGATGACCTGCGCGCGCGCTTTGACGCGGTGCGCGAGGCCGTCATCACCGCCGCGCGCGCCCCCAGCGCCCTGGCGGCCGAAATCCGCGCCATGCGCCAGCGCCTGTACGAGGCGCACCCGGTGCGGCCCGGACGCTTCGACCTCAAGCACAGCCCGGGCGGCATGATCGACGTCGAATTTGCCGTGCAATACCTGGTGCTGGCCCACAGCGCCGCCCACCCGGGCTTGCGCGACAACGTGGGCAACATCGCGCTGCTGCAGCGCGCCGAGGCCGCGGGTCTGCTGCCGCCCGGGGTGGGCCGCGCCGCCGCCGATGCCTACCGCCACCTGCGCCAGCTGCAGCATCGGGCGCGGCTCGACGAGGCCAACACCCAAATCGACCCCGCCGCGGTCGCCCCGCAGCGGGAGGCCGTGCTGGCGCTGTGGACAAACGTGCTCGGCTAGCATGGGGGTTGCGTCGATCATCGCGGGAGTTTGCGCATGCGCCTCGCCTTCCCTGTGGCCACCGCCACGCTGTTTGCCCTGACCCTGGCCCCGATGCCGCAGCCCAGCCACGCCAGCCCGCCCCCTGTCCCTGCCGCCACGGCCTGCCCCGCGGTGTTGCAGCACACCTTTGCGCGGCTGCAAGACGAAAAGCCGCAGAACCTGTGCCAGTACGCCGGCAAGGTGGTGCTGGTGGTCAACACCGCCAGCTACTGTGGCTTTACGCAACAGTACAAAGGTCTGGAAGAGCTCTACCGCCGCTACCGCGACCGCGGGCTGGTGGTGCTGGGTTTTCCGTCCAACGACTTTGGCCAGCAAGAGCCGGGCAGCAACCAGCAAATCGCCGAATTCTGCGAAAACACATTTGGCGTGCAGTTTCCGATGTTTGCCAAGTCCAGCGTGCGCGGGGCCGACGCCAACCCACTGTTCAAGCAGCTGATCGAGCGCACCGGCAGCACGCCCAAGTGGAATTTCTACAAGTACCTGATCAGCCGCGACGGCCGCACCGTCATCGCCTACAGCAGCTTGACCGCGCCGGACAGCCGCACCTTGGTCGGCGACATCGAGCGCTTGCTCGGCTCCTGAACGGATTCAGCGCACGTCGGCGACTGCAGCGTCCAGCGCATCGACGCGGCGCGCGCCGTTGAAGCGCCGCGCCCAGTAGCGGTCGTTCATGTCGCTGATCTTGACGCTTTCGCCTTTGCGGGGGGCGTGGATGAATTTGCCATCGCCCAGGTACACCCCCACGTGGCTGAACGCGCGCCGCATGGTGTTGAAAAACACCAAATCCCCCGGGCGCAGCTCTTCTTTGGCGATCGGCGCGGTGGCCCGCGCCTGTTCGGCCGCGCGGCGCGGCAGCACCAACCCCAAGGTGTTGGCGTACACGTAGCGCACGAAGCCGCTGCAGTCCAGGCCCGTCTGCGGCGAGTTGCCGCCCATGCGGTAGGGCACGCCGATGAGCCCCAGCGCCGTGTTGACCAACTCGCCCGCCACCTGACCCGTTTGCGCCCCCACTGACTGCAGCTGCCCCAGCCAGCCATCGGTCGTCCCCGGCATCGCAGCCTGGGCAGACACCGTGGCAAGGGGCAACGCCGGCAGCACCGCGCTCAACCGCTGGGACCAGGACGCCTCTGGCGCGGCCGATGGGGCCACCGCGGGCACAGGCGCCAGCGCCTCGGCCGCTGCTGGCCCGGCTGCGTCCCCCGGCAAAGCAGGGGCAGCCTGGGCCGCAACGCTGCACAGCAGCGCCCAGAGGAGGACGGCGGTTCGACGCATGGTTGCGGATGCTACCAGATCGGGCGGATGCCTCCGCGACGCGCCCGATCGCACGCGCACCAAGCGCATCAGCGCCCCCCCGCACACCCCGCCGCCACCGTCAGCGCCAAGCGCTGCAACGCCAACCAGGGGTCGGTGGGCCACTCCGGCGCGCTCAGGCCCTTGACGATGCCATCGGCGGTTTGCGCTTCGGCCAGCCAGCGTGCGGTCTGTTGCCGGCGCAGCCGCGGCAGCAGGCGCTCGTAGCGCTTTTCCCGCGCGCCCCAGACGCGCAGCTCGCGCAACACCAGCGGCAGCGGCTGCCCCGCATCGAGCGCCAGGCGTGCGCGGTGCAGGGTGCGCAACTCCTCGGCCAGCGCCCAGTGGACCGGCACGGGCGCCACCCCCTCGGCACGCAAACCATCCAGCATGCGCTGCACGCGCGCGGGCGCGCCGTCGAGCACCGCCTCGGGCACGCGAAACGGGTCGTAGCGCGCCACGTCCAGCACCGCGGTGCGCACCTGCTCGTAGCGCAGTTCCCCGGGCGGGTAGAGCAGCCCCAGTTTGGCAATCTCCTGGTGCGCCGCCAGCAGGTTGCCCTCCACCCGCTCGGCCATGAACGCCAGGGTCTGCTGTCCCTCCTCGCCCGCGGCCACGTGCTGACCCTGGGCGCGCAGGCGCTGGGCGATCCAGCCGGGCAACTGCGCGCGTTCCACAGGGTCCACGCGCACCACCACACCGTGCGCCTGCAGCGCGGCCCACCACGCGCTCTTCAGGGTCGCAGCATCCAGCCGCGGCAACAGCACCAAGGTCACGGTGTCGCTGGCGTGCGGGGCCGACGCCGCCAGCCGCTGCAGCGCCTCGGCGCCGTCCTTACCCGGTTTGCCGGACGGAATGCGCACCTCGACCAAACGCTTGTCGGCAAACAGGCTCAGCGCGCCGCCCGCGGCCAGGATCGCACTCCAGTCCGCTTGCGCCCCCGTGACGGTGAAGACGGTCCGCTCGGTGTGGCCCGCGGCGCGCGCCGCCGCGCGAATGGCGTCGGCCGCCTCCAGCGCCAGCAAGGGCTCGTCGCCGTGCACCACGTACAACGGCGCCAGCGCACGCTGGAGCTGCGCCGGCAACTGGGCGACACCGATTTGCATGGCGGCGATTCTAGGCAGAAGTGCGCCAACCGATGTCACACTACGGCCCATCGTTCGCTCAAGCTCGGAGGATCCGATTCGTATGACAACCCGATGGCACACAGTGGCGCTCGTGGGCGCGCCCACCGACGTTGGCGCTGGCGCGCGTGGCGCCTCCATGGGACCGGAGGCGCTGCGCGTGGCCGGGCTGCAGGCGGCGCTGGAGTCGCACGGCCTGCACGTGCTCGACCGTGGCAATCTGCACGGCCCTGCCAACCCCTGGCGCCCCGCCGTCGATGGCTACCGCCACCTGGACGAGGTGGTGGCCTGGAATCGCGCCGTGCACGATGCAATATACGCCGAGCTGCAAAGCGGCCACTTGCCCATTTTGCTTGGCGGCGACCACTGTCTGGCGATGGGGTCGATCAGCGCGGTGGCGCGCCACTGCCGCGCCGTGGGCAAAAAGCTGCGCGTGCTGTGGCTGGACGCGCATGCGGACTTCAACACCTCACGGCTTACGCCCAGCGGCAACCTGCACGGCATGCCCGTGGCATGCCTGTGCGGCTTTGGCCCCGAGGCGCTGGTGCACCTGGGCGGCGCCGGCCCGGCGCTGCGCCCCGATCAGGTGCGCCAAATCGGCATCCGCAGCGTGGACCCGGGCGAAAAGCGCTTCGTGCACGAGCAGGGGCTGGAGGTCTACGACATGCGCTACATCGACGAAATGGGCATGCGCCACACCATGGAGCAGGCCCTGGCCGGGCTGGACGCCGACACCCACCTGCACGTGAGCTTCGACGTCGATTTTCTGGACCCGGACATCGCGCCCGGCGTGGGCACGACCGTGCCCGGCGGCCCCACCTACCGCGAGGCGCAGCTGTGCATGGAAATGATCGCCGACACCGGGCGGCTGGCCAGCCTGGACGTGATGGAGCTCAACCCGGCGCTGGACGTGCGCAACCGCACCGCGCTGCTGGCCGTGGACCTGATCGAGAGCCTGTTTGGCAAGAGCACGCTGATGCGCGAGCACCAGGCGCGCCGCGGCGGATCCTGACGCGCCTGATCGGGGGTGCCGTCAGCGCGGTGGCAACGCGGGGCGCGCCGCCTCGTGGTCGATGCGAAAACGTGCCACCGCAGCGGCCAAATCGGCCGCTTGCTGCTTGAGCGCGGTGGCCGCCGCGGCCCCCTGTTCGACGAGCGCGGCATTTTGCTGCGTGGTTTGGTCCAGTGCCGAGACCGCTGCGCCGATCTGCGCAATGCCGTGTTGCTGATGCTCGGCATCCGCCGCGATATCCCGGATCATGGCGGCCAGCGCTTTGACCTCCTCCACGATCCTGGCGATTTCCGCGCCCGCATCGTTGACCAGCACAGAACCTTCCTGCACCTCCCCGACCGACGATTCGATCAGGGTCTTGATTTCCTTGGCCGCTTGCGCGCTGCGTTGCGCCAGCGCGCGCACCTCGGCCGCGACCACCGCAAAACCACGTCCGGCCTCGCCGGCGCGCGCCGCCTCCACCGCGGCATTGAGCGCCAGAATGTTGGTCTGAAAGGCTATCCCGTCGATGACATTGACGATCTCCCCAACCCGTTGCGAGGTCGAGGAAATGTTGGCCATCTTGGTCGTGACCGCCTGCATCACGCCGCCCCCGCGCTCGGCAGCGCCCGCTACTTCCGTCGCCCGGCGATTGGCCTGCTGCGCGTGTTGAGCGGTTTGGGCCACGGCATCGGTGAGCTCCTCCATCGTCGCAGCCGTCTCCTCCAAGCTCGACGCCGCATGCTCCGTGCGTGTGGACAGGTCCAGGTTGCCCGCGGAAATTTCTTCCGCCGCCGTGTGCACCTGCGTGCTGGCGTGTCGAATATCGACGAGCACCGACTGCAGCTTGGCCACAAAGGCGTTGAAGTGTTCGCTGATGCGCGCCACCTCGCGCACGCCCGAGGTACTCAGGCGCCGCGTCAAGTCGCTGTCGCCCGAGGCCACCTCCTCCAGCGCGGCATCCAGCCGCCGCAGGGGCCGCAGCGATGCGTGGACCAAGACGCCGATGACCAACGCCGACAGCGCCCCCACCACCAGCGCCCCCACCAGCGAGTTGATTTCCAACGCGCGCACGGCTGCCATGGCTTCGCCTTCGTGCATCGCGATGACGAGCCGCCAGTCTGTGCCCGCGATTGGACGGGCCACCAACAGCCGTGGCTGGCCATCGATCGTCGCGTTGACGGGTTGTGCATCCAGCGCCGCCAACGCGCCAGCCGCCAACGCCGGCGTCAACCGTTCGGCCGGCTGCAGGATCAGGTCCAGATTCGGATGCACCACCAAACGGCCATCGCGCGCCACGATGAAGGCGTTGCTCGAGGGCGTGGGCTTGATGGCGTCGATGCTGGCTTGCACGGCATCCAGGAAGATGTCGCCCGCCACCACCGCCTGCACCTGGGCGCCATCGCGCCGCGCCGCAGCCAACGTCAGGACCAGCCGCTTCGTGCCGGCATCCACATAGGGCTCGGTCAGCACCACGCCTTCGCTGCGGCTTGCCAACTGGTACCAGGGCCGGGTCGTCGGATCGTAGTCGGGCGGCAAGTCCTGCGGGCTGGAAAAGGCCGTGCGCTTGTCCGCATAGCCGATGTAGGTGGTGTCGTAGCCGACGGTGCGCGCCACCTTTTGCAACGACGGCAGCGGATCCGGCTCGTCCACCGCCGGCAGCAGCGCTTCGACCCCCCGGCGCGCGACGGCGATCACGTCGGCCGTCGCCGCAGCACGCGCCTGCGCCAACGCAGCGGCGTCTTGCGCGATGGTGTCGCGGACGGCGGCCCGCGCAATCAGGATGTTGACGGTGGACACGACACCGACGCTGACCACGGCCAGCGCCGTGGCGGCCACGATGAGCCGCCACCGCAACGACTGAATTCCCCACATGACGACGTCCCCAATGGGTGTTTGGTGATGGCGCGCAGTATCCGCGCAAACAGCAGACGGTGGAATACGGGCAATCGAGCAGCCGCCGCTTCAGAGCGCGCTGACCGCGCTCAACCGCACGAGCAGCTGGCGCACGATGGCGGTGCGCATGTCGTCGAACAGCAAGGCCTCTTCGGCCTCTTTGCCCAGCACGACGGTTTCGGAAAAACTCAGCTCGCGCTCTTGCAGCAGCTCGGTGGGCGCGATCAATTCCCGCCCGCCGGGCGTGCGCAGCGCAAAGCGCACGCGCCGGCGCAGCGCCAGTTCGCGCACCTGCCCCGCCGCGGTGGTGCCCACCACCACACGCTCGCGCTGGTCCTGCAGCACCTGCAAAATGACATCGGGCACGGCCGCCTCGCCATCGGGCCCGCGCGCCGTGGCGTCCAGCACCGCCACGCCGGCCGCTTGCAGCTGGGCGCGCAGGCGCTGCAGCACGTCCGAGTCGGCGCCGGCCTGTACGCGCAGGGTGCGAAAGGCAAAGCGCAGCCCCGCCCCCCGCAGCCGAAAGCCGCAGCCCGCCAGGGCGGTGGCCGCCATGGCCGCCAGCGCCGCCCCGCGCACCCAGGCACGCCGCGTGGCCACGTTCAGACCACCACGTTGACCAGGCGGCCGGGCACCACCACCACCTTCTTGGGAGCGCGGCCCTCGCCGTAGCGCGCCACTTCCGGCGCGGCCAGCGCGGCGGCCTCGATGGCGGCGCGATCGGCATCGGCCGGCACGGTCAGGCTGCCGCGCACCTTGCCGTTGATCTGCAGCACGAGCTCGATCGCATCGCGCCGCAGCGCGGCTTCGTCCGGCTGCGGCCACGGGGCATCGAGCAGATCACCCAGCGCGCCGGCGTAGCCGAGCTGCTGCCACAACACCCAGGTCAGGTGCGGGGTGGCCGGATACAGGCAGCGCAACAGGATGCCAAAGCCCTCGATCAGGGCCACGCCGCCGCCCGGCTCGTCCGTGGGGTCGAAGCCCTCCAGCGCGTTGAGCATCTTCATGCAGCCGGACACCACGGTGTTGTACTGCATGCGCTGGTAGTCGTAGTCGATTTGTTTGAGCAGGCTGTGGATGTCGTGCCGCAACGCCTTGGCGCGTGCGCCAAAGGCCACATCGCCCAGCGACGCGGCGCCCTGCACCGCCTGCTGCGCGGCGCCAAAGTCCATCTGCGCCAGCCGCCGGCCAAAGGCCCACACGCGCTTGAGGAAGCGGTGGCTGCCCTCCACCGCGGCGTCGTTCCACTCCAGCGTGGCTTCCGGTGGCGCGGTAAACATGGTGTACAGGCGCGCGGTGTCGGCGCCGTACTTCTCGATCAGATCCTGCGGATCGACCCCGTTGTTCTTGGACTTGGACATGGTGCCCACGCCCTCGTAGTCGATCGGCGTGCCCGCCGGCAGCACGCCATCGGCGCTGGGCACGTCGCGCTTGAGCCGCGCGCCCACGATCTTGCCCGCGTCGTCGAGCACGTGCTCCACGTCGTGCGGCCAGAAATACTCCTTGGCGCCCTTGGACGTGCGGCGGCTGTAGATGTGGTTGAGCACCATGCCCTGGGTGAGCAGCCGCTTGAAAGGCTCATCCACCGCCACCAGCCCCAGGTCGCGCATGACCTTGGTCCAAAAGCGCGCGTAGAGCAGGTGCAAGATGGCGTGCTCGATGCCGCCGATGTACTGGTCCATCGGCATCCAGTAGCGCGTGCCATCGCCCACCATCGCCTCGGCGTTGGTCGGGTCGCAATAGCGCATGAAGTACCAGGACGAATCGACGAAGGTGTCCATGGTGTCGGTCTCGCGCCGGGCGGGCTTGCCGCACTTGGGACAATCGACCTTCAGGAACGATTCGCACTTGGTCAGCGGATTGCCCGACCCGTCCGGGATCAGGTCCTCGGGCAGCACCACCGGCAAATCCTCATACGGCACCGGCACGGGGCCGCAGTCGTCGCAGTGGATGATCGGGATCGGCGTGCCCCAGTAGCGCTGGCGGCTGATGCCCCAGTCGCGCAGGCGCCAGGTGGTCTTCTTCTCGCCCAGGCCCTTGGCGGCGAGCAGCTCGGCCACTTGGTCGACCGCGCGCGCGTGGTCCAGACCGTCCAGCACGCCGGAGTGGATGCAGCGCCCGCGCTGCTTGTCGGCGTACCAGTCGGCCCAGGCGTCGCTGGAAAACGTCTCGCCCTCCACCGCGATGACCTGCCGGATGGGCAGCCCATATTTTTTGGCAAAGGCAAAGTCGCGCTCGTCGTGCGCCGGCACGCCCATGACGGCGCCGTCCCCGTAGCCCATGAGCACGTAGTTGCCCACCCACACCGGCACCGCCTCACCGGTGAGCGGGTGCGTGACCGTCAGGCCGGTGGGCATGCCTTCCTTCTCTTTGAGGGCGAGCTCCGCTTCGGTGGTGCCGCCGAGCTTGCAGCGCTCGATGAAGGCCGCAAGCTGGGGGTTGCCCGCCGCGGCGTGCGCCGCCAGCGGGTGCTCCGGCGCCACGGCGCAGAAGGTCACGCCCATGATGGTGTCGGCACGGGTGGTGAACACCCACAGCCGCCCGTCCTGGATCGGCTCGCCGCGCGCGTCGCGGATGTCGTGCGTGAAGGCAAAGCGCACGCCCGTGCTCTTGCCGATCCAGTTCTCCTGCATCAGCCGCACGCGCTCGGGCCAGCCGTCCAGGTAGTTGGGATCGTCCGGGTTGGCCACGGCCGACAGCAGCTCCTCGGCGTACTGCGTGATGGCCAGGTAGTAGCCGGGGATCTCGCGCTTTTCCACCAGCGCGCCGGTGCGCCAGCCGCGGCCGTCGATGACCTGCTCGTTGGCCAGCACGGTCTGGTCCACCGGGTCCCAGTTGACCACCTGCGTCTTGCGGTAGGCGATGCCCTTTTCGAGCATCTTCAGGAACAGCCACTGGTTCCACTTGTAGTAGTCAGGGGCGCAGGTCGCCACCTCGCGGCTCCAGTCGATGGCCAGGCCCATGGCCTGCATCTGCCGCTTCATGTAGGCGATGTTGTCGTAGGTCCAGCGCGCAGGCGGCACGCCGTTTTTGATGGCGGCGTTCTCGGCCGGCAGGCCAAAGGCGTCCCACCCCATGGGCATGAGGACGTTGTAGCCCTTCATGCGCAACTGGCGCGCCATCATGTCGTTGATGGTGTAGTTGCGCACATGCCCCATGTGCAGCTTGCCGCTGGGGTAGGGCAGCATGGAGCAGGCGTAGAACTTGGGCTTGGTCGTGTCTTCGGTGACGCGGTAGGCGTCGCGTGCGGCCCAGGCGGCCTGGGCAGCGGCTTCCACGTCACGGGGGGTGTAGGCGTCTTGCATGGTGCGCAACAGCAACGCGCCCGACCGCCCCCCGGCCAGCGGCGGGGGCGGACGGACGCCTGGGAATGAACGATCGTCGCGCGATTGTATCGGCGCCACCGCCACCTGCCCGCCCAGCGGCTGGCTGGGGCGGATCAGGCCAGCACTTCGGCCAAAAAGGCGCGCATCGCCACCCACGAGCGGGCGTCGGCGCGGGCATCGTAGACGGTGCCAAAGCCGGGGTCGTTGGCCTGCGGGTTGGTGAAGGCGTGCATGGTGCCGCCGTAGGCGTGCAGCTGCCAGTCGGCGCCGGCAGCGCTCATCTCCTGCGCCCAGGCCAGCACCGCGTCGGGCTTGGCCATTGGGTCGTCCCAGCCGTGCAGCGCCAACACCTTGGCCTGGATGCGCCGCCCGGCGGTGTTGCCCGGCGGCGTGAACAGGCCATGGAAGCTGACCACCCCGCGCAGCGGCAGGCCACAGCGCGCCATGTCCAGCACGCTCAAGCCGCCAAAACAAAAACCGATGGCCGCCACGCGGCTGGCGTCCACCTCCGGCTGCGCGGTCAGCGCCTGCAAGGCCGCGCCCAGGCGCGCCTGCAGCAGCGCGCGGTCTTGCACCAGCGGGGTCATGAGGGCGGCGTTTTCCTCGCGGCTGCGGCCGCGCCGGCCCTTGCCATAGACGTCCATCGCAAAGCCGACATAGCCCAACGCCGCCAGGGCGCGCGCTTTGTCGTCCTCAAAGGCGGTGCGCCCGGCCCACGCATGGGCCACGGCCACCGCGGGGCGCGCCCCGGCGTGCGCGTCGTCCCAGGCCAACAGGCCCTCGAAGGTCTGGCCGTCGTGCTGGTAGTCGATCAGGCGAGTCTGAATGGTCATGGCTGCCGTTGCTCCTCGGTTGGAACGGGACCCGGGCGCGCGCCGACACCGCGTCAGCGCAGCCCGAGCACGTCGAACATGTCGTACAACCCGCTGCGCCGCCCCGCCAAAAACCGCACCGCGCGCAGACTGCCCTGCGCATAGGTGGCGCGGCTGCTGGACTTGTGCGTGATCTCGATGCGCTCGCCGGTGCCCAGGAACATCACCGTATGGTCGCCCACCACGTCGCCGCCGCGCACGGTGGCAAAGCCGATCGCGCCGGCCGGGCGCTCGCCGGTGTGGCCCACGCGTTCGTACACCGCGCAGTCCTGCAGCCGCCGGCCTTGCGCCGCGGCGATGACCTCGCCCATTTTGAGCGCGGTGCCGCTGGGCGCATCGACCTTGTGGCGGTGGTGCGCCTCGACGATCTCGATGTCGTAGCCGCCCGACAGCGCGCGCGCGGCCATCTCCAGCAGCTTGAGCGTGACGTTGACCCCCACGCTCATGTTGGGCGCCATGACGATCGGGATGTGCTGCGCCGCATCGGCGATGGCGGCTTTTTGCGCCTCGGTGAACCCGGTGGTGCCAATGACCAACGCCACCCCGTGGCGCACGCAGGCCTGCACGTGCTGCATCGTGCCCTCGGGGCGGGTGAAGTCGATCAGCACATCGCTGGCGGCCAGGGCGGCGTCCACATCGGCGGCAATGACGACGCCGGCGGGTTGCCCGGTAAACGCGGCCGCGTCCTGGCCAAGGGCGGGACTGTCCGGGCGGTCCAGGGCGGCGGACAGCACGCAGTCGGCGGCGGCTTGCACCGCCTCGATCAGCATGCGGCCCATGCGGCCGCTGGCGCCGGCAATGGCAACGCGGTGGGGGGTGGAAGCGGTCATGGCCATCCAACGGGGTCAGCAGGGGTCAACAGGGCTCAACGGGACTCGAGCGGTGGGTAGCTGGTGGCGGCCGGCGCAGCCGGCGCCGGCGCGGGGGCCGCCGGGCGCGGTGCCGGGGCCTTGGCCTCGAAGGCCTTGAGCTGCTCTTCCGACGCCTCCAGCACCGGGGGTTTGTCCGCGCGGCGGCGGGTATCGAGCGAGGCGACGAACTCCTCCTCGCTCGGCAGCTCATCGGCCTGCACCCGCTGCAGCCGATCGCCCTCGAAAAAGACCGTGACCACGCGGCGCTGCGGGGCCTGGCCCTGGCGCTGGAACACGAACACATAGTCCCAGCGGTTGGCATGGAACACACTGGCCACCAGCGGCGTGCCCAGGATGCCCTGCACCTGCTCACGCGTCATGCCCGGCTGCAGCGCCTGCACCTGCTCGCGCACGACGACGTTGCCCTGCAAAATGTCCATGCGGTACGGCGTGACCAGCCCGCCCAGGTTGGACAGGCGCTGCGTGGCGCCGTCGAGCGCCGAGCACCCGCCCAGCGCCAGCAGCAGCGGCGCCAGCCAGACGGCCCGCCTGCGCGGAGCCGGGGACAGCAAAAGGGTGCGAAGTGTCATGGCAAAACACCAATGGGCGCACGAGTGTGCGGGACTCGGCGCATGGTTATATCATCGGGCCCATTGTAGTGGCGCGCGCCGTGGCCCGCGCTCCTTCCTTCGCACACGCATGACCGGTATCGAAGAACTCAAGAGCACGGGGCTCAAAGCCACGTTGCCGCGACTGAAGATCCTGGAGATCTTCCAGTCCGGCCGCCAGCGCCACATGACGGCCGAGGACGTCTTTCGCGCCCTGCTGGAGGAGCAGTCCGACATCGGGCTGGCCACCGTCTACCGGGTGCTGACGCAGTTCGAGCAGGCCGGCATCCTGGTGCGCAGCAGCTTCGAGTCCGGCAAAGCGGTCTACGAGCTCAACGAGGGTCAGCACCACGACCACCTGGTCTGCCTGGACTGCGGCCGGGTGGAGGAGTTTTGCGACCCGGAAATCGAGCGGCGCCAGCAGGCCATTGCCCAGGCGCGCGGCTTCGAGCTGCAGGATCACGCCCTGGCGCTGTACGCGCACTGCAACCGCACCGACTGCCCGCACCGCACACGCCCGCGCCGCGGGTGAGCGTGCCCGCGCGGCGGCGGCTGCGCCCATCAATCGTCGCGCAGCATGGCGGCGCGTTGGCGCTGCACGAACTCCTGGTAGGTGTCGATGCCGCGCAGCTGCAAAATGGCGTTGCGCACGGCCGCCTCGACCAGCACGGCGATATTGCGCCCGGCCACCACGGGGATGAGCGCCTTGCGGATGGCCACCCCCAGCACATCCTGGTACAAGGGCTCGGCGGGCAAACGCTCGTAGTCGCGCTCCAGCGTCGCCTGGCGCACCAGGTGCACGATCAGGCGCAGCCGCATCTTGCGCCGCACCGCGGTCTCGCCAAAGATGGCCTTGATGTCGAGCAAACCGATGCCGCGCACCTCCAACAGGTTTTGCAGCAGGTCGGGGCAGCGGCCCTCGACGATGGTCTGGTTGACGCGGTAGACATCGACCGCATCGTCGGCCACCAGCCCGTGCCCGCGCGAGATGAGCTCCAGCCCCAGCTCGCTTTTGCCCAGACCCGACTCGCCGGTGATCAGCACCCCCAGCCCCAGGATGTCCATGAACACCCCGTGCATCGTGGTGCGTTCGGCAAAATGGCGCGACAGGTAGGCGCGCAGCACATCGATCACGAACGCGGCCGAGGCCGCGGTGGCAAACAGCGGGATGTGGGCGCGCTCGCACATGGCCACCAGCTCCGCCGGGGGTGCCTGGTCGTCGGCCACCACCAGCAACGGCGGCTCCAGCGTGACGATGCGCGCGATGCGGCGGCGGCAGTCCTCCGGTGTGGCGTTGAGCAGGTAAGCCACCTCGCGCACGCCCAGCACCTGCGCCCGGTAGGGGTGGATGTAGTTGAGGTAGCCGACCAGGTCGGCACCGGAGCGCGCCTCGGCCACCGCCTTGTCGTCGAAGCGCCGCTCGGACGCCGTCTGCCCCGCCACCCAGTGCCATTTGAGGGTGTCGCGGTGGTCCTCGAACAGGACGTCGGCGCTGACGGCACTCGGTTTCATGGGCAAAGCGCTCTTGGGTGGCGCCGCCGCAGCGGCGGGCTCAGGCCGCCGCGTGCGCCGACTGCCAGCTGGCAATCAGGCCGTGCAGCGTGGCCGCGTTGTCGACGGTGCGCAACTTCTCACGCAGGGGTGCGTCGCTGAGCAGTTCGGCGATTTCGGACAGGATTTCCAGGTGCTTTTGCGTCGCCGCCTCGGGCACGAGCAAGAAAATCAACAGGTTGACCGGCTGCTCATCGGGCGCGTCAAAGCCAATGGGCTGGGCGAGCTGGAACACCGCCGCCATGGGCTGCTTGAGGCCCTTGATGCGACCGTGCGGGATCGCCACGCCGTGCCCCAGGCCGGTGGAGCCCAGGCGCTCGCGCGCAAACAGGCTGTCCGTCACGAGCGCCCGGTTGAGCCCATGCAGAGATTCGAACAGCAGGCCGGCCTCCTCGAACGCCCGCTTTTTGCTCGTGGCCTCGACGGCCACCAGCACGTGTTCGGGCGGCAAGATCGCAGAGAGTCGGTTCATCAGAGTGCCTCAAAACGAGGGCGCCATTATGCCGCCAAGCCCGCGGCCGTGCAGTCGCCCCAAAACGACAAACCGCTTGAGCAGCCAAGCGGTTTGTGGCGCGGCAGCACGCGCAGGGTCAGACGACTTCGCGCTTGAGCGGCAGGTGGTGATGCTCCTGGGCCTTGTCCTTGTGCCGCAGCACCTGGCGATCGAGCTTGTCGGCCAGCTCATCGACCGCCGCGTACAGGTCGGCATGCGTGCTTTCGGCGTAAATGTCGCGGCCCTTGACGTGGATGTTGCACTCGGCCTTTTGGCGGTGGTCTTTGTCCTTGATCTTGTCCACGGTGAGCAGGACCCGGATGTCCACCACCTGGTCGAAATGGCGCGAGATGCGCTCGAGCTTGGCGGTGACGTAGCTGCGCAGCGCCGGGGTGACCTCGAGGTGGTGTCCGCTGATCGTCAGGTTCATGAAGAGCCTCCTTTCGCTCCAGGAAAGACCCGGCAGCCGACCGCCGGGCCGTGGGGGCCGATGCGCAACCCCACGGCCCTACTATGCCCGTTTGACCGCCGTGTGACAAGCACCCCGTGGGCGCGCGTGGCGCCGCGCCCGCATGGGGGCTTACCCGCATGGCGGTGCCCCGTCACGGCCGGCATACTCAGGCGCAGCCTGTGCCGCAGGCACCGCGCACCGTCGTGTCATGGCCCTGGAAACCGTTCTTGCCACCAGCTTCGACGCGACGCCGACCGACCAACCCCGGCGGCGCGCGCTGGTGTTGATGGGGGCGGCGCGCGCACCGCGTACCAGGTGGGGGTGCTGCGCGGCCTGGCGCGGCTGCTCGGCGAGCGGCCGTTTCCCTTTCACATCGTGCTGGGCACATCGGCGGGGGCGCTCAACGCCACTTTTTTGGCCAGCCACGCGCAGGAGGGCAGCCGGGCGCTGGAGCGGCTGGCCGGCTTTTGGTGGCGGCTGCGCTCGGCGCAGGTGTACCGCCTCAACGCCTGGCGGCTGGGCCCGCCCAATTTGCTGACCGCGGGACTGACGCTGATGTGGCAGGTGCGGCGCCACCGCGCCCTGCTCGACAGCCTGCCGCTGGTCGACACGCTGCACCGCCACCTGGACCTGCCGCGGGTCGAAGCGGCACTGGCCGACGGCACGCTGGACGTTTTGGGGGTGACGGCCTCCAGCTACACCAGCGGCGAGCACTGGACCTTTTTTCAGACCGCCCGGCCCGACTGCACGGCATGGCGGCGGCCCGGGCGGCGCGCGCAGGCCCAGCTCATTGGCATCGATCACCTGTTGGCCTCGGCCGCCATACCCTTTTTGTTTCCGGCCGTGCCGCTGTGGGTCGAAGGGCACAAGGAATATTTTGGCGACGGCTCGATGCGCCAACTCTCGCCGCTGTCGGGCGCCATCCACCTGGGGGCGCGCCAGATACTGGTGATCGGCGTCGGGCAGCCCCAACGCGCCGGGCTGGCCGCCCCCGCGGACGCCACGGCCGAACCCAGCGCCGGCACCATCGCCGGGCACGCCCTGGCCAGCGTCTTTCACGACACGTTGATGGCCGATGTCGAGCAGGCACAGCGCGTCAGCCGCACCCTGGCGCAATTGCCCAGCGCCGTGGCGGCCCTGCTGCCGTATCGGCCGGTGCAGGTGCTGGCGCTGCAGCCCAGCGCATCGCTGGACGCACTGGCGCTCAAGCACGTGCACGAGCTGCCCGCCGGCACGCGCGACACGCTGGCCGGGCTGGGCGCGCTGGAGACGCGGCGCGCCGGCGCTGGCAGCGCCGCAGCCCTGGCCAGCTACCTGCTGTTCGAGCCGGGGTTCGTGCACGCGCTCATCCGGCTGGGGGAGGCCGACGCCCTGCAGCGCGAAGCGCAGCTGCGCGCCTTCTTCGATGACGCCGCGCCCGCAGCGGCAGTGCCATAATTCGGCTTGTTTCATCCCTTGGAGACCCTGCCGTGGAAAGCAGCCCTAGTTGCGTGCTTTCGACGCTGGAGCGCCGGGCCTAACGCGCCACCTTCGCCCACCGCTGGGGCGTGCGCCGGGGCCGGCATCCGGTGATCGAAAGCACATCCGCATCACCGTCGCCCACCCCCGTCAGCCGGAAGCGCCCCATGCTCAACGTCTTCACGCTCGTCAACGGCCGCCTGTTCCAGGAAGAAATCGATTCCCTGGAGGATCTGGCGCGTTTTCAACCGATCTGGGTCGACATGGAGTCGCCCACGCCCGAGGAACGCCGCTGGGTGCGGCAGCACTTTGGCCTGTCCATCCCCGAAGACGCGATGGACGACGATATCGAGGAGTCGGCGCGCTTTTTCGAGGAGGACAACGGCGAGCTGCACGTGCGCTCGGACTTCCTCATCGACGACGAAGACGGCCCGCGGCATGTGCGCGTGGCCTTCATCCTCAACGACCGCAACACCGGGCTCAAAAGCCACGGTGTGTTGTTTTCGATCCACGACGAGGACCTGCCGGTCTTTCGTCTGCTGCGTCTGCGCGCGCGGCGCATGCCCGGCCTGATCGACGACGCCAAGGACGTGTTGCTCAGCCTCTACGACACGGATGTCGAGTACTGCGCCGACATCCTGGAAGGGGTGCACGATGAACTCGAAGCCATCAGCGCCCAGGTGCTGTCCGGACAGCTCACCGACGACAGCGCGCAGCAGGTGCTGTCGGCCATCGCCCGCCACGAGGACCTCTCGGGCCGCATCCGCCGCGACATGATGGACACGCGGCGCGCCATCAGCTTTTTGATGCGCATGCGGCTGCTGTCGGCCGAGCAGTTCGAGGACGCGCGCCAAATCCTGCGCGACATCGACTCGCTCGAAGGCCACACCTCGTTTTTGTTCGACAAGATCAACTTCTTGATGGACGCCACCATCGGCTTCATCAACATCAACCAGAACAAGATCATCAAGATCTTCTCGGTGGCCTCGGTGGCGCTGCTGCCGCCCACGCTCATCGCCAGCATCTACGGGATGAACTTCCAGTTCATGCCCGAGCTGGAATGGAAGCTGGGCTACCCCTTCGCGCTGGCGCTCATGCTGGCCAGCGCCCTGGTGCCGATGTGGTATTTCCGCAAACGCGGCTGGTTGAAGTGACCCGGCGCGCTCGCGCGCGCCGGTGCCGCACCATCCGTCGACGGGACTAGACCAACGGAACGATGGACGCACGCGTCCGCTGGGCGCTGTTGGGTGTCCAATACGGAACACCGCCCGCGAGGGCTGCACAGCCAATGCGCGCCTATGGATCGCTTCCAACCAGCCGATTTCCCGGCCGACCTGCCCCCGCAGCCCATCGGCCTTGACGTGTTGCGCGAAAAATACCTCAAGCCCGGTGAGCACTCCGTCGACGATCTGTTCAACCGAGTCGCGCTCGCGCTGGCCAGTGCCGAGGCGCCCCCACAGCAACAAGCATGGGCACAGCGCTTCCGCCAACACTTAGCCGGTGGCGCGATCGGTGCCGGGCGCATCATGAGCGCAGCGGGCACGGGCATCCACGCCACCCTCATCAACTGCTTCGTGCAACCCGTGGGCGACTGCATCCAAGGCGTGGACGAGGACGGCTACCCCGGCATCTACGAGGCGTTGCGAGAGTCCGCCGAGACCATGCGCCGTGGCGGCGGCGTCGGCTATGACTTCTCACGCATACGGCCCAAGGGTGCGCGTGTGCGCAGCACCGCCTCCACAGCCAGCGGCCCGTGCAGCTACATCAATGTGTTCGACCAATCGTGCGCCACGGTAGAAAGCGCCGGCGCCCGCCGCGGCGCTCAAATGGCGGTGCTGCGCATCGACCACCCCGACGTGCTCGACTTTATCACCGCCAAGCGCACGCCCGGACGGTGGAGCAACTTCAATGTGTCCGTCGCCATACCGGACGCCTTCATCGAAGCGGTGCAAACCAACACAACGTGGGAGCTGGTGCACCGCGCCGAGCCGTCCGACGAGATGAAGGCAGCGGGCGTCACGCAGCGCGGTGACGGCCTGTGGGTGTACTGCCGCTTGCCCGCACGCGCCCTGTGGGAGACGATCATGCGCTCGGCTTACGACTTTGCCGAGCCGGGCGTGTTGTTCATCGATGCCATCCAGCGCGACAACAACCTGCGCGCCATCGAGCGCATCGAAGCCACCAACCCGTGTGGCGAACAGCCGCTGCCGCCGTACGGCTGCTGCTGTCTCGGGCCCATCATCCTGCCGCGTTTCGTGCGGCATCCCTTCGGTTTTGGCGGCAACGCCACCTTCGACTTCGATACGTTCGCGCAAGCCGTGGCCGTGCAGGTGCGCCTGCTCGACAACGTGCTGGACATCACCCATTGGCCGCTGCCGCAGCAACAGGCCGAAGCGCGGGCCAAGCGGCGCATCGGTGTGGGCTTTACCGGGTTGGGGGACGCACTGATCATGCTTGGGCTGCGCTACGACCGGGAAGAGGGACGCGACATGGCCCGACGCATCGCCCGCACGATGCGTGACGCCGCTTACCAGGCCTCGGTCGAGCTTGCGCGTGAAAAGGGGCCGTTCCCCCTCTTCGACGCCGACACCTACTTGGACGAAGGCACGTTTGCCAGCCGCCTGCCCGAGCCAATCCAGGCCGCCATCCGTGCCCATGGCATTCGCAACAGCCACCTGTTGTCGATCGCCCCCACCGGCACGGTAAGCCTGGCCTTTGCGGACAACGCCTCCAACGGTATCGAGCCCGCGTTTTCATGGTGCTACACGCGCCGCAAACGGGAGGCCGACGGCAGCCACAGCACGTACGACGTGCAGGACCACGCTTGGCGTTTGCACCGCGCACTGTTCGGAGTAGATGCCGCGCTGCCGGAAGCGTTCGTGGGGGCGCTCGAGATCGCACCCGCTGACCACGTGGCCATGATGGAGGCGGTGCAGCCGTTCGTGGACTCGGCGATCTCCAAAACCGTCAACGTGCCGGCCGACTGCCCCTACGAGGCCTTTGCCGACCTCTATTTGCACGCTTGGCGCGCTGGCCTCAAAGGGCTGACCACCTACCGCCCCAATGACATCGTGGGCGCGGTGCTGACCACCACGACCGACGGGCCGGCAGCCCGCGATGCCACACCCGCGGTCAATGCGCCCGACCCCATGCGGGTGGTGATCGAGAAGCGGCCGCGTGGTGCGCTGGACGCTGTGGCCGAAAAAATCGAGTACTGGATTGCCGAAGGGCCGAAAACCCTGTATCTGATCGTGTCTTTCCTACCCGTGACCCTGCCCGATGCGCGCACAGGGCAGCGGGCGATCGAATTTTTCATGCCGGTCGGGCAAAGCGGGGAATCGCAGCAGTGGATCTCGGCCAGCATGCGGCTGCTATCACTGGCCGCGCGCGGCGGCTTTCTGGATCGCGCGCTGGCCGACATGCGTAAGGTGGTGTGGGACCGGGGTCCGGTGCGACTGGGGCAACGCCGCCGCGACGACGGCAGCGTGGTGCCGTTGTGGCACGACTCGGAGGTAGCCGCCATCGCCTACGCCATCCAACAGATCATCGAGCGCAAAGCTTCCCCTGGTGCTTCGGTTGCCAGCGTGCCCGATCCCAGCGGCGCAACCGCACCTGCTCCGCTGGCGATGGGGGTCCCCATGGCGGGGCGCAAATGCCCCGAATGCGGCGCACGGGCCCTGATCCGCCGCGATGGCTGCGACCACTGCACGGCTTGCGGCCACTGGGGCGCTTGCGGCTAGTTGGTGCCGTGCCACGAGATAAGACGGGGACTCTCCCCCCGCGATTGTGCAACCTCTTTTCTGTAAATTTCCGGTTGGGTGGTCATGACAACCGGGTTACAGGTTGAAGTTGAGATAGACCTTGCCGGTCAGCCACTCGTCGTCGAGTTCGGCGAGCATTGCGGAAACC
>NZ_VJOL01000027.1 GCF_007556705.1 Tepidimonas thermarum | reverse complement strand
CAGCTTCGCTCCACGCTTCCTCCCCACAATCGGTCACCCTCTTGCAGTTGCGCTTCGCTTCGTTCGCTGTGATCAACTTACGGGAGGACTTTCACCTCCAAGAGTGCGCCCGTGCCGGGCGCACATGAAAAAAGCCCGCGCAAGGCGGGCTAAGTGCTTGTTTTGCTTGGTGGGTCGTGCAGGATTCGAACCTGCGACCAACGGATTAAAAGTCCGCTGCTCTACCGACTGAGCTAACGACCCACGCTTTTGCTGACAAGCGTCAGCGAAAGATCGCATTATAGCGCCTTTTGCGCGGATTTTCGCCCCCCGCGCGGGCGCCGCAGCCTGTTGCGGCAACAGGGGTGGGGGCCGAGCCGCGGCGACCTTCAGCGAGCGGTGCGCGCCAGGGCGTCCATGACCCAGCCGGCCGCGCACATGCCAAAGGTGGCCGTGACCGCGACGCTGGAGCCGTAGCCGTGGCAGTTGAGCGAACCGTCCCCCGCGCCGCTGGCGTCGCAACCGGCCAGCGGTGCGCTGACCGGCTCGCGGCTGAACACGGCCGTTACGCCCAGGCGCCCCGCGCGGGGGGCGCCGTGCGCTTTGCGCAGCCGCTGGCGCAACTGGGCCAGCAGCGGGTCGTGGGTGGCATCGGCCAGGTCGGCAATTTCGACCCGTTCGCCGTGCCGCTTGCCCCCGGCTGCTCCCGCGGTGATGAACAGCGCCGTCTGCGTGCGCGCCCATGCGGCCAGGGCGACCTTGGCCGCCATGTTATCGCAGGCGTCGACGACGGCCAGCGCGCCTGCGTGGCCCTGCACGGCCTGGGCCTGGGCCAACAGCGCTGGCCAGTTGTCGGGGGTGACGAAGTCGTCGATCGCCAGCACGCGGCAGCCGGGGTGGATGGCGGCGATGCGCGCGCGCATCGCCTCGACCTTGGCTTGGCCGTACGCGCCGTCGAGCGCGTGGATTTGGCGGTTGGTGTTGGACTCGGCGATGTGGTCCAAGTCGATGAGGGTCAAACGGCCCACACCGCTGCGCGCCAGCGCCTCCGCCGCCCAGGAGCCGACCCCGCCGACGCCGACGACGATGACGTGCGCATCGGCCACCCGCTGCGCGCCCTGCGCGCCATAGAGGCGGCGCAAGCCGCCGAAGCGCCGCTCAAAATCGGGCGCGTCCAACGCCGATTGCGCCTCAGTCATGCTCGAGCAACCAGAGCTGGAAGCGCAGTCCCGCGAGTGCGCCCAGCACGATCCCCGCAAAGGCCACGGCACTGGTGACGCTCAGCGTGGACAAGCCGGACAGGCCCTGGCCGATCGTGCAGCCCATGGCGGTGACGCCCCCCACCCCCATGCACAGCGCGCCCACGATGTGCAGCGCGGTATCGCGCGTGCCGGCAAAGCCTTCCCAGCGGAAGGTGCGGGTGGCCACGGCGTGGACAAAGGCGCCGGCGACGACGCCCAGCACCGAGACCACGCCCAGCGTCAACACTTTGTTTTGGTCGCTGAAGTAGATCAACCAATCCAGGGTGTAGGCCATGGGCGCGGTAAAGGTCAGCGACTCCATGCGGCCGCTGTTGGTGGCCAGGTAGACCGCCTCCAGCGTCTCGGGGTGCTCGGGCACAAAACCCAGCCGCCCAGACACCCACCACATGGCGGCCGCACAGCCGCCGATGCCCACGCCCGCCAACCACGCCTGCGCGGAGCGCTGCACGCCCTCCCCCGCTGCGGCCCAGGCGATCAGCACCGCGCCGATGCCCACACCAACGATCAGGGTGGTGGTCGCCGGCGCCCAACCCAGCTGGGCGGCTAGCCAATCGGGCAACGCGCTGCCCGGCTCCATCTGAAAGGCCACGCGGTCCACCGTGCGGTCACGCAGCACCGCGGTGATGCCGCGCAGGGTGGCAAAGGCGGCCACCCCCATGACAAAAAACACCACCAGGCTTTTGAGGCTGCCCGCACCGATGCGAATGAGCGTTTTGCTGCCGCAACCGGAGGCCAGCACCATGCCAAAACCAAACAACGCGCCGCCCAGCAGCGCCGACAGCCAGATCACACGCCCGCTGTAGTAAATCGTCTGCGCGGGGTCGATCCAGCCCAGCGCGGCCATGGCGTGAAAGCCCACCATGGCCACCCCAATGGCCATGATCCACATGCGCATGCGCGTCCAGTCGCCCATGTTGACGATGTCGCTGATCGCGCCCATGGTGCAAAAGTGGGTGCGATGGGCAATGGCGCCAAAGAGGGCCGAGACGGCAAACGCCGCCCACAAAACGGTGGTGTGCAAGGATTGGAAGGCAGCAGCGTCCATGAGCGTATGTCCGTAGCGAGGGCGATTCTACCGGCCGCCGCCAAGCCACGCCGGCACGGTGTCGGCCGCGGCTGGGGCCGGGTATCACCCCAGCCAAGCGGGGTCAGCGCAGGCGGGCCAGGCGCTCGCGGGCGGTGGCGGCCGCCTCCGAGTCCGGATAGCGCTGCACCAGCGCCTGCCAGGTGGCGCGTGCGGCCTTGGCGTCCTTGAGCTCGAGCTGGCAGCTGGCGATGGCCAGCATGGCTTCTGACGCGCGCGGGTGTCGCGGAAACTGCTCCAGCAGGCGCTGGTAGCTCTCGATGGCCCGGCGGTAGTCACGCGCGGCATACAGCGCATTGCCCCGCCAGTACAGGGCCAGTGGGGCGTAGCCGCTGGTTGGGTATTGCGCCAAAAAGTCGCCGTACAACTGCGCGGCGCGGGCAAAGTCGGTGCCACGCAACGCCGCCATCGCGGCCTCAAAGGCCGCCTTCTCCTCGGGACGGGCGGTAAATTCGCTGCCTTCGAGGCTCACCTTGACGGGTTCCAGCGCGCGCAACCGGGTGTCCAGCGCGGCCAGGACATCGCGCTGTTGGCGCTGCAGCTCGGCCACATCGCGCGCCAATTGCTCCTGCTGCCCGCGCAGCGCGGCCAGTTCGCGGCGCAACCCCTCGATCTGATTGGCCATGTCGAGCAGCCCGCGCCGCGCGGTGTCGTCGCCGTTGCCCCACTGGCGCTGCAACGCCTCGAGCGTCTGTTGCTGCGCCTCGAGCGCCTGCCGCTGGGCCTCCACGCGGCCGCGCAAATCCAAAATGGCGCGGCGCGCCTCGTCATCCGAAAACAGCGCATGGGCCGGCTGGGCCAGCATGGCCAACAGCGCGGCGCCGGCCCACCATGGCCGCCAACGCCGCATCGGCGCGCGTGCATCGCCTCGGATGTCGTGGGATGGCATGGCGCGCTCGATCACCGGTAGGACAGTTCGACGCGGCGGTTGCGGCTCCAGGCCTCTTCACCGCTGCCTTGCACGGCCGGCTTTTCCTTGCCAAAGCTGACCGACTCCATCTGGCTGTCCTGCACACCCAGCAGGGCCAGCGCGCGGCGCACCGCGTCGGCGCGCTTTTGTCCCAGCGCCAGGTTGTACTCACGGCCGCCGCGCTCGTCGGTGTGGCCTTCGAGCACGACGCGGCGCTGGCGGTCGGCGTTGAGGAAGCGGGCATGCGCCTCCAGCGTTGGCATGAACTCGGGCTTGACGGTGTACGAGTCGAAGTCGAAGTAGATGATGCGCTCGACATTGGCGGGTGGCTGCGCCAGCTGGGCTTGCTCGGTCTGCACCGGCACCACGGTGCGGTTGTCCACCGGGGCCGCGCCTGCGCCCCCCGCCCCACCGGCGCCCGCCGCACCGCCGACGGGGGTTGCGGCGCGATCGGTCACCGGCGCGCTTTCATCGAGCTTGACGCTGGAGCAGCCGACCAGCACCGACGCGGCCAGCAGGGTCGCGACACCGCGCGCGGCGCGGCGTTGCCAAAGGGTTCGAATCGAGGTTTGCATGATGGACGGGGTTTTGGAAGAACGATGAAAACCGTGTGCAGCGCTCACGCGAGGAAGGGGCCCCAGTCGGGCTCACGCACCGCGCCGGCAGCCGCCAGCCGCGCCTTGATGCGGCCATCGAGCGTGGTGGTCATGAGCGACTCGCGTCCCTGCACCCGCGTTGCATACACGATGAGGCGGCCGTTGGGCGCGAAGCTGGGACTTTCATCGGCGTTGGTGTCGGTCAGGGTGGTGACGGTTCCGCTCGTCAGGTCCATGAGACGCAGCCGGTACGCGTCGCCAACGCGCGCGATGAAGGCCAGATGGCGGCCGTCGGGGCTGACCGCCGGCGAGATGTTGTAGTTGCCCTCGAAGGTCACGCGGGCGACGTCGCGCCCGTCGGGCGCCATGCGGTAGATCTGCGGCGAGCCACCCCGGTCGCTGACGAAGTACACCGTCTTGCCATCGGGCGCAAAGGCCGGCTCGGTATCGATGCCACCGGTTTGCGTGATGCGCTGCGGCGCGCCGCCCTCCACGTCCAGCGCGTAGATCTGCGAGCTGCCCGCCAGCGTGAGGGTGGCGTAGAGGCGCCGCCCATCGGGCGACCAGGCGGGCGCGCTGTTGGAGCCGCGGAAACTGGCCAGCAGGCGCCGCCGCCCGCTGGCGATGTCGTGCACATAAATGACGGGCTTGCGCGACTCGAACGAGACATAGGCCAGCTGCGCGCCGTCGGGCGACCAGGCGGGCGAGATGACGGGCTCGCGGCTGGTGAGCGCGGGCTGGGCATTTTCGCCGTCGGCGTCGGCCACCCACAATTGGTGCCGCTCACCTTGGCTGGAGACGTAGGCGATACGGGTGGAAAAGACCCCGCGTTCGCCCGTGAGCTTTTCGTACACGTAGTCCGCGATGCGGTGGGCGGCCAGGCGCAAATCGGCCGCGCGCACCGGATAGCTCAGGCCGCCCAGGTCGGCGGCGCGCACCACGTCCCAGAGCCGAAAGCGCACGTCGTAGCGGCCATCGGCCAGGCGCTGCACGCTGCCAACGACCAGGGCGTCCGCGCCCTGACCGCGCCATGTGGCCGGATCGGGCCGGCTGCTTTCGTCCAGGCCCGCGGCGTTGCTGGGCACCTGCCGCAATTGGCCGCTGCGCACCAAATCGGCGGCGACGATGGCCGCGACGTCCTGCGGCAAGCCGCCGGGCGTGCGAAACGGCGCGATGGCAAACGGGATTTGCGGCACGCCCACGCCGGTGACTTCGACCCGAAACTGGGCCGCCGCAGGCGCCCACCACGCCGCTGCCGCAGCCCCCCCAGCCGCGGCCAACCACTGGCGGCGCGACTGGGATTGGCCCCGGAGGGCAGCCAACAACGGTGAAACGGGCAAGGCGCTGCGGGTCACGATGGTCATCAGAACACGGGCAAGCCCGATAATACCAACAGTCCATCTGCCGTCTGCCCTGTCCGCCTTGTCCGAGCCCATTGCCCCGCCCGACCCGGCGGCCCCACCTGCCAGCCCGTCGCCCATCCCAGCCCGCCTGTACCCGCGGCTGCGGCGCCTGTGGCCCTACTTCCGGCCTGCGCGGGCGGGGTTGATCTGGGCCATGCTGGGGGCGGTGCTGGCCGCGTTGACCGAGCCGGCCATCCCCGCCCTGCTCAAGCTGCTGCTCGACGAAGGGTTCATCGCCGGCGGCCTGCCGCTGTGGACGGTACCGGTGGCGCTGATCGGGCTGTTTGCGCTGCGCGGCATGGCCACCTTCGTGGCCCAGTACGGCTTGGCCTACACCGCCAACGGCGGCATGCTGGCGCTGCGGCGCGCCATGTTCGAGCGCCTGGGCGAGGCGGATTTGCGCCTGTTTGCCGATCAAAACGCCAGCCGCCTGTCCAACACGCTGGTGTACGAGGTGCAAAACGGCGCCAGCCAACTCGTTGGGGCGCTGCTGACGCTGGCGCGCACCGTGCTGACCATCGCCGCGCTGCTGGCGTATTTGCTGTGGCTGAACTGGCAGTTGACGCTGATCGTGTTGGCGATGTTTCCGCCGCTGTCGTGGGGCATGAAGGTGCTGTCCAAACGGCTCTACGGCGTGACGCGCCGCAGCCAACACGCCACCGACGATTTGGCCTATGTGGTGGAGGAAAACGTGCTGGCCCACCGGCTGGTGCGCCTGCATGGCGCGCAAACGCACCAGCAGCAGCGCTTCGAGCGGCTCAGCAGCACCTTGCGCGGCCTGGCGCTCAAGAGCACCGTGGCGGCCGCCCTGATGACCCCGCTGTCGCAAATCCTGGCCGCCACCGCGCTCTCGGCGGTCATCATGGTGGCGCTGCACCAGGCCTCTGGCGGGGTGTCGGTGGGCAGCTTCGTCGGCTTTGTGACGGCCATGCTGATGTTGATCGCGCCCATCAAGCAGCTGGCCGACATCGCCACACCGATCACCCGCGGGCTGGCGGCGCTGGAGCGCGGGCTGGCCTTGATCGAGGAGACCCCCGTGCAAACCGGCGGCCAGCACGACCCGGGACGGGCGCGGGGGCGCATCGCGTTCGAGGATGTGTGGGTGCGCTACGGGCAGCGGCCGGGCGCGGCGGTGCGCGGCGTCACCCTGCACATCGAAGCCGGTGAGGTGGTGGCGCTGGTGGGGCCGTCGGGGTCGGGCAAGACCACGCTGGTCAACCTGCTGCCGCGCTTCGTGGAGGCCAGCCGGGGCCAGGTGCGCCTGGACGATGTGGATGTGCGCGCGTGGAACCTGGCGGCGCTGCGCCGCCAGTTCGCGGTCGTGAGCCAGGACGTGGTCATGCTCAACGAGAGCGTGCTGGCCAATGTGGCCCTGGGCGATCCGCACCCCGACGAAGCACGCGCACGCGCGGCGCTGGCCGCCGCCAACCTGGGCGACTGGTGGCCCGCGCTGCCCCAGGGGCTGCACACGGTGGTGGGACACAACGCCGCGCAGCTCTCGGGCGGGCAGCGCCAACGGCTGGCGATTGCGCGCGCGATCTACAAGGATGCGCCGGTGCTCATCCTGGACGAAGCCACCTCGGCGCTGGACACCGAATCGGAGCGCTTGGTGCAGGAGGCGCTGCGCCACCTGATGGCGGGGCGCACGACGCTGGTGATTGCGCACCGCCTGTCCACCATCGAGCACGCAGACCGCATCGTGGTGTTGGAAGCCGGGCAGGTGGTCGAGCAGGGCCGCCATGCCGCACTGCTGGGCGCGGGGGGCCTGTACGCGCGGCTGTACGCGCACGGTCGCGGGGGCTGGCTCGACGATGGCGAGGCGCCCGCCACCGAGACCGCGCCGGGATGAGCCTGGGCCCTACAGCAGCACGATGTCGTACTGCTCCTGGGTCATGCTGCTTTCGCTCTGCAGCGAAATCGGCTTGCCGATGAAATCCGACAGCCCGGCCAGGTGCGTGCTTTCCTCGTCCAAAAAACGCTCGATGACCTGCGGGGCGGCGATGATGCGAAACTCGCGCGGGTTGAAGGCACGGGCTTCGCGCAGGATTTCGCGCAGGATGTCGTAGCACACGGTGCCCGTGGTGCGCACGCGCCCGCGCCCGTCGCAGGCGGGGCAGGGTTCGGTGAGCATTTGCGCCAGCGACTCGCGCGTGCGCTTGCGCGTCATCTCCACCAAACCCAGCGGCGAAAACCCCCCGATCACGGTCTTGACACGGTCGCGCGCCAGTTGTTTGCGCAGCTCGGCCAGCACCGCCTCGCGGTGGTCGTCGCGCACCATGTCGATGAAATCGATGATGACGATGCCCCCCAGGTTGCGCAGACGCAGCTGACGCGCGATGGCCTGCGCCGCCTCGAGGTTGGTGCGAAACACCGTATCGTCGAAATTGCGCACCCCCACGAAGCCGCCGGTGTTGACGTCGATGGTGGTCAGTGCCTCGGTCTGGTCGATGACGAGGTAGCCGCCCGATTTGAGGTCCACGCGGCGTCCCAGGGCGCGCTCGATTTCCTCGTCCACACGGTACTGGTCGAACAGGGGCCGCTCGCCACGGTAGAGCACCAGGCGGTCGGCCACTTGGGGCGTGAACTCCTGGGCAAAAGCGTGCAACGCGGCAAACTGCTCGCGCGAATCGACCTGGATGCTGCGCGTCTGCGCCCCCGCCATGTCGCGCAGCACGCGCTGCGCCAGGCTCAGGTCCTGGTACAGCAGCGCGGGCGGGGCCTCCTGCACCGCGCGCTCGCGGATGCGCGCCCAGGTCTTGCGCAAGTAGGCGATGTCGTCGGCCAGTTCCTCGTCGCTGGCGTCTTCGGCGTTGGTGCGCAAGATGAAGCCGCCGCCGCCCTCCCCCACCAGGGCCAGCAGCCGCTGGCGCAGCGCCTCGCGCTGGGCGGTGGGGATTTTCTGCGACACGCCGACGTGGTTGTCCTGCGGCAAAAACACGAGCAAGCGCCCGGCGATGCTGATTTGTGCGGTCAGGCGCGCGCCCTTGGTGCCGATCGGGTCCTTGAGCACCTGCACCAGCAGCGACTGGCCTCCAAAGATCTGGCGCTCGATCGGCGGCACCGGCGCGGCCTCGGCCTCGGACGGCCGCGCGCCCCCATAGCGGGCGTTGATCTGCGGCAGCAGGTCCGCTACGTGCAAAAACGCGGTGCGCTCGAGCCCAACGTCGATGAACGCCGACTGCATACCCGGCAGCACGCGCTGCACCCGGCCCAGGTAGATGTTGCCGACCAGCCCGCGCTCGAGGGTACGCTCCAGCAACACCTCCTGCACCGCGCCCTGCTCGATCAGGGCCACGCGCGTCTCCTGCGGGGACCAGTTGATGAGGATGTCGTGCTGCGCCATGGTGGCGATGAGCTTACCGCAGCACGAGGCCGGCGCGCTGCAGCAGCTGCGCCGTCTCGTAAGCAGGCAATCCGACGATGCCGCTGTAGCTGCCGGTGATGCGGCGGGCCCAGCGCCCGGCACGCCCCTGGATGCCGTAGGCACCGGCCTTGCCAAAGGGCTCGCCGCTGGCGATGTAGGCGGCGATCTCGGCCTCGTCCAACGGTTTGAACGTGACGCTGGAGCGGTTGATGGCCAGCCATTCGCGGCGGGCACGGGGTGGCTCGCTGCGCCCCGCGACGGCCACGGCCACCGCCGTCAACACCTGGTGCCGCCGACCGGACAAGCGCCGCAGCATGCGCGCGGCATCTGCCGCATCGGCGGGTTTGCCCAGGATCGCCATCCCATCGGCCACCGTGGTGTCGGCGCACAGCACCACGCCCGGAGGCCAGCCGCGCTGGCGCCAGCGGTCGAGCGCGGCGTGCAGCTTCAGGCGCGTGACGCGCCGCACGTAGGCCAGCGGCGTCTCGCCCGACTGCACGCTCTCCAGGGCTTCGGCGTCTTCGCCCGCGTCGGGCAGCAGGGGCACGCAGACCACGCCCCATTGTTCGAGCAGCTCGCGCCGGCGCGGACTTTGCGAAGCCAGGTAAACCCAGGGGCGATCGTCGGTGGGCACGGCCGGAGGGTGGGGGCTCATTCGCGGTGGTACGGGTGGCCGGTGTTGAGGGACCAGGCGCGGTAGAGCTGCTCGATGAGCAGCACCCGCGCCAGCGCGTGCGGCAGGGTCAGGTCGGACAGGCGCAGCCGGTGGTCGGCGCTGGCGCGCAACCCCGGGTCGAGCCCGTCGGGCCCACCGATCAAAAAGGCCACGTCACGTCCGTCGCGTTGCCAGTCCAGCAAGCGCTGCGCCAGCTCGCGCGTGGTGCAGCGCTCGCCGCGCTCGTCGAGCACGACGATCCGCGCCCCCTTGGGGCAGGCGGCTTCCAGGCGCTGGCGCTCGGCGGCCATCAGCACCTCCGGTGGTTTGCCGCCGCTGCGGGGTTCGGCCTTGACGGTGTGCAGGTGCACCCGCGCCTCGGCCGGGAAGCGCTTGGCGTAGTCGTCGTACGCGGCCTGCGCCCACGCCGGCATGCGCTGGCCCACGGCCAGCAGATGCCACTTCATGCGTCGTCGCGGGTTTTGCGGCGGCGCGCGCCCCCGGCATCGGCAGCGGCCCCCTTCGCCTCGGCGGCGCCTTGGCGGGGCGTGCGCGTGCGCGCGGGCTTGGCCGCCGTGACAGCGCTGGCCGCTTGCGCGACAGCGGGCGGGGGTGTCTTGCGCAGGCGCACCGGCTTGCCCCCCCAGATGTCTTCCAGCCGGTAGTACTGGCGTATCGCCGGCTGCATCACGTGCACCACGGCCGCGCCGCAGTCCACGATGATCCACTCGCCGTTGTCCTCGCCTTCCACGCGGGGCTTGGCAAAGCCGGCTTCGGCCACCTTGTCGCGCACACTGGCGGCCAGCGCCTTGGTTTGGCGGTTGGACGTGCCACTGGCGATGATGACCCGTTCGAACAGCGGGGTCATGGCCTCGGTGTTGAAGACGCGTATGTCTTGCGCCTTGACGTCCTCGAGCCCGTCGACGATGGCGCGCTGGAGTTTTTGAATGTGGCGTTGGGCGGCGGTAGCGGTCATGAATGCGGTTGGTCAAGCGTCCGGCGTGGGCGATGCGTAGAGCCGGTGGTCAGAAATATAGCGCGCGACGGCCGGCGACACCAGCGCCTGCGCATCGGCGCAGGGCGGCACACCGTCGTGCCACAGGGCGCGCAGGGCGGTTGCGCTCACATCCAGCGGCGGCACGTCGAGGACGACATGGGGCAGCCCCACGGTGGCCAAATCCGGCAGCGGCGCCTGTGGGCCGGCCAGTGGCCGGTTGGCCACGGCCACGGTGCACAGGCGCAGGATGTCGGCCCAGCGGTGCCAGGTGCGGATGGCCAGCCACTGGTCCGCGCCGACGATCAGAAACAGCGCGGCATCGGGGTGTTCGGCATGCAGCTCGGTCAGGGTGTCCACCGTGTAGGTGGGGCCGCGGCGGTCGATTTCGCGCCGGTCGACACGCACCCCGGGCAGATCGTCGAAGGCCAGGTGACACATCGCCAGGCGGTGCGCCCCATCGCTCAGCGCCCGGGCCTTGTGCCAAGCCTGCCCGGTGGGCACGATCAGCAGCGCATCCAGCGCCAACTGCCGCAAGGCGGCTTCGGCCACGGCGCGGTGCGCGCGGTGCGGGGGATCGAACGCGCCGCCAAAGACGCCCAGGCGTCCCAGCGGCGCCGCCGGCCTTGCGGTCACAGCCAGTCCCGGCGCACCAAAAATTCGGTCAGCAGCCGGTGTTCGGGCGTTCCGGGGCGGGGCCGCTCGTCGTAGGCCCAGCGCACCAGGGGCGGCATGGACAGCAGGATCGACTCGGTGCGGCCGCCCGACTGCAGCCCGAAGTGCGTGCCGCGGTCCCAGACCAGGTTGAACTCGACGTAGCGGCCACGGCGGTAGAGCTGGAACTGGCGCTCGCGCTCGCCGTAGGGCGTGCCGACGCGGCGCTGCACGATGGGCACGTAGGCGTGCAGGAAGGCGTCGCCCACGGCGCGCGTCATCGCAAAGCCGCCCTCGAAGCCCAGCTCGGCAAAATCGTCGTAAAAAATCCCGCCGATGCCGCGCTGCTCGCCACGGTGGCGCAGGCAGAAATAGTCGTCGCACCAGGCTTTGAAGCGCGGGTATTTGTCGGCCCCGAAGGGTGCCAGCGCCTGCGCGCAGGTGCGGTGAAAGTGCACCGCGTCCTCCTCGAACCCGTAGTAGGGGGTGAGGTCCATGCCGCCACCAAACCAGCTCACCGGCTCACCGCCGTGCACCGGGCGGGCGGTGATCATGCGCACGTTCATGTGCACGGTGGGCACGTACGGGTTGCGCGGGTGAAACACCAGCGAGACGCCCAGCGCCTCGAAGGGGGCGCCGGCCAGCTCCGGCCGGTGCTGGGTGGCCGAGGGCGGCAGCTTGGGCCCGCTGACGTGCGAAAAGCCGCAGCCGGCGCGTTCGAACACCTCGCCGCCTTCCAGGATCTGCGTCACGCCGCTGCCTTGCAGGGGCTCGCCGGGCGCCTTCTCCCATGCGTCGGAGAGGAAGGACTTGCCATCGATTTCGGAAATGGCGCTGGTGATGCGCTGCTGCAGGCCGAGCAGGTATTCGCGCATCAGGGTCACGGGCTCGTGGGCCATGGTCTCCTCCGGTCGGGACGCTGGGGTCACAGGCGGGGCCAACGGCGGCATCAGCCCGGCGGGCGCGCCAGCGCCCGGTGGCCGATGTCGCGTCGGTATTGCATGCCCTCGAAGGCGATGGCCTCGACCAGCGCATAGGCGCGCGCACGGGCGCTGGCCACATCCGCGCCCAAGGCGGTGGCGCACAGCACCCGCCCGCCACTGGTCACCAGTTGCCCCTGCTGCAGCGCGGTGCCGGCGTGGAAGACCACGGCATCGTCGGCATCCGCCGGCAGGCGGGTGATGACGTCGCCCTTGCGCGGCTGCAGCGGATAGCCCTCCGCGGCCACCACCACCCCCAGCGCCACGCGCGGGTCCCACGCCAGCGACACGGTATCGAGCCGCCCCTCGGTGGCGGCCCACAGCACCTCGAGCAGGTCGGAGCGCAGGCGCATCAGGATGGGCTGCGTCTCCGGGTCCCCCATGCGGCAGTTGAACTCCAGCGTCTTGACCGTGCCGTCGGGCGCCACCATCAAACCGGCGTACAAAAAGCCGGTGTAGGGCGTGCCTTCGGCCGCAATGGCGCGCACGGTGGGCTCGATGACCTCGCGCAGCGCGCGCTCGTGCACGGCCGGCGTGACCACGGGCGCGGGCGAGTAGGCCCCCATGCCGCCCGTGTTGGGCCCGGCGTCGCCGTCGAGCAGGCGCTTGTGGTCCTGGCTGCTGGCCAGGGGCAGCACGTGCTCGCCATCGACCAGGGCGATAAAGCTGGCTTCCTCGCCTTCGAGGTACTCCTCGATCACCACGCGCGCGCCGCCTTCGTTGTGCGCAACGCCCAGTTTGTTGTCCACCAGCATGAAGTCGATCGCCTCATGCGCTTCGGCGGCGGTCATGGCCACCACCACGCCCTTGCCCGCTGCCAGGCCGTCGGCCTTGACCACGATGGGCGCGCCGACCCGCTCCACGTAAGCGTGTGCCGCCGCGGGGTCGGCGAAGGTGGCGTGCGCCGCCGTGGGGATGCCATGCCGCTGCATGAAGGCCTTGGCGTAGGCCTTGGAGCTTTCCAGCTGCGCCGCGGCGCGCGTGGGGCCGAAGATGCGCAGGCCCGCGGCACGAAACGCATCGACGATGCCCGCCGCCAGTGGTGCCTCCGGGCCGACCACGGTGAGGCCAATGCGCTGCGCCAGGGCCCAGTCGCGCAGCGCCGCGATGTCGCTGATGGGCACATTCTCCAGCGCCGGGTCACGCGCCGTGCCGCCGTTGCCGGGTGCCACATAGACGCGCTCGGCCCGCGGCGATTGCTTGAGTTTCCACGCCAGCGCATGCTCGCGGCCGCCGCCGCCCACCACCAGCACCCGAATCGGTTCGTTCATTCCGGCAATTCCGCGTTGTGGAAGACGTCCTGCACGTCGTCCAGATCCTCGAGCGCATCGAGCAGTTTTTGCATGCGTTGCGCATCCTCGCCCTCCAGCACCACGGTGTTGGCGGGCCGCCAGGTCACCTCGGCCATGGCCGGCTGCAGCCCCGCCGCCTGCAAGGCGTCGCGCACGGCCTCGAACTGCGCAGGCGCGGTCAGCACCTCGATCGAGCCATCGTCCTGCGTGACGACGTCGTCGGCGCCCGCTTCCAGCGCCACTTCCATCACCTTGTCCTCGCTGGTGCCGGGCTCGAAGACGATCTGCCCGCAGTGCTGGAACTGGAACGCCACCGACCCCTCGGTGCCAAGGTTGCCGCCGTGCTTGCTGAAGGCGTGCCGCACCTCGGCCACGGTGCGCACGCGGTTGTCGGTCATGCAGTCGACGATGACCGCCGCGCCGCCGATGCCGTAGCCCTCGTAGCGCACCTCCTCGTAGTTGACGCCCTCGAGGTTGCCGGTGGCCTTGTCGATGTTGCGCTTGATGGTGTCGGCCGGCATGTTGGCGGCCTTGGCCTTTTCGATGGCCAAGCGCAGCCGCGGGTTGGCCGCCGGATCGCCGCCACCCTGGCGTGCCGCGATCATGATTTCGCGCACCACGCGCGTCCAGATGCGCTGGCGCTTTTCATCCTGGCGCGCCTTGCGGTGCTGGATATTGGCCCACTTGGAATGTCCTGCCATGCAAACCTCGTCGATTCCGTCGCGATAATCGGGTCAGGCTGCCCGTTGGGGTAACCCGGTATTCTACGCCGGCCACCACCGCGGCCAGCCAGCCACCCCCGCTTGACGACCCGCACCCGCAGACCATGACCGAACCCATCCTGATCGCCCGCCGCGACGCCACCGAATGCCTGCTGCTGCCCGACAAGGCCAACCGGCACGGCCTCATCACCGGCGCCACCGGCACCGGCAAGACCGTGACGCTGCAAACCCTGGCCGAGGGCTTTTCGCTGCGCGGGGTGCCGGTGTTCATGGCCGACGTCAAGGGGGATCTGACCGGCATCAGCCAGCCCGGCCGCATTGAAGGCAAGCTGGCGCAGGTGCTGGCCGAGCGTGGGATCGCGCCGCCAGCGCCCACCGCCTGCCCCGTCACGCTGTGGGACGTTTATGGCGAACAGGGCCACCCGGTGCGGGCGACCGTCAGCGACATGGGGCCGCTGCTGCTGGCGCGCATGCTGGGCCTCAACGAGACGCAGACCGGCGTGCTGCACCTGGTGTTCAAGATCGCCGACGATCAGGGGCTGCTGCTGCTCGACCTCAAGGATTTGCGGGCCATGCTGCAGCACGTCGGCGACAATGCGCGTCAGTTCACCACCGAATACGGCAACGTCAGCGCCGCCAGCATCGGCGCCATCCAGCGCGGCCTGCTGGCACTGGAGCAGCAAGGCGCGGACCGCTTCTTTGGCGAGCCGATGCTCGACATCGCCGACCTGATGCAAACCGTGGACGGGCGCGGCGTGGTCAACATCCTGGCGGCGGACAAGCTGCTCAACGCCCCACGCCTGTACGGCACCTTTTTGCTGTGGCTGCTGTCCGAGCTGTTCGAGGCGCTGCCGGAAGTCGGCGACCTGGACAAGCCCAAGCTGGTGTTTTTCTTCGACGAAGCGCACCTGCTGTTCGACGATGCGCCCAAGGTGCTGGTCGAGCGCATCGAACTGGTGGTGCGGCTCATCCGCTCCAAGGGGGTGGGCGTTTTCTTCGTCACCCAAAACCCGCTCGACATCCCCGACAGCGTGCTGGGGCAGCTGGGCAACCGCGTCCAGCACGCGCTGCGCGCCTTCACGCCGCGCGACCAAAAGGCGGTCAAGGCCGCGGCCCAGACCATGCGCCCCAAGACTGGGCTCGACCTGGAGGCCGCCATCACCGAGCTGGGCGTGGGTGAGGCGCTGGTAAGCCTGCTCGACGCCAAGGGCCGGCCCAGCGAAACCGAGCGCGCCTGGGTGTTGCCACCGGGCAGCCGCCTGGGCCCCATCACCCCGGAGGAGCGCCGCGTGCTGCTGCGCCAGTCGCTGGTGGCGGGGGTGTACGACCAGACCGTGGACCGCGAAAGCGCCTACGAGCGCTTGCGCGCCGGCCACGCGGGTGCGCCCGCCCCGGCGGCCGGCAACGCCCCGCCCAACGCCGCGGCGGATGCAACGCCGGGGTCGGGCGGTTTGGCCGCCAAGGTGGGCGAAGCGCTGTTCGGCCGTACCGGCCCACGCGGCGCCCAGTACGACGGTCTGGTGCAAACCGTGGTCAAAACGGCGGTGCGCCAAGTGGGCACCCAGCTTGGCCGTCAGTTGGTGCGGGGGCTGTTGGGCGGCCTCGTGGGCGGCAGCGGGCGGCGGCGCTGAGGGGGCCATCCCCTGCCCCGCGCGGGTGCGGGTTTGTGCGCAGACCGGCAACGGCGCCGCCCCCCTACACTCGGCGCTATCACCACGCTGCACGATGAGCAACGCACCATGACCGCCTGGCTGGCCCTGCTGGGATGGACGTTGGCCTTCCTCCTGGGCGCCGCCTGGTGGCGGGCCCGACGCGAGCGCGACCAGGTGCGCGCGCGACTCGAGGCGGAACAGCGCTGGTTCCCGGAACTGCTCGACCGACTCGGCATTGCGCACTGGCGACGCAACCTCGACACCCAGGCGCTGTGGTGGTCCGACGTGTTTCGCCGCATGCACGGCATCCGCCCGGACGAGCCGGCCGAGCGCGAGCGCTCGCTGCGCCAGATCGTGCCCGAGGACCGCGAGCGCGTGCGTGAGGCGCTCGAGGCCGCCTATGCCCGCGGGGGCGGCGAAGCGGGCTACCGCATCCAGCAGCCCGATGGGCGCATCACCCACCACATGCTGCGCATCGTGGTCACGCGTGAGCCCGCCACCGGCCAGCGGCTGGCCATGGGCATCAACCTCGACATCAGCGAGCGGGTGCAGCTCGAGGCCATGCTGCGCGAGCGCACGGCGTACCTGGAGGCCATCGTGCAGCACCTGCCCATGGGGCTGAGCGTCTTCGATCGCGACCTGAAGCTGCGCGTGTGGAACGCCGAATTCGGGCGCGTGCTCGGCCTGCCCGACGAGCTGCTGCGCGAGGGGGTGGATTTCGACGACCTGATCCGCGTGCCGGCGCAGCGCGGCGAATACGGGGACGAAGACCCGCAGCAGGCGGTGGCGCGCCGGCGCGCGCTGGCGCTGCAGTTTCGCCCGCACCGCCTGGAGCGCACCCGCCCCAACGGGCGCACGCACCTCGTGATCGGCGAGCCGATCGTGCGCGAGGGTGCCGTCGTGGGCTTTGTCACCACCTACACCGACATCACCGAGCAGAAGCAGGAGCGCGAACGGCTGGCGCAGGCCCACGACATCCTGCGCACGCTGGTGGACAACATTCCGGTCGGGGTGTCGATGGTGGACCGCGACTTGCGCGTGCAGGTGTGGAACGAGCGCCTGCTGGAGTTGCTGGAGCTGCCGCGGGCCTTGTTCGAACAGCCGGATCTGACGTTGGTGGACGTGCTGCGCTTCAACATCGCGCGCGGCGAGTACGGCCCGCAAGCCGACCCCGAGGCCGCCCTGGCCGAGATGCGCGCGCGGGCCCTGCGCTTCGAGCCGCATGAGTTCGAGCGTGTCCGCCCCAACGGGCGTGTGCTGCACGTGCGCGGCCAGCCGCTGGCCACCGGGGGGTTTGTCACGGTGTATGCCGATGTGACCGAGCGCCGCTCGGCGCAAGCGGCCATCGAGCGCCTGGCCCGTACCGACGCGCTGACCGGCCTGACCAACCGCCACGCGCTGCCCGTGGTGCTGGACCAGGCCCTGCGTGCCGCCGAACGCGACCAGCGCCCGCTGGCGCTGCTGTTCATCGACCTGGACCGCTTCAAGGCCGTCAACGACTCCCTGGGACACGAGGCCGGCGACCGCGTGCTGGTGGAAGCCGCGCAACGCCTGCGCGCGCGGTTGCGCGGCAGCGACATCGTGGCGCGCATCGGCGGCGACGAATTCGTCGTCGCCCTCACCGGCATGCAGGACGAGGCCGACGCGGCGCGTGTGGCCGAGCAAATCGTGCAGGCGTTGTCCGAGCCCTTCGCGTTGCCCGAGGGTGCCGTCGGCGCGAACGGCGCCGGTGAGGGCCGCGGCACGCCGCGCACCTACCTGACGCCCTCGATTGGCATCGCGCTGGCGCCACGCGATGGACACGAGGCGCAAGAGCTGCTGCGCCTGGCGGACATTGCGATGTACCACGCCAAGGCCGATGGAGGCGCCGGGTGGCGCTACTACACCCCTGCCATGCAGGAGGCCATCGCACGCCGCATCGACCTGGAAAGCCGGCTGCGCGAGGCGATCGCCGCCGACGCCCTGGCGTTGCACTACCAACCCATCCACACCTTGGGCGACGGCATGCCGCTGGTGGGCTTCGAGGCGCTGTTGCGCTGGCCGCAGCCGGATGGCAGCGTTTTGCTCCCGGGCGCGTTCGTCCCCGTGGCCGAGCAGTCGGCCGAACTGGTCGAGGCCTTGGGCAGCTGGGTCTGCCGCGCGGTGGCGTGCCAGCGCCACGCGTGGCAGCAGGCGCACACCGGCGGGCCGCTGCTGATCAGCATCAACCTCTCGGCGCGCCAGTTCGACCGCGAGGGGCTGGCCGGACGCATCCGCGACGCCTTTGACCGCGCCGTGCCCGCCGATGCACGCCGCCCGCTGCCCCTGCTGGGCATCGAATTCGAGATCACCGAGAGCGTCATGATGCGCGACCCGCAGCGCGCCGAGGCGGAACTGGCGCGCCTGCGCGAGCTGGGCGCGCGCATCGCGATCGACGATTTCGGCACCGGCTACTCGTCGCTGTCCTACCTCAAGCACCTGCCGATCGACCGGCTCAAAATCGACCGCGCGTTCGTGCGCGATCTTGCCCACGACGCCGACGACGCGGCCATCGTCGGCGCCGCCGTGACGCTGGCCCACCAGCTCGGACGCGAGGCGGTGGCCGAAGGCGTGGAAAGCGCGCAGCAGCTGGCGGCGCTGCGTGACCTGGGCTGCGACGCGGTGCAGGGGTTTGGCCTGGGGCGGCCAATGCCCGCGGCCGACGTCCCCGCGTATGTGGCGCGCGTTGCGCGCGGCGAACACTTGGCGCTGTGGGACGCGGCCGATCAACTCACGGCCGCCACCCGCTCGCTGGCGTAGTCGGCCACGGCCGCCAACAGGCCCAGCGCGCGCGCATCCCCCTGCGCACGCGCGAGGGCGATGCGCGCCTCCAGTTGCGCGCGGTAGTCGGCCCACGGTGCATGGCCGCCGGCGCCGTCCACGATGCGCGCCCGGCAGTGCGCGCGCCAGCGCGCGCGCTCGTCGGCGTCCAGCGACTGCGGGTGGTTGCGGGCGCGGAAGCGAAACACCAGCTCCGGCAGGCGCGCATCGTCAAAGCCGCATTGCCGCCAGGCCGGATCGGCCGGGTCCAGTGCGCGCAGCCGCATTAGACGGCGCCGGTCATCGTCGCCGACAAACCCGTCGTACAACGCCGCATCGACATCGACGGCTTCCTGGCCCGGCTCGCGCCCGAACAGGGCGGCCCACAGCGACCCCCGATCGGGCAATCCCGCCGCCCACGCTGCGTGGCGCTCGATTTGCGCCAGATCCAGGCCGAAGCGCTCGGCCGCGCCGCTGCGCAGCACCTCCATGCCGGCGACGACCATGGGCGAGCGGTTCAGGTGCACGCTCTTGAGTGGCAAGCGCCGCACGCCCTCGGGCAAATCGCCTTGGCGCGTGAACAGCCGCCGACGCGCCTCGTCGGGCCGCAGGTCGGCCAGTTCGCGCGGGTCGTGCGCCAGGTCCCAGGCCAGCAGCTCGTTGCGGTTGGTCGGATGCTGGGCCAACGGCCACATCACCGCCAAACACCCCCGCTCCACCGGAAAGCGGCCGGAAACGTGCACGAACGGCCGAACCTGGCCCGCGTTCGCCGGCAGCCCGAGCACCTGCAGCACGCGGTCACGCCGACGCAAGCCCAGCGCGTAGTCGAACAGCCGTGGCTGGCGCTGCCGGATCAGGCGCGCCAGCGCCAGTGTCGCGTACACGTCGGACAGCGCGTCGTGGGCCTGCTCGTGCGCCAAGCCGTTGGCAGCGGTCAGGTGCTCGAGCCGAAAGCTGGGCTTGCCCTCGCCGTTGGTGGGCCACTCGATCCCCGCCGGTCGCAGGGCCCAGGTCATGCGCACCACGTCCAGCAAGTCCCAGCGGCTGCAGCCGTTGCGCCACTCCCGTCCATACGGGTCCAGCAGGTTGCGCCACAGCAGGTGGCGCGTAAACTCGTCGTCGAAGCGGATCGAGTTGTAGCCTACCCCGATCGTGCCGGGGCGTTCCAGCTCGGCCAGCAGCGCTTCGGCAAAGGCCCGTTCGCTCATGCCGCGGGCCTGGCACTGCTGCGGCGTGATCCCCGGGATCAGGCAGCTCTCGGGGTCGGGCAAATAATCCTGCGCGGGCTGGCAGTACCACACGACCGGCTCGCCCATCGGGTTGAGGTCCGCATCGGTGCGCAAGCCAGCAAACTGGGCCGGCCGATCGCGCCGCGGGTCGGCGCCGAAGGTTTCGTAGTCGTGCCAGAAGAAGGTATGGGCGTCAGCACTCACCCTGCCATCGTAACCGCAGCCGGCACGGATGGCCGTACACTGGACCGATGGAAACGCTGCACACCGCTGTTGCGCCAAGCGCGCTGGGTTGGGTACTGGTGGCCGCGACGCCGCGCGGCCTGTGCGCCCTGCTGCTGGGGGACGATGTGGCGCCGCTGCAGGCCGATCTGCGCCGACGCTGGCCCGGTGCCACCCTCGCAGCGGGCAATGCCCAGGTGCAGGCATGGGCGCGCCAGGCCGCCGACCTGGTGGCCGCGCCGCAGCGCCCCTGGGCGCTGCCGCTGGACATCCGCGGCACACCCTTCCAGCAGCGCGTGTGGGCGCTGCTGCGCACCATTCCCCCTGGCCAAACGGTCTGTTATGGGGCGCTGGCGGCCCGTTTGGGCAAGCCGCGCGCCGCGCGCGCGGTGGCGCAAGCCTGCGCCGCCAACCCGCTGGCGGTCATCGTCCCCTGCCACCGCGTGGTGGCCAGCGACGGCGGCCTGGGCGGCTACCGCTGGGGGTTGGCACGCAAACGGGCGCTGCTGGCGCTCGAAGCCGCAGCCTGACCCCGCGGTCGTCCCTCACAACGCCACGCCAGGCCGCACCACGCCGCGGCGGCGAGGCAGCGACCGCGTCAATCCGCCGTGGCTTCTTCCGGCTCGGCGCGCCGGCCCTCCTTCTTGGGCAGGGGCTGGATGTCGAGCTTGACCTGCGGCTCGCCGCCATCGGCCGGGGTTTCGATGTCCACGGTCAAGCGCCCGCCATCGACCAAGCGGCCAAAGAGCAGCTCGTCGGCCAGCGCGCGGCGGATCGTGTCCTGGATGAGGCGCTGCATCGGCCGCGCGCCCATGAGCGGGTCGAACCCCTTCTTGGCCAGGTAGCGGCGCAACGCGTCGGTGAAGGTGACTTCGACCTTCTTCTCGGCCAGCTGGTGCTCGAGCTGCAGCAGGAACTTGTCCACCACGCGCAGGATGACCTGCTCGTCGAGCGGCTTGAAGCTGACGATGGCGTCGAGCCGGTTGCGGAATTCCGGCGTGAACAGGCGCTTGATGTCGGCCATCTCGTCGCCCGCCTGCCGCTGCGTGGTAAAGCCGATGGTGGACTTGTTCATGGTCTCGGCGCCCGCATTGGTCGTCATGATGATGATGACATTGCGGAAATCCGCCTTGCGCCCGTTGTTGTCGGTGAGCGTGCCGTGGTCCATCACCTGCAGCAGCACGTTGAAGATGTCCGGGTGCGCCTTTTCGATTTCGTCGAGCAGCAGCACACAGTGCGGCTTCTTGCTGATCGCCTCGGTCAACAGCCCGCCCTGGTCGAAGCCGACGTAGCCGGGCGGCGCGCCGATGAGGCGGCTGACCGCGTGGCGCTCCATGTACTCGGACATGTCGAAGCGGATGAGCTCGATGCCCAGGATATACGCCAGCTGCTTGGCGGCTTCGGTCTTGCCCACGCCCGTGGGGCCACTGAACAGGAAAGCGCCGATGGGCTTGTCCGGCTTGCCCAGGCCCGAGCGCGCCATCTTGACCGCCGAGGCCAGCAGTTCGAGCGCCTTGTCCTGCCCAAAGACCACCGCCTTGAGGTCGCGCTCGAGGTTTTGCAGCTTGCTGCGGTCGTCGCTGGAGACGCTGGCGGGCGGAATGCGGGCGATCTTGGCGACGATTTCCTCGATTTCGGCTTTGCCGATGGTCTTTTTGCGCTTGGACGGCGCGGCCACACGCTGCGCGGCACCGGCCTCGTCGATGACGTCGATGGCCTTGTCGGGCAGGTGGCGGTCGTTGATGTACTTGGCCGACAGCTCCGCCGCGGCCTGCAGGGCCGCCGCCGCGTATTTGACGCTGTGGTGCTCCTCGAAGCGCGACTTCAGGCCCTTGAGGATCTCGATCGTCTGCTCCACCGTGGGCTCGACCACGTCCACCTTCTGGAAGCGCCGCGACAGCGCCGCGTCCTTCTCGAAGATGCCGCGGTACTCGGTGAAGGTGGTGGCGCCGATGCACTTGAGCTGGCCGCTGGACAGCGCCGGCTTGAGCAGGTTGGACGCATCGAGCGTGCCGCCCGAGGCGGCACCCGCCCCGATCAGCGTGTGGATCTCGTCAATGAACAGGATGGCATTGGGCTTGTCCTTGAGCGTCTTGAGCACGCCCTTGAGGCGCTGCTCGAAATCGCCCCGGTACTTGGTGCCCGCCAACAGGGCGCCCATGTCGAGCGAGTACACCGTGGCGTCGGCCAACACCTCGGGCACATCCTTTTGCACGATGCGCCACGCCAGCCCCTCGGCGATGGCGGTCTTGCCCACGCCCGCCTCGCCGACCAGCAGCGGGTTGTTCTTGCGCCGGCGGCACAGGATCTGGATGACACGCTCGACCTCGTAGTCGCGCCCGATGAGCGGGTCGATCTTGCCCTCGCGCGCGAGTTGGTTGAGGTTTTGCGTGAACTGCTCCAGCAGCGACGCCTTCTCGTTGCCTTTGGCCTCGCTCGCTTCTTCGCTCTCGGGCGCCGCGCCGTCGTTGGACTTGGCCGGCTCGGGCGTGTCGCCCTTGCGGATGCCGTGCGCGATGTAGTTGACCACGTCCAGCCGCGTGATGCCCTGCTGGTGCAGGTAGTACACGGCGTGCGAGTCCTTCTCGCCAAAGATGGCCACCAGCACGTTGGCGCCGGTGACCTCCTTCTTGCCGTTGCCCGTGGACTGCACGTGCATGATGGCGCGCTGGATGACGCGCTGGAACCCCAGCGTGGGCTGGGTGTCGACCTCCTCGGTGCCCGGCACCGTGGGGGTGTTGTCTTTGATGAAGGTCGTCAGCGACTTGCGCAAATCGTCGATGTTGGCGTTGCACGCGCGCAGTACCTCGGCCGCGCTGGGGTTGTCCAGCAGCGCCAGCAGCAGGTGCTCGACCGTGATGAATTCGTGCCGCTGCTGCCGGGCCTCGACAAAGGCCATGTGCAAGCTGACTTCAAGTTCCTGGGCAATCATGGGGCACTTCCTTCACTTCGGGTTTCAACTGTAGCGCGATGCATCCACCGGCACACTCGGGTATGTGGGGCGCGAACCGCGTTATTCAACCGGTTCGGCCACGCATTGCAGGGGATGCCCCGCCGCGCGCGCAGCCTGGGTCACCTGCTCGACCTTGGTGGTGGCGACATCGCGGGTGTAGACGCCGCACACGCCGCGTCCGTGGACATGAATCTTGAGCATGATCTGCGTCGCCGTCTCGCGGTCCTTGTTGAAAAACTCCTGCAGCACGCGCACAACGAACTCCATCGGCGTGAAATCGTCGTTGAGCAGGACCACCTGGTACATCTTGGGCGGCTGCACGCGCTGGCGGCGACGTTCCAACACCACCGCATCGCCGCCGCCGGGCACGCTCGGGGTCAGATCGGGTTGTTTGGGTGTCGTGGCCATGGCAAACATTCTGCAATAAATCGAACATCCGCGCAGGCAGCAGGCCACGCCGTCCGTCGCGCAAAAAACACCGCCGCCCCAGGGGCGGCGGCATGGATGCGGCGCGCGGCCGGCACGGGCGCCTCGGGCGCGGCCGCGCTGCGGCGCGCCGCAGCGCGGGCGCATCACATGTGGTCGATCATGACCTGGCCAAAGCCCGAGCACGACACCTGCGTGGCACCTTCCATCAGGCGCGCGAAGTCGTAGGTGACGTGCTTGCTCTGGATGGCCTTTTCCATGCTGCTGATGATGAGGTCGGCGGCCTCCTTCCAGCCCATGTGGCGCAGCATCATTTCGGCCGACAGGATTTCCGAGCCGGGGTTGACGTAGTCCTTGCCCGCGTACTTGGGCGCGGTGCCGTGGGTCGCCTCGAAGCAGGCCACGCTGTCGGAGAGGTTGGCTCCCGGCGCGATGCCGATGCCGCCCACCTGCGCCGCCAGCGCGTCGGAGATGTAGTCGCCGTTGAGGTTGAGCGTGGCGATCACCGAGTACTCGGCCGGGCGCAGCAGAATTTGCTGCAGGAAGGCGTCGGCGATCGAGTCTTTGATGATGATGTCCTTGCCCGTCTTGGGGTTGCGGAACTTGCACCACGGGCCGCCATCGATCGGCTGCGCGCCGAACTCGCGCTGCGCCAGCGCGTAGCCCCAGTCACGAAAGCCCCCTTCCGTGTACTTCATGATGTTGCCCTTGTGCACCAGGGTGACGCTGGGCTTGTCGTTGTCGATGGCGTACTGGATGGCCTTGCGCACGAGCCGCTCGGTACCCTCGATGGACACCGGCTTGATGCCGATGCCCGAGGTCTCGGGGAAGCGGATCTTGGTCACGCCCATCTCCTCGATCAGGAATTTGATGAGCTTTTTGGCCTTGTCGCTTTGCGCCGGGTACTCGATGCCGGCGTAGATGTCCTCGGAGTTTTCGCGGAAGATGACCATGTCGGTCTTTTCCGGCTCCTTGAGCGGGCTGGGCACGCCCTTGAAATAGCGCACCGGGCGCAGGCAGACGTAGAGGTCGAGCTCCTGGCGCAGCGCCACGTTGAGCGAGCGGATGCCGCCCCCGACCGGGGTGGTCAGCGGGCCCTTGATGGACACCACGTATTCCTTGAGCGCGTGCAGGGTTTCGTCCGGCAGCCACACGTCCGGCCCGTAGACGCGGGTCGATTTCTCACCCGCGTACACCTCCATCCAGTGGATCTTGCGCCGACCGCCGTAGGCCTTGGCCACCGCCGCATCGACGACCTTGATCATCACCGGGGTGATGTCCACGCCCGTGCCGTCGCCCTCGATGTAGGGGATGATGGGGTTGTCCGGCACGTTGAGCGACATGTCGGCGTTGACGGTGATTTTTTGGCCTTCGGCCGGTACGCGGATGTGTTGGTACATGAGCGGGGTCTCCGTATGGGGTGTCGTGCCCGGGCACCGGGTGGGTGCTGGGCTCTACAATCGATTCTATCGAGAAAACCTCCGCGGACCTGACGCCATGCTTCCTCCCCGTCACGGCGCGTTTGCCCCCTTGGCGGGCACCTGCACGACCTCGTCGCGCCGATACGGCACCGCCAACCGGGGGCGGCGTGCACTGTTGACCGGTGGCGTCGCGCTGGCGCTGCTGGCCGCCAACGCCGGCATGGCCCAGCCACGCCCTGCCGAACGGCCGCAAACCGATTTGCCCCGCGTCGCGCTGCGCGCCGGGATGCATCGCATCGACGCGCAGGTGGCGCAAACCCCCGAGCAGCGCGCCATCGGCCTGATGTGGCGGCGCGAACTCGGACCCAACGAGGGCATGTTGTTTGTGTTCGAGGCGCCCGCGGTGCAGTGCTTTTGGATGCGCAACACCTACATTCCGCTGACGGCCGCCTTCATCGCCGACGACGGCCGCATCGTCAACATGGCGGACATGCAGCCGCTCGACGACACCAGCCACTGCTCGCGCGAACCGGTGCGGTACGTGCTGGAGATGGCGCAGGGCTGGTTTGGCAAGCGCGGCATCGCCGCGGGCTTTCGCCTCGCGGGCGCGCCGTTTGGTACGCGCTAGGGCGCGGCTTCAGGCGAAGTTGGCCTGCACGAAGTCCCAGTTGACCAGCTTGTCCAGGAAGGTTTCCACGAACTTCTGGCGCAGGTTGCGGTAGTCGATGTAGTAGGCGTGCTCCCACACGTCCACGGTCAGCAGCGCCTTGTCGGCGGTGGTCAGGGGCGTGCCCGCTGCGCCGGTGTTGACGATGTCGAGGCTGCCGTCGGGCTTTTTGACCAGCCAGGTCCAGCCCGAGCCGAAGTTGCCCACCGCGCTCTTGACGAAGGCCTCGCGAAACGCGGCGTAGCTGCCCCACTTGGCGTTGATGGCCGCCGCCAGCGCGCCGGTGGGCTCGCCACCGCCGTTGGGCTTCATGCAGTGCCAGAAGAAGGTGTGGTTCCACACTTGCGCGGCATTGTTGTAGATGGGACCGGGGTTGGGCGCCTTGCGGATGATCTCCTCCAGCGTCATCGACTCGTACTCGGTGCCCTTTTGCAGGTTGTTCAGGTTGACCACGTAGGCGTTGTGGTGCTTGCCGTGGTGGTACTCGAGGGTTTCCTTGGAGTAGTAGGGCTCGAGGGCGTCGATGGCAAACGGCAGGGGCGGCAGGGTGTGTTCCATGGCGTGTGTCCTCTTCCAGAGTGGTTGTGCAAAAGCGCCTCGATTGTAGGGAAGGCGGCCGCACCGCGCCGGACCGCGGGCGATCCCCCTGGCGCAGGTGCGGGGTCAGGCGCTGGCGTCGTTGCGCACCGCGGCCACGCGCACGTCCAGCGCCCCACGCGCCAGGGCCACCTGCAGCGCCTCGCCGGCGCGCGTCTGGTCGGCGCGCGTGACGACGCGCCCCTGGGCATCGGTGACCAGGGCGTAGCCCCGTTGCAGCACCAGGCGCGGGTCGAGCAGCGCCAGCTGGGCCTGCCAGCGCATCAGGCGCTGGTGGTGGCGCTCCCGATCGCGCCGCAGCAAGGCCTGCCACGCTTGCTGCCGCTGCAGCAGCTGCTGCCGCTGCCGGTCCACCCGCAGCACGGCAGCGGCCCGCACCCGGTGTTCGAGCGCGAGCAGGCGCGCCTGCTCGCGCCCCAGCCGCGCGGCCGGCCGGCCCAGGCGCTGCGCCAGCCGGTCCAAGGTTTGCGCCTGGGTGTCCAGCCGGCGCCACACGGCCTCGTGCAAGCGCTCGGCCTGGCGCTGCAGGGCTTGTTGCAACAGTTGCGTGGCCGGCGCGCACAGCTCGGCCGCGGCCGTGGGCGTGGGCGCGCGCACATCGGCCACGAAATCGGCCAGGGTCACGTCGGTTTCGTGGCCAACGCCGCACACCACCGGCATGGGCGCCTGGGCCAGGGTGCGCACCAGCTCCGGGTCGTTGAACGCCCACAGGTCTTCCAGCGAGCCACCCCCGCGCACCAGCAGCAGCACCGCCGGCGCGCCGCTGGCGCGGTAATCCTGATACGCGCGGCGCAGGGCGGCGCACAACTGCGCGGGTGCTTCGGCGCCCTGCACCGGCGCGGGATAGACCCACACCGGCAGATGCGGCACCCGGCGCGCCAGCGTGGTGGCCACGTCGCGCAGCGCCGCCGCATCGAGCGAGGTCACCACCCCGATGCTGGCCGGAAACGGCGGCAGTGGACGCTTGCGGGCGGTGTCGAACCACCCCTCGGCGGCCAACGCGGCCTTGAGCTGCAAAAACTGCTCGTACAGGCTGCCCTGACCGGCTGGACGCACGCGCTCGACCACGAGCTGCAGGTCACCGCGCTGGGCGTACACGTCGAGCCGCCCCAGCACCTCCACGCGCATGCCCTCGCGCAAGACCACGGGTCTGGCCTCGGCCGCGCGGCGGAAAAACGCGCAGCGCAGTTGGCCCTGTGCGTCTTTGAGGGTGAAATAGGCATGGCCGCTGCCAGCGCGCACGTAGCCCGAGATTTCGCCCTGCACGCGCACCGGGTTGAAGCGCGCCCGCACGGCGTCGGCGACCGCCGTCACCAGCGCCCCGACCGACCAAACCGGGCCGTCGTCTTCGGTCACGGGGCTGCGTGGCATCATGGGGTTGCCCACAGCCCCCTCCAGCCCCGACATGCCGGCCAACCCATTGCCCTCAGCGCTCCTATGCCCTGTAACATGTTGTCCGATAAACGATTTTTTTGCGCCAACCAGAGAAGAAGGGTTGTCCACACCACGCATCCCCCGCGACGCGCCGACGTATGCAGCGGCTTTTGCACAATGTTGTCCACAGGGGTGTGCGACGCGTCCGGTGCGCCCCCGCGGTTTTGCCATGCGCGGCGTGTCCGATAATCCGCCTGCAACGCCGCACAGGAGAGCCCCTTGCTGTCGATCATACAAGCCGCCGGTTGGCCCATCTGGACGCTGATTGCGTGCTCCGTCCTGGGGCTGTCGATCATCATCGAACGTGCGGTCAGCCTGCGCGCCGCCAAAATCGCCCCCCCGCGGTTGTTGGACGAGGTGGTGCAGGCGTCGCGCCAGGGCGTGCCGCCGCCCGCCATCGTGGACCAGTTGGCCGACAACTCGCTGCTCGGTGCGGTGCTGGCCGCGGGCTTTCAGGCGCTGCAGCGCAACCCGCGCGCATCCGAAGCCGAACTGCGCACCGCGCTCGAATCCGCGGGCCGTCTGGCCGCCGTCCAGCTGCAGCGCTACCTGGGCGCCCTGGCCACGGTGGCGTCGGCGGCACCGTTGCTGGGTTTGCTGGGCACGGTCATCGGCATGATCGAAATCTTTGGCTCGCAAGCCGGGCCGGGTGGGCTGCAGCCTGGGGGTGGCAATCCGGCCCAGCTCGCCCACGGCATTTCGGTGGCGCTCTACAACACGGCCTTTGGGCTGATGATCGCGGTTCCGGCGCTTGTGTTCTGGCGCTACTACCGCGCCCGTGCCGATGCCTTTTTGCTGCAGTTGGAGGTCGCCGCCGAGGCCTTCGTCCACCACCTGCTGACCCTGCGACGCTGAGGCCCCACCCACCGCCTGGTCGGGCGCGGAGATGCGCATGAACTTCCGTCACGGCAACCGCGAAGAACCGGAAATCAACCTGATTCCGTTCATCGACATCCTGCTGGTCGTGCTGATCTTTTTGATGCTGACGACGACCTTCAGCCAGACCACGGCGCTGCAGGTCAACCTGCCGCTGGCCAACGCCGAAACGCCAGCCCAGCCCCCCGCCGAAATCGTGGTCGCCGTCGGCCCCGACGGGCGCTATGCCGTGGACGACCGCCTGCTCGAGGCCCACGGCGTCGACACCCTGGTGGCGGCGCTGCGCAGCGCCCAGGGTGCGCGCCAGGGCGAGCCTATCTTGGTCATCCAGGCCGACGCCGCCGCCAGCCACCAATCGGTGATCAACGTCATGGACGCGGCGCGGCAGGTGGGCCTGGTGCAAATCACCTTTGCCACGCAGCACGGTCAGGGGGGCTGATGCCCGTGGTGGACCTGCCCGCGGCTTGGCTGACGCGGGGGCCGCTGGCCTGCGCGCTGCTGCCGCTGGCGGGCCTGGCGCGTGCCGCGCTGGGGGTGCGCGCGGCGCTGTGGCGCTGGGGGTGGCGGCAACCCTGGCGCGCGCCGGTGCCGGTGGTGGTGGTGGGCAACGTCGTGGCGGGGGGTGCCGGCAAAACGCCCACGGTCATGGCGCTGGTGCGCCACCTGCAGCTGCGGGGATGGCACCCCGGTGTGGTCTCGCGGGGGTATGGCCGCCACGACGACACCGAGGCCGTGGTGGTGGCCGGCACCAGCCCCGATCCCGCGCAACTGGGGGATGAGCCGGCCCTGATCGCGCAGGAAACCGGCGCGCCGCTGGCCGTCGGGCGTGACCGTCCCGGCGCGGTGGCGACCTTGTTGCGCCAGCACCCGGAGGTGGACATCGTCATCAGCGACGACGGCATGCAGCACTGGGCGCTGGCGCGGGACCTGACAATCGTCGTGTTCGACGAGCGCGACGTTGGCAATGGCTGGCTGCTGCCCGCCGGGCCGCTGCGCGAGCCCTGGCCCGCGCGGCTGCTGCCGCTGGGCCCACTGTGGGTGCTGCGCACCGCGCCACCGCACCAGCCCCCCCGTGCGCATCCGTACCCGGAATATCGGGCCACGCGCGCACTCGCCCCCGACGCCATCGGCATGGCGGGTGAGCGCATGCCGCTGCAAACGTGGGCCACGGCCCACGCCCCCGTGGGCGCACTGGCTGGCATCGCCCGCCCCGAGGCGTTTTTTGCGCAGCTGCGCGAACGGGGCTTGGCGCTGGCCCAAACCCTGGCCCTGCCCGACCATGCCCCGGCCCCCGTGCTGCAGGCGGCGCTGGCACAAGCGGCGGCGACCGCGCAGGCGCCGCGCATTTGGCTGTGCACCGACAAGGATGCGGTCAAGCTGCGTGGGCGGCCGCTGCCGCCCGGGGTGTCGTTGTGGCGCGTGCCGCTGCTGCTGTCGCCCGAGCCAGCGTGGGTGGCGGCACTCGACCGCCTGCTCGATGACTGGCGCGCCCGCCGCGACGCGCTATGATGCCTACATGGATCCCAAGCTGATCGAATTGCTCGTCTGCCCGGTCACCAAAGGGCCGCTGGTGTACGTGCGCGAGACGCAGGAGCTCGTCTCGCGCGGCGCGCGCCTGGCCTACCCGATCCGCGACGGCATTCCCATCATGCTGGAAAACGAAGCGCGTCCGCTGGACGAAGCGGAACTGGACCGACTGGCCCCGCCGCGCCCCGCCCTCCCCTGACCCTGCGCCCCCGGTGACGATGGATTTCGACGTCCTGATCCCGGCGCGGCGCGCGTCCACCCGGCTGCCGGACAAACCGCTGGCGGACATTGGCGGCGCACCCATGGTGGTGCGCGTGGCGCAGCGCGCGCTGGCCAGCGGCGCGCGCTCGTGCACGGTCGCCACCGATGACGCCGCCATCGCCGACGCCTGCCGCGCCGCCGGCATCGCCGCCGTGCTCACGCGCGCCGACCACCCCAGCGGCAGCGACCGGCTGGCCGAAGCGGTGGACCTGCTGGGCCTGGCCGATGACGCCGTGGTGGTCAACGTCCAGGGCGATGAACCGCTGATCGACCCCGCGTTGATCCGGGCCGTGGCCGCCGTGCTGCAGACCCGCCCGGACTGCGCCATGGGCACCGCGGCGCACCCGATCGAGACAGCCGCCGAGCTGTTCAACCCCAACGTGGTCAAGGTGGTACTCGACCGCCACGGCAGTGCGCTGACCTTCAGCCGGGCGCCGATTCCCTGGTGGCGCGACGCGCCCCGACACGACGGGGCGCTCGATCTGCACGCCTGGCCGCCTGGCGCACGGCCGCTGCGACACATCGGCCTCTACGCCTACCGCGCCGGCTTTTTGCGCCGCTTCCCGCAACTGCCCCCGGCGCCGCTGGAGCGGTGCGAATCGCTCGAGCAGTTGCGCGTGCTCTGGCATGGCGAACGCATCGCGGTCACCGTCAGCGCGACCGCCCCCGGACCGGGCGTGGACACACCCGAAGACCTGCAGCGCGTGCGCGCCCTGTGGGCGCAGCAAAACGGCTGAGGGGTGCGGCCGCGCCGACGTGTCGCCGCTTGTAAGCCTGTGTCGGGGCGTGCGTGCTATTCTTTGGCGCTGGCCGAGCGCCAGCCGCCGCCAGCCGCGCGGGACGCGCCGTCCCCAGCGCGGCCCCGTTCACACGATTGCGACGAGTAAAGGACATTCATGAGACTGATTCTGTTGGGCGCTCCGGGCGCTGGCAAAGGCACGCAAGCCGCGTTTATCTGCCAGAAGTACGGCATTCCGCAGATTTCCACCGGCGACATGTTGCGTGCTGCCGTCAAGGCCGGCACGCCACTGGGCCTGGAGGCCAAGAAGGTCATGGACGCCGGCGGCCTGGTCAGCGACGACCTCATCATCAACCTGGTCAAGGAACGCATCGCCCAGCCCGATTGCGCCAACGGTTTTCTGTTTGATGGGTTTCCGCGCACCATCCCGCAGGCCGAGGCCATGCGGCACGCCGGCGTGCGCATCGATTACGTGCTCGAAATCGACGTCCCCTTCGACATCATCATCGAGCGCATGAGCGGCCGGCGCGTCCACCCCGCCTCGGGCCGCACCTACCACATCACCCACAACCCGCCCAAGGTGCCGGGCAAGGACGACGTCACCGGCGAAGACCTGATCCAGCGCGACGACGACAAGGAAGAAACCGTGCGCAAGCGCCTGGACGTCTACGCCGCCCAAACACGCCCGCTGGTGGATTACTACCGCGGCTGGGCGCAGCAGGACCCGGCGGCCGCGCCCAAGTACCGCGCCATCAGCGGCGTGGGCACGGTCGAGGAAATCACCCAGCGCGTGTTCCAAGCGCTGTCGGCGTAACCCACCGCGGCACCGGCCAGCGCGGCTGGGGCCGCCCGTGCGGCCTGGCGCCGCCGCGCTTCAACCGCGCGGCGCTGCGGCCGCCATCAGCTGCAGTTGCAGCGCCACGCGCGCTTTGGCCGGCGGCAGCGGCGTCACGGGCCAGGCATGCACCGCGCGGCCGTGGGAACCGCTGACCACCACCCCCTGGGCGCAGCGCGTGGTCAGCCACACCACCACGCCGGCCTGCGCCGCCTGCTGCAGCGCCTGCGCCAGCTCAGCATGCACCGAGCCGTTGCCGGTGCCTGCCACCACCAAGCCCTGCAGCGGCGCGTCGGCGTCTTCGCCACGCAACGCCGCCTCGCGCTGGCGCAGCAGTGCCCGCACCAACGCGCCATCGGCCCCGGCGTGGCTGCTGATCCACTCCACGCGCGGCCATGGCGATGACCGCCAGGCGCGGGGCGGCAGCGGCGCTGCCGGCACCAGCGCCCGCATGGCGGCCACCAGCCCCTCGGCAGCGGCGCACCAGCGCACCCGTCCGCCTTCCACCCAGCCCGCGGGGCCGGCGTCGCCGGCGCCAAACGCATCCAGCCGCGTCGCGTGCTCCTTGCGCACCGCGGCGGCATCGAACACCCGCGCGGCCAGCGTCACCCAGACCCCGCCCGCCGCCTGCGCACGCGCATCGCAGGCCAGCGTCACGGCGTCCGCCAGGTTCTGCGGCCCATCCGGGGCCAGGGCGGACGCCGGCCGCATGGCGCCCGTCAGCACCACCGGCCGCTGCGGGGCCAGCGCGGCCTGCAGCAGCCAGGCGGTCTCTTCCAGCGTATCGGTGCCGTGCGTCACGACGATGGCGCCGACATCGGGCATCTGCAGCGCCTGCGCCACCGCGTCGAGCAGCGCTTGCCAGACCGGCGGCCCCATGTCCTTGCTGTCGAGGTTGGCCACCTGCTGCGTGCGCACGGACCAGCCCGGCGGCAGCGGCACCCCGTCGAGCAAATGGGCCACGGGCACCACGCCCGCCTGGTAGCCGATCGCGTCGTGCGCGCTGGCAGCCTGGCCGGCAATGGTGCCGCCCGTGCCCACCACCAGCAACACGCGCGGCGTGTTCATGGTTGCGGTTGCGTCGATCGCGTTCACCCGGCGCTGCCCTCGGCCGCGCGCTCGCGCTCACGCAGGGAGCGCCGCAGCGCGCCCACCACGCTCCACAGGAACAGCGCCAGCCCGGCCAGCAAAAAGCCCGCGCTGATCGGCCGCTCGAGGAAGACCGCCGGATCGCCGCGCGACAGCAACAGCGCGCGCCGCAGGTTTTCTTCCATCAGCGGCCCGAGCACGAAGCCCAGCATCAGGGGCGCCGCCTCAAACCGCAACAGCGCCAACACATAGCCGACGGCACCGATGGCCGCCACCATGTAGATGTCGAACACGTTGTTGTTGACGCTGTAGGTGCCCAGGGCGATGAAGATCAGGATCGCCGGGTACAACACGTGGTACGGGATGCGCAGGATCGCCACCCACATGCCCACCAGAGGCAGGTTCAAAATCACCAGCAGAATGTTGCCAATCGCAAAGCTCACGATCAAGCCCCAGAACAGGTCGGGCTGATCGCTCATGAGCAGCGGGCCGGGCTGGATGCCGTGAATGATGAGCGCCCCCAGCATCAGCGCCATCACCGCATCGCCCGGAATGCCCAGCGACAGGGTCGGCACAAAGGCCGTTTGCGCCGCCGCGTTGTTGGCCGCCTCGGGGGCCACCACGCCTTCGATGGCGCCCTTGCCAAAGCGCGTCGGATCACGGGCCACACGCTTTTCCAGCGCGTAGGACATGAACGACGCGATCGAGGCGCCGGTGCCCGGCAAGGCACCAAAAAACGAACCAACGCCGGTGCCGCGCAACATGGGCATCCAGGAGCGGCGCCAGTCATCGCCGCTGGGCAGCATCTCGCGCAGGCGCACCCGCTGCGTCATGTGCCCCTCGCGTGGCTGGTTGACCGAGCCGACCACCTCCGCAATGCCAAACAGCCCCATCGCCAGCGCGACGATGTTGATGCCGTCCATCAACTCGGGGATGTCGAAATAAAAGCGCGCCACGCCCGAATTGACGTCGGTGCCGACGGTGCCCAGCAGCAGCCCCAGCACCACCATGGCCAGCCCCTTGAGCGGCGAGCCCGACGCCAGCGTCGAGGCCGCCAACAGCCCCAGCGCCATCATCGCAAAATACTCGGCCGGGCCAAACTTCAGCCCCACCTCGGCAATCGACGGGGCAAACCCGGCCAATACCGCCACGCCCAGCATCGAGCCGAAGAAGGACGCGATGGTGGTCATGAACAGCGCCACGCCAGCCCGCCCCTGCTTGGCCATCTGGTAGCCGTCCAGACAGGTCACGGCCGACGAGGGCGTCCCCGGCAGGTTGAGCAGGATCGAGGCGGTGGAGCCGCCATACTGCGCCCCGTAGTACACCCCGGCCAGCATGATGATGGCCCCGGTGGTCGGAATGTGGTAGGTCACCGGCAACAGCAGCGAGATGGTGGCCATCGCGCCGATGCCAGGCAGCACGCCAATGAGCGTGCCGATGAAAACCCCCACGAAGCAATACAGCAGCATCATCGGCTGCACGGCTTGCTGCAGGCCGTGGAGCAAACCTTGCCAGACGTCCATCGATCACGCACCCCACGGCCAGCTGGGCAGCACCATGCCCAAGGCCACGATGAAGATCAGCCACGCCAGCGCGGCGATCGCCCCCGCGGTCAGCCAGCGCGTGCGCCAGCGAAAGCGGTCATCGGCCAGCGACGCCACCAGCACCGCCACCACGGTCGCCAGGATCAGGCCGGCCGGCTTGAGCAACAGGCCAAACAGCACCAACGACCCGATCACGCACAGCGCCGAGCGCACGGCCAGCGCCAGCGGCTGGCCACGGCGCAGCCACGCCGGCACGGCAATCAGCACACCCAGCCCCGCGAGCAACCAGCCCAGCATGACCGGAAACAGCCCCGGCCCCATGGCGCGCCAATCGCCTAGGTCGTATTCGGCCCGGGCGTACAGCGCCGCTGCGACCCCCACCGCCACCATCAACAGCCCTGCCAGCACATCCCGTGTATCGCGCCGCATCGTGCTCACCCCGTGCGCAGCCCCAGGCGCTCGATCACCGCGCGCATGCGCTCGGTGTCGATCTGGATGCGACGCGCCAGCCCCTCTGGCGCCGTCCCGGCCACCTGCCAGCCCTGCTGGAACAGGCGCTCGCGCACCGCTGGCTCGCGCGTGATCGCCGCCAGGGCGGTGGCGACGCGGGCAATGTGCGCAGCGGGCATGCTGCGGGGCGCCGCCACGGCGTTCCAGATTTCCAGCTGCACGTCGGAGACGCCCAACTCACCCAAGGTCGGCAGGCCCGGCGCCAAGGTGCTGCGCCCGGCACTGGTCACGGCCACTGCGTGCAATTTGCCGGCTTGGCTTTGCTGCATGGCCAGCCCCGGGGGCAACAGCGCCAGGTGCACCTCGCCGCGCAACATCGCCTGGATGACCTGGGGGTTACCTGGAAACGGCACGTGCACCGCGCGCCAGCCGGCGCGCGCCTGGATCATCTCCATGCCAATGTGCGCCACCGTGCCCACCCCGGGCGAGCCGTAGTTCCACTGCGCGCCCGCCGCACGCGCCGCAGCCAGCACCCCGGCCCCATGCACCTGCACCGCCGGCCCGGCACACAGCACCAGGGGCGCGGTGGCCAGCAGGCTGACCGGTGCCAAATCGGTCAACGGGTCGTAAGGGGTGGCGGGGTTGAGGATTTTGGCAATGGTGAGATTGCCGTTGATCATGAGCCCCAACGTGTGACCGTCGGTGGCTCGCGCCACCGCATCGGCGGCGATGTTGCCGGCCGCCCCAGGCCGGTTGTCCACCACCACGGGCTGGCCCAAGCGTTCGGCCAGAGGCCCGGACAGGGTACGCGCCATGGCGTCGGGCGACGACCCCGCCGGAAAACCCACCACCAGCTTGATCGGCCGCTGCGGCCACGCCGGGCCTTGTGCCCACACCCCGGGGCTGGTCGCGGCCAGCAGTGCCGCCGCCAGCCAGCGCCGCCGTTGCGGATCCCAACACCTGTCGTTCATGGCGCTCCTTCGTCATCGCATGGCGCCCCATCGGGCGCAGCCATGCGCGATCATAGCGTTCCACAAGAAAAAACCCCGTTCGCGCAGGCGACGGGGTGGGATGCTGGCGGAGTGAGAGGGATTCGAACCCTCGATACGGCTCTACACCGTGTACTCCCTTAGCCGGGGAGACTTTTTGACGATTTACGAGATGTTGCACTAAGGAACCACTGAACAAAAAAGCTCGTACACCGCACACTCGCTCACGCTCGCTGTGAGGTCAGCGCAAATCACCCCAAGGCAGCCTCTGAGGCGCCCAAAGTGCCCTCGCGGCGGTGCAAAACCCGCCC
>NZ_VJOL01000026.1 GCF_007556705.1 Tepidimonas thermarum | reverse complement strand
GATGTAGCTGAACATCGCCCCCTGGAAGTCTTGACTGCCTCTCATCGTGCTCGTCTGCGTTGTTCTCGGTTGGCCTCAGATCGTACCGCCCGACGCGGGGGGTGGCGAGGGATTTTTCAACGGCCTGCTAAACCTTGCACGAAATACCGCGCTCGCTTTCAAACGACGTGTCGTGGTTTGCAAAAGCCTCGATGGCAGTCGCTGTGATTTGACAGCAAATTGGGCTAGTGGCTGGATCGTATTCTTCGACGACGACAACGACGGTGATTACGACGAAGGCGAGCTGATACAGTCGAGCATCACATGGTTCAACAGCGGTTGGACGATTCGCGTGAACTCGCCCTTGGAAAACTACGTATCGTATACCGGTAACGGACGAAGCCGGATGGCGAACGGCGCGTTCCAGGCGGGTACGTTTACACTGTGCCATCCGGAGTATCCTTCGCTGTCCCGGCAGCTCGTCATCAACCACCAGGGCCGCGCTCGATTGGTCGTCCCTAACTCGGTTGGCTGTTGACCGGTGCCTGCTATCCCCGACTTTGGCTTCCTATCGTCGCATGCTCAAGTTCGCCACCTGGAACGTCAACTCCCTATCCGTGCGCCTGCCCCATGTGGTGGACTGGCTGGCAGCCCACCCGGTGGATGTGCTCGCGCTGCAGGAGCTCAAACTGCCCGATGACAAATTCCCCTTGGCGGCGCTGGCGCAGGCGGGCTATGGGGCGGCGTGGTTGGGGCAAAAAACCTACAACGGCGTGGCGCTGCTGGTGCGCGCGCCCGGCACGCTGGCCGATGTGCAGCGCAACATCCCGGGCTTCGAGGACGATCAGGCGCGCGTGATCGCAGCCACGGTGCAGCCGGCTGCCGGTGGCGCGCCGCTGCGCGTCGTAGGGGCGTACTTTCCCAACGGGCAGGCGCCGGGCAGCGACAAATTTGCCTACAAGATGCGCTGGCTGCAGGCGCTGCGCGGCTGGATCGCGCAGGAGCTGCAGCGCCACCCCCGTCTGGTGCTGATGGGGGACTTCAACATCACGGTGGACGACGCGGATGTCTGGGACCCGGTGGGCTTGCGCGAAACCATCCACTGCACGAGCGAGGAGCGCGCGCAGCTGCAAGCGCTCATGGCGCTGGGGCTGCACGACGCCTTTCGGTTGTTTCCCCAGCCACCGCAAAGTTTTACCTGGTGGGATTACCGGCAGCTTGCCTTCCCCAAAAACCGCGGGCTGCGCATCGACCACATTTGGATCAGCGACGCGCTCAGGCCGCTGGCGCAGGCGTGCACGATAGACCGCGCGCCGCGCAAGTGGCCGCAGCCCAGCGACCACGCCCCGGTGGTGCTGACGCTGGCCGACGGTTGATGCCCCGGCCCCGCGGGCCGCGGCACGGGGGGCGGGTCATTCCAGCCCCAGCTCCTGGATTTTGCGCGTGAGGGTGTTGCGGCCGATGCCTAGGCGTTGTGCTGCCTCGATGCGGCGGCCGTGCGTGGCTTGCAGGGCGGCTTGGATCAGGCGCGCTTCCACCCGGCGCATCAGTGCATCCCACACGTCGGCGCGGCCTTGGGCCAACAGGGTGCCGGCCTCGGCTTGCAGGGCGGCCTCCCACGGCGAGGGTGTGCTGCCGGCCGGCGCGGTGGCTGCCAAGACGGCCGAGCGCGCGCCCGCTGGCGGCAGCGGTGGGGCCGTGTCACTGGGCGGTGCAGGCGGCGGGGCCGCCGGTGGCTCACCTGCCGTCGCCTGCGCCAGCGGGGTTGGCGGCGCGGCGTTGAGGGCACCCAACACCTCCGGCGGCAGGTCTTTGGCCTCGATCACCTGCGCCGGGGCCATCACGGTCAGCCAGTGGCACAGGTTTTCGAGCTGGCGCACGTTGCCCGGGAAGTCAAACGCAACGAGCGCCTGCAGCGCGGCATCGGACAGGCGTTTGGGCTCGACTTCGAGCTGGCGGGCGCTTTGCTGCAAAAAAAACCGCGCCAGCAGCGCAATATCCTCGCGCCGCTCGCGCAGCGGCGGCAGGCGCAAGCGGATGACGTTGAGGCGGTGGTAGAGGTCTTCGCGAAAGACGCCCTCACGCACGCGCTGCTCCAGGTTCTGGTGCGTGGCGGCAATCACGCGCACATGGGCTTTGAGGGGGCTGTGCCCGCCCACGCGGTAGTAGTGTCCGTCCGACAGCACGCGCAGCAGCCGCGTTTGCAGCTCGAAGGGCATGTCGCCGATTTCGTCCAAAAACAGCGTGCCGCCCTCGGCCTGTTCAAAACGACCGCGGCGCAGCGTCTGCGCCCCGGTGAAAGCGCCGCGCTCGTGCCCAAACAGTTCCGACTCCAACAAATCCTTGGGGATGGCCGCGGTGTTGATGGCCACAAACGGGCCCTTGGCGCGCGGCGAGTGTTTGTGCAGCGCGCGCGCCACCAGTTCCTTGCCGGTGCCGGATTCGCCGGTGATGAGCACCGTGACGTGGCTGTGGCTGAGCCGCCCGATGGCACGGAACACGTCCTGCATGGCGGGGGCCTGCCCCAGGATTTCGGGCGTGGCGCTCAGGGTGTCGTGGGCCACCTCCTCGCGCTGGCTTTCGGCCACGGCGCGGCGGATCAGCTCCACCGCCTTGGTCAGGTCGAAGGGCTTGGGCAGGTACTCGAACGCCCCGCCCTGGAACGCCGCCACCGCGCTGTCGAGGTCCGAGTACGCGGTCATGATGATGACGGGCAGCGCGGGGTGCTGGCGCTTGACCTGGGCCAGCAGTTCCAGCCCGGAGCCACCCGGCATGCGGATGTCACTGACCAGCACCTGCGGCCCCTCATCGGCGCCGTCGGCCAAGGCGTCCGGCACGGCCTTGGGGCTGTCGAAGCTGCGCGTGGGCAGGTCCTCGCGCGCCAGCGCCTTTTCCAGCACGAAGCGGATGGAGGGGTCGTCGTCGGCGATCCAGATCGGTTTCATGCGGGCACTTCCTGCTCGCCCCACCGCGCCGCCGGGTCATGGCAACGGGATGAGGATCTTGAAATCGGTGTGTCCCGGCCGGCTGTCGCACTCGATCAACCCCTGGTGCTGCTGCACGAAGGTTTGCGCCAACGTCAGCCCCAAACCGGAGCCGCCGTCGCGCCCCGACACCAGCGGGTAGAAGATGCGGTCCTTGATTTCCTCGGGCACGCCGGGACCGTTGTCGATGACATGCAATTCCAGTGCCAGGCGAAAGCGCCGTTTGCCGAAGGTGACCTGCCGCTGCACACGGGTGCGCAAGGTGATGCGGGCATCGCCCGCCGCGATGCGGTCTTTGAGGGCATGGGCGGCGTTGTGCGCGAGGTTGAGCACCGCCTGGATCAGCGCCTCGCGGTCGCCGCGGAATTCGGGGATCGAGGTGTCGTAGTCGCGCACCACCGCCAGGCCGCGCGGAAACTCGGCCAGGATGATGGCACGCACGCGCTCGCAGACCTCGTGGATGTTGACGTCGGCCACGACGGGGGCGCGCCGGTGCGGGGCCAGCAGGCGGTCCACCAACGCCTGCAGGCGGTCGGCCTCGTGCACGATGACTTCGGTGTACTCCACCAGGTCGTCGCGGTCGGCCAGCTCCATCTGCAGCAGTTGGGCGGCGCCGCGGATGCCGCCCAGGGGGTTTTTGATCTCGTGCGCCAGGTTGCGGATGAGCTCTTTGTTGGCCTGGGCCTGCTCGAGCAGGCGTTCCTCACGCTCTTGGCGGGTCTGCTGCTCCAGCGGCAGCATTTCGATGACGCGCTGATCGGGCGCCTCGGTGGCGGCGATCACGAGGTGCACCGGCAGCGGCTCGCGCAGCATGCGCTTGAGGTGGGTGTCGTAGCGGATGACCGCGTACTCATGCCCGCGCACGCCGGCCAGCGCATGTTGCAGCAGCTCGGGCTGGGTCACCCAATCGGCCAGCGCCACACCGGCCAGGTGGCGCCGCGACAGGCCCACGGCGTCTTCCAGCGCGTGGTTGGCGTAGCGGATATGGCCACGGTCGTCGGTGACCGCCACCAGCGTGGCCAGGAGGTCGAGCGCCGTCAGGCGCGCGTCCTGCCCTGCCGTGTGCACCTGCCGTGCGCCCATGGCGCCTCAACGCCCGCCGTCCAGGCGCGCGATCTCGCGCCGGATGGCGGCGACGTCGGCTTCGGCCCGCTCGACGCGGGTGCGCAGCTCCTCGACGCGGGCCTGGTAGCGCGGGCTGTCGGTGCGCTCCTGCGCCAGGCGCGGCGGCTTGCCATCCGCGTAGTCGGCGCGCGCCTGGGCCAGGCGTTCTTCCGCGCGGCGCAGCTCCTGCTCCAGGATGCGGCGCGCCTCGGCGTCGCGCTGGCGCTGCTGCTCGGGGTCCACCCGCTCGGCCGCCGAGCGCGCCCCACCCGATGCGCCGCCGGTTGCCCCGTTTGACGCGCCGTTGGGCGCGGCCGCAGCGCCCTGGCCGCCGCCTGCGGAGGCCCCCGCGGCAGGGCGGGTGCCTTCGACGATGGTCAGGTTGCCCCCCTGCACCTCGCGGCAGCCGCGCGCTGCGGGGTTGGGCCCGGGGGTGTTGGTGTACTCATTGCCACAGCGCCAAATGGCGCTGCCCTGCGCCCAGGCTGGCAGCAGCACCGCCAACGCCCACACCACGGCCACCCACCGGCCGGCCACCCTCATCCGAACCCACCCAGGATTGCACGCCATGCGAATCGTCATCCCCAATGCGACACCACAGTATCGTTCAAAACGGGCGGGGGCGGCACACGGCCGCCCCCGATTGCGATGGCAGCGGCCGCCGGATGCCCGCGGCCGGCATGCCTTATAGGCTGAAGTACATGTCGTACTCGGTCGGCGTCACCTCGACGCGGGCGCGCGTGACCTCTTGCATCTTGAGCTCGATGTAGGCGTCGATCATCGAGTCGGTGAAGACGCCGCCCTTGGTCAGGAACGCGCGGTCCTTGTCCAGGTAGTCCAGCGCCTGGTCCAGGCTGTGACAGACGGTGGGCACCAGCTTGTCCTCTTCCGGCGGCAGGTGGTAGAGGTCTTTGGTCGCCGCCTCACCCGGGTGGATTTTGTTTTCCACGCCGTCCAGGCCCGCCATCAGCAGCGCGGCAAAGCACAGGTAGGGGTTGGCCATGGGATCGGGGAAGCGGGCCTCGACGCGGCGCGCCTTGGGGTTGGCCACGTACGGGATGCGGATCGAGGCCGAGCGGTTTTTGGCCGAGTAGGCCAGCTTGACCGGCGCTTCGAAGTGCGGCACCAGGCGCTTGTAGCTGTTGGTGGTGGGGTTGGTGATGGCGTTGAGCGCGCGCGCGTGCTTGATGATGCCGCCGATGTAGTACAGCGCAAAGTCGCTCAGGCCCGCGTAGCCGTCACCGGCGAACAGGTTCTTGCCGTCTTTCCACACCGACTGGTGCACGTGCATGCCGCTGCCGTTGTCGCCGTGGTAGGGCTTGGGCATGAAGGTGGCCGTCTTGCCGTAGCTGTTGGCCACATTCCAAATGACGTATTTGAGCACTTGCGTCCAGTCGGCACGCTCCACGAGCGTGCTGAACTTGGTGCCGATTTCGCACTGGCCGGCGCCCGCCACCTCGTGGTGGAACACCTCCACCGGAATGCCAAGGTTTTCGAGGATGAGCACCATTTCGGCGCGCATGTCATGCGTGCTGTCCACCGGCGGGACGGGGAAGTAGCCGCCCTTGGTGCGCGGGCGGTGGCCGCGGTTGCCGTTGTCGAACTTGGTCCCGGTGTTCCAGGGCGCTTCGTACTCGTCGATTTCGTAGAAGCAGTTGCCCGGGTTGGTGCTCCAGCGCACGCCGTCGAACAGGAAGAACTCCGGCTCGGGACCGAAGTAGGCGGTGTCGCCCAGGCCCGAGGCTTTCAGGTAGGCCTCGGCGCGCTTGGCAATGGAGCGCGGGTCGCGGTCGTAGGCCTTGCCATCGCTGGGTTCGATGACGTCGCACTGCAAAAACAGCGTGGTCTCTTCGAAGAACGGGTCGATGTTGGCGGTGTTGGGGTCGGGCATGAGCAGCATGTCGGACGCCTCGATGCCCTTCCAGCCCGCGATGGACGAGCCGTCGAACGCGTGGCCCGAGGTGAATTTGTCCTCGCTGAAGGCGGAAATCGGCACGGTCACGTGCTGCTCTTTGCCACGGGTGTCGGTGAAGCGAAAGTCGACGAACTTGACGTCGTTTTCTTTCACCATGTTCATCACGTCGGCGACGGTCTTGGCCATCAGTGTGCTCCTAGAGGGTTCGGGACAGGAAAAACAGGTCGGTTACAAGAAAGCAGTTTCTGTGCCAGATGGGTGCGCGGGATGGGCAGACCCCAACAAGGGCACCCGACGGCGCGGGACTGGCGTTGATTGCACTTTTTTGGTGCGCGATGCACCAACGTTGCGCACACCATCACCGCACCAATTCGGGGCCCAGTCGCACGGGCATCGTGCGCAAGGCGCTGAGCATCGCATCATACGCCGCGGCGGCCACGGCTTCTTCGCCCTTGACGCCCAGCTCGATGTGTCGCCCGTATTCCGGGTGGTCCACGCTGGGCAGGCTAAAGACTTTGACGCCAGGGTAGTCGGCCTCGATGCGCTCCATCAAGGGGGTTAGCGTCGCCTCGATGCCGCCCAGGACGATGACCGAACGCTCGCGCTGGCGGGACTGCCCGAAATGAGCGTGGTAGTGGGTGTCGAGCACCCACTCGATCATGGGCCAGGCCATGACCGGAAACCCCGGCACAAAATGCACCGTTGCGCCCCCCGGGCCGTCGCACGAAAACCCCGGAATGCGGTTGTAGGGGTTGGGAATGAGGCGTGCGCCGCGGGGAAAGACGCCCATGTTGAGGCGGTGCACGTTGTCGGGACGGTCGGGCTCGAACGGCACCCCCTGCTCCGCCGCGAGGTCGCGCATGCGCTGCTCGATCAGGGCCTTGGCCTCGAGGTGCAGCACCGCCTCCACGCCCAGTGCGGCAGCGGCTGCCTGCCGGGTGTGGTCGTCGGGGGTGGCGCCAATCCCGCCCGTGGCAAACACCACGTCACGGCCGGCAAACGCCTGCCGCAGCACCTCGGTGATGGCGGCGCGGTCATCGCCCACGTAGCGGGCCCAGTCCAGACGCAGGCCACGCGCGCCCAGCAACGCAATGACTTTGGCGAGGTGTTTGTCCTGACGCTTGCCGGAGAGGATTTCGTCGCCGATGACGATGAGGCCAAAGCGCAGCGGGGTAGCGGTTGGGGTGCGGTCGTTCATGATGACGAGGTAGGGGGCAACGGACGTGCCTGGACGTCCACGACGCCGTCGTCGCCCACCACGTACGGCGGCGGGGACGGTGGCGCTGCAGGCGCAGCGTCCGCCCGCCGCAGCTCGTCCAGCGCCTGCAGCAGGTAGTGCGCGTACCACAGCGAGGCAAAAGCGAACACCAGCGCATAGACCCAGATGGCCAACGGCACCAGCAGCGGCGCCAGGGCGATGAACATGGCCCCCGACGCCCACAGCACGCTGGGCGCGGCGCTGATGAGACCTGCCACCACTCCCATGACCAACAGGGGCACGCGGTGGCGCGCCAGCAGCGTGCGGCGCTCCTCGGCCGAGGCGTGCTCGGCCAGGGCGTCGTAGGAAAACACACGGTACGTCAACCAGCCCCAGATCAGAGGGGGCAGCACGAGCACCAGCGGCGGGATGAGCCACAGCGGCAGCGACACCACCAGCATCAGCAGCGCCAGCACGGTGGACCACACCGACCACGCGATGCTGCCAAGCAGCCCGCCGCCACGACGCCGCTGCAGGTCCGGGAAGCGCCGCTGGGCCACCAGCTCGACCATCGCCGGCGTCATGAAAAAGGCCACCAACAACAGCGCCAGCACGACGATGACCGGCGTGGCCATGACCAGCACCAGCAGGGGCGCCACCACGGCGCGCAGGGCGCCCAGGCCAACGCTGTCGAGCCAGCCCAGCACGAACTCGACCAGCGACCAGCTCTCCAGCCAGGCCAGCACGGCGTCCACCGCCTGGTCCCAAAACCAATAACCCAGCGCAAACGCCCCCACCACCATGAGGATCAGCGGCAGCAGCGACAGCGCAATCACCCGCGGATGCAGGCAATACGCAACCGAGCGCCAAAACGAGCCGAGCAGCACACGCATGTCGCAAGCATAACCGCCTCGGCCGCCGCGGCGCGCTACCATGGGCCGCATGGACGCTTCTCATCGTTTGGCTGTGGGTATCGGTGAGCCCATCGAAGCGGCGCTGGCACCGCCCATGCGCGTCGTCGTGCACGGCGTTGGGCTGGAGGCACAGGCCCTGCAGCCCGCACCCGCCACGGACCGTGCGCCACTGATCTTTTTGCACGAAGGGCTGGGGTCGGTGGCCATGTGGCGCCAGCGCGGCCGCCATTGGCCCGCGGCGCTGTGCGCGCGCACGGGACGCACGGGCTGGATGTATTCGCGGCGCGGCTACGGTGCGTCCGACCCCATCCCCGATGTGCGCGGGCGCGGCCGCCATGGGCCCGACTACATGCACCGCGAAGCGTTCGAGACCTTGCCCGCGCTGCTGACCGCGCTGGGCGTGCAGCGGCCGCCGGTGCTGGTGGGCCATTCCGACGGGGCCACGATCGCGCTGCTCTACGCCAGCCGCCACGCGGTGGCGGCCTGTGTGGCCATGGCGCCGCACGTGTTCGTGGAGCGGGTGGCGTTGCAGGCCATCGCCGCCGCGCGTGATGCCTACCCCAACGGCCTCCGCGAGCGCTTGGCGCGCTACCACACGGACGTGGACAGCGCCTTTTGGCAGTGGAACGATGTGTGGCTCTCGAGCGCCTTTGCCGCGTTCGACATCCGCGCCGACTGCCGCGGCATCCGCGCGCCGCTGCTGCTGGTGCAGGGCGAGCACGACGAATACGGCACCCTGGCCCAGCTCGACGCCATCCAAGCCGCCGCGCCGCACGCCCAGCGCCTGGTGCTGCCGGCGTGCGGCCACAGCCCCCACCGCGATCAACCCCAGGCGCTGCTGGAAGGCGTCAGCGCGTTTCTGGAGGCGGTGGCGTAGCGCCCGCTGCGCGCAGGGCGTCCACCTCCTCGGGGTCCAGCCAGCGCCACTGGCCGGGGGCCAAGGTGGGCGGCAGCACGACCGGCCCGATGGCGCTGCGGTGCAGGGCCTCGACCCGGTTGCCTGCCGCTGCCACCATGCGCTTGACCTGGTGGTAGCGCCCCTCGGTCAGCGTCAGCCGCAGGCGCTGGCCGTCCAGGCGCTCCACCGCCGCCGGCGTCACGGGGCGGGGATCGTCATGCAGCACCACACCCGCGCGCAGCCGCTCGATCAGGGCCTCGCTGACCGGGTGGCGGCAGGTCACCTCATACACCTTGGGGACATGGTGGCGTGGCGACGTCAAGCGGTGGACGAACGCGCCGTCATCCGACAGCAGCAGCAACCCGGTCGTGTCCTGATCGAGCCGGCCAATCGGCTGCACCCCGGCAGACGCCCCGCCCGGGCGCTGGCGCAGCGGCGCCGGCAACAGCGTGTGCACGCCCGGCCAGGCCGAGGGCCGGCGCGAGCACTCGTAGCCGGCCGGCTTGTGCAGCATCAGGTAGGCGCGCGGCTGGTACACCCAGCGTTGCCCCTCGACCCAAAACGGCATGCCAGGGCGCAGCGCAGCGGCCGGCACGGCCGCGTCGGCATCGGCCACCGGCTGGCGCGCCTCGCCCGCCTGCACCCGCCCGTGCGCGATCAGCGCGCGACAGGCACGGCGCGTGCCAAAGCCCTGTGTGTAGAGCACATCTTCCCAGCGCATGCAACGAAGCATAGCGCCCGTGCGTCAAAATGCGGGTGTTGCCTGCCATCGTGCCATGAAAGACCGCCTGCAATCCCTGTTGCCCAGCCGCGAACGGCTGCACGCCATGCGCTGGCTGCGCTGGCTGACGCCGTACCTGCACCACCCGCGCCTGTGGCATCTCAACCGCCGCGGGCTGGCGCTGGGCTTGGCGTTGGGGGTGTTTTTTGGGCTGCTGATCCCGGTGGCGCAAATCCCGGCGTCGGCCACGCTGGCCGTGCTGTTGCGCGCCAACCTGCCGGCCGCGGTTGCCAGCACGCTGGTAACCAACCCGGTCACCTTTGGACCGGTGTACTTTGGGGCCTACAAACTGGGGGCATGGGTGCTGCAAGCGCCGGCCAGCGATAAGGAGGCGCAAGCGGTGCAGGCGATGACCGCCAGCGCCGCGCCCGAAGCGCCCCCCCAGGACGCCGAGCGCTCGACGTGGGACTGGCTGGCCGACACCTGGGACTGGATGACCGATGTTGGCAAGCCGCTGGTGGTGGGGCTGCTCATCGTCGCGACACTGGCTGGGGTGCTGGTGTATGGGGCGGTCCATGCCCTGTGGGTGCTCAAGGTGCGGCGGGCCCGGCAGCGCCGGCGGCGTCAGCGCGCCGGGCGCTCAGGCCCGGCGGCGCGCACCGCCGACTGACGGCACCCACGGCAGGCGCCCGGTTGGCCGCCCCACCGCCGCGGCGGCGGCACCGCGGTGCTTCAGGCCTGGGCGGCCTGCTTCCAAGCCTCCAGGGCGGCTGCCGCGTCACCGCGTTGTTCCGCCAGTTCGGCCAGGGCGCACCAGGCACGGCGGCGCAATTCACGCTCGTCGAGTGCGCGCGCGGCCTGCTGCAACAGCGTTTGCGCCTTGCCCCACAGACCGCGGCCGCGGTAGGCTTGTCCCGCCAGATATTGCAGACCCACATCGCCCGGCGCGCGCTGCTGGGCGTCTTCCAGCCGTGCCAGCCATGCCCCCTCGAGCCGTGGCAGCCAGGGCTCGACCAGGGCGACGGCGCGCAAACGGTCGGCGGGCCCGAGTTCGGCATAGCCATTCCATGCGGCGCGGATGGCCTCGCCGACCACCGGCGGCAACGCCCCATCGCGCTGAAGCTGCCCTTGCGCCACCAGGCGCTCGGCCTGCGCAAGCAGGGCCAGCGCGCGCGCGGGGTCGCGGCGTTCCCGCGCGGTCGCGCTGTGCCAGATCGCGCTGAGCGCCTGCTCGTCACGCGCGTCGCGCAGCGCCTCGATCCACAGGCCGCGCAGCACGGTGCGCATGGCCTCGGGCGAGAAAGCGCGGTGCTTGGCCAGCAAACGCGCCATGTCCAGCGCCGCGCGGCTGTCGCGGCGCAGTTGCGCCAGGCGCAGGCGCAGCCGCACCGCCTGGATGCGGCGCGCCGCACCTTGCGGCAATTCGCCCAGCCAGCGCGCCGCCTGCTCGGCGTCGCGGGCCTCGAGGGCCCATTCGGCCGCGCGCAGCAAGGCGCCCTCGCGCGCCTCGGGGGCGCCGGCGGCGCGCGCCGGATCGACGGCTGCGGCCAGCCAGGCGTCGCGCTGTTCGCGCTGCCCCAGCTGCTGGGCGCTCTCGGCTGCCGTCAGGTGCGCCAACACCCACAGCGCATCGGCCTGCGGCAGCGATTGCCGGTCGGTGTTCTGCAGGCGGGCGATGGCCTCGCGCGCCGCCGACTGCGCGCGCACGAAGCGCCCACCGAGCTGGTGCGCCCAGGCCTGCAACACCAGGCCCACCGTGGCACGCTCGTGCTGCAGCGCGCGCCAGCGGCTGGCGCGGCGCGGCAGCTCGCGCAAAGCGGCAATGCCACGCAACGCCAAGTGCCCCACCACAAAGGCTGCCACCGCCACGAGCAGCACCAGATTGAGCGACACATCGACCCGCCAGGGCGGCCAAAACACCGATACCGTGGCCGGGTTGTTGCCCATGAACAACGCCGCCACGACCGCCAGCGCAGCCACGAAGAGCAGCCCAAACACCCCTTTCACGGCTGTGCCCCCGATGCGCAGCGCGCCTGGCGTGCGTGCACCGCCATCCTAGCGCCCCCCGGCTGCCGCGGCCAGCGCCGCCAGCGTCTCATCCGGCCGGGGCAGCGTCTCTTGCCGCAAATCGCGCTGCAGGGCCTGCAGCATGTCCAGCGTGCGCGCCATCGACGGGGCATCGACGTCGAAATACCGCCGCAGGTGACGCTCGACCGCGCGCACATCGGCGCGGGCGCTGTCGAACTGACGCGCCAGCACGCCCAGGCGGGCGTTGAGCAGCATCAGGCGCACGTTCTCGCGCAAAAAATACGCCTGCTCGGGCGCGAGCAAAACCGCCTCGGGCTGGTCGATGCGGCGCAGCCGCACCAAGTCGCGCGTGGCGGCGGACAGCCGCGCCCAGCCCAGGTCGACCCAGCGCTGCAGCGTCGCCGACACGCGCGCCCACAGCGTGTCGGCCGTGCCCGCGGCGGGCGCCGCATCCTCGCTGGCCGGCGCCGCGGCCTGAGGGGGGCCGCCGCCGTCATCCACGGGCGTGTCCAAGGGGGTGGCGCGCGGGTGCCGGGTTTCGGCGCGCGGCGGGCCGGCACGCAAGGGCCATTCGTCCACGGTACGCGCCAGCTCGTCGAGCCGCGCCACCAGCGCCGGCACATCCACCAGGGTGGCAGCGCGGATGCGGTCCAGATCGCGCGCGATGGCGCGCTGCACCGGGTTGAGGCGCGGCTGCGCGGCGCGGGCGATGCGCTGCTCGGCCCCCTGCAACGCCGTGACCATCGGCTGGATGCTGCCCGTGAGCTGGCTTTGCTGGATGGCCAGGCGCAGCGCGGCCTCCAAATCCTGCACCAAGGCGTCGTCGCGCGAACGCGACACGGACAGCATCAGCTCCTCGAGCTGGCTGCGCTGCAACGACACCTCGGAGAGTTTGAGCTCTGCCACGCCCAGCCGCGCCTGCAACTCGGCCACCGTGGCCTGCGCCTGCTCGGCCAACACCCGGGTGGCGGCCAGCTCGGCCTGCGCATCGGTGGTGCGGCGTGCCAGCTCTTCTTGCGTGCGCGCCAGGCGCTGCCAGAGCACCCCGGTCCCCGCCACAGCCACCGCAGCCAGCGCCACCGCCGCCCCGGCCAGCAGGCGCAGGCCCGTGCCGGCACTCGGCGCGGGCGCGGGTGCGGGGGAAGGCGGGGTGTCGGTGGGTTGGGCGTCGCTCACGCCATCGATTCTAGGGCCTGCACGACATCGGCCAGCGTCGGGCGGCATGTTGCCACGTGGCCAAAGCCCAACGCGCGCGCCGCCTCGGCGATGCGCGGGTGGGTGGCCAGCGCGCGCGCCCGCGCCCACGGCGCGTCGGGCACCCGATCGCGCAGGTGGCCGATGGCTTCGCTGCTGCTGAAGAGCCACACGGCCCCCGACCCCAGCATGTCGCGCACCTGGGCTTGGCGTGCCGCGTCCCACACCGGGGGCTGGCGACGGTAGGCGACGAGCGTGCGCACCGTGGCGCCGGCGGCGCGGCAGCGCTGCAGCAGCCAGTCACGGCCCCCGTGGCCATCGGCCGACATCCCGCGCACGATCAGCAGCCGCCAACCCGCACGCACCTGGGGCGCCACGACCGGCCACAGCGCCTCGGAGTCGTGCTGGGGCGCGTCGGCGGGCGGCTGGTCAACGGCGGCAGGGGCGACGCCCCAGTCGCTCAAGGCACGGGCCGTGCCCGCACCCGGCGCCCAGCAGCGCACCGCCGGCCCGGGCGCGGGCACCCCGGCCTGCCGCAACGCCGCGACCGCCGCCGGGCTCACGAACATCGCGGCGTCGACCGCGGCCCAGCCGGCCACCGCCGCGCGCAACACGGCCGGCTCGGCAGCGGGCGCGACCTCGATCAACGGCAGCGGCAGCACCGGCCAGCCGGCCGCGCGCAGCCCGTCCACCCAGGGGCCGGCCTGGTCCGCCGGCCGGGTCACGACGACCGTGGGCCGCACCGGATGCACCACCGCCACGGCCTACCCGGCCCGGTCGGGCAGCGGATCGTCGGATGGCGCGGGCGCGATACGGGCGCCCTGGTGGATCAGGGCCTGTGCGGCGCGCTGCCCCAAGGCTTGCGCCTGCGCCACATCGGCCACATCGGCCTCGACCGTGGTGCGCAGCAAGGGTTGCGCGCCCTCGGCATCCCCCCAGGCGGCTTCCAGCCGCAGCCGGCCCGCGTGCGCTGCCTGGGCCGGCGGCGTGCCCACCCAGGTGGCGTGGGCCGCCAGCGGCACCGAGCAACTGCCCCCCAGCGCGCGCGACACCGCGCGCTCCGCCGCCACCGCCAGCCAGGTGGGCCAGTGCGCCAAGGGGGCCAGCGCCGCGGCCAGCGCCGGTCGGCCCGTGGGGATTTCGATGCCCAAGGCCCCCTGCCCCGCCGCGGGCAGCATCTCCGATGGCTCGAACACGCGCCGGATGCGCGCGTGCAGACCCAAACGCCGCAGGCCGGCCGCGGCCAGCACGATGGCCTGGTACTGGCCTTCGTCGAGCTTGCGCAGCCGTGTGTCCAGGTTGCCGCGCAGCGGCTCGATGCGCACATCGTCACGCCCCAGGCGGGCCAGCGCCGCGCGCAACAGCACCACGCGGCGCAGGCTGGAGGTGCCAATGACCGCGCCGGCGGGCAGCTCCTCGAGCCCCGCAGCATGGGGCGACACCCACGCGTCGCGCGGGTCCTCGCGCGCCATCACGCAGGCCAGCACAAAGCCCTCCGGCAGCTCCATCGGCACATCCTTGAGGGAGTGCACCGCCAAGTCGGCCCGGCCCTCGGCCATGGCGACTTCGAGCTCCTTGACGAACAGACCTTTGCCGCCGACCTTGGACAAGGCCCGGTCCAGTATTTGATCGCCGCGCGTGGTCATGCCCAGCAGGGTCACGCGGTGGCCCTGCGCTTGCAGGGCGGCGCGAACGTGCTCGGCTTGCCACAGGGCCAGACGGCTCTCGCGGGTGGCAATCGTCAAATCAAGGGCGGGCGGACGTGCAACCGATGGCCCAGCGGCCATCGCCTCGGTGGTGGGATCGGACATGCCGGGGATGCTAGCACGCCGTGCGCTCGCCCAGCAGCGCCTCACGTACGCTGGGCAGTTGGCGGCGCGAAACCTGCAAGCGCTCCGGCACCCCGTCCAGGCGCACCACCCAGCCATCGAACGGCTCGCCGGCCTGGTCGCCGCTGCGTTCGTGCACGCGCTCGAGCGCGCGCACCCGCTCGCGCGCCACCAGCGCGTTGCGGTGGATGCGCAGCCAGCGCTCCGGCTGGGTGCGCTCGAATTCGTGCAACGAACCGTCGTAGATGTAGCTGCGCTCGCGCGTGCGCACGGTCAGGTATTTGAGCTCGGCCTTGAGGTAGATGACCTCCTCGATCGGCACCCGTTCGGTGCGGCCCCGGTCATGGATCACGAGGCACGGGCCGACACCGGCGCCCGACGTGGGTACCCCGGTGGCGGCGCCGTTGCCCGCACCAGCTGGTGCCGGGGTGGCTGCCGCGCGCCAGCGCAACGCTTTGTCCAGCGCCTGGCGCAGCCGCTCTTGGCGCACGGGCTTGGTCAGGTAGTCCACCGCGTCGAGCTCGAAGGCGCGCAAGGCGTGCTCGGCGTGCGCGGTGACGAATATCACGGCCGGCGCCTGCCGCTGCCCGTGCAGCAGCGCCGCCAAGCCCAACCCATCCATACCGGGCATGTGCACGTCCAGCAACACCACGTCCCAGGGCTCGCTGATCAGGCGCGCGTAAGCGCTGCGCGCATCCGCGGCCTCGCCGACCTCCAGCGCCGGGTCCAGCCGGCCCAGCACATTGCGCAAGCGCTCTCGCGCCAGGGCTTCGTCGTCCACCACCAGCACCCGCGTGACCATCGTGCTACCCCCGCCAGGACCGTGCGCCGCCCCCGGTAGAATCGTTGCTCCCCGTTTTTATACCGTTTTCCGTCGGCACCGGCCAGAGGCCGGTCGCGCACGGCCACTGCAGACCATGTCGCACAACCAGCTCGATGCCAAATCCCAGGCCTGGTCGGCCCTGTTCACCGAACCCATGAGTGAGCTGGTGCAGCGCTACACCGCCAGCGTTTTCTTCGACCGGCGGCTGTGGAAGGCCGACATCCAGGGCTCGCTGGCGCACGCCGAGATGCTGGCCGCACAGGGCATCATCAGCGCCCAGGATTGGGCCGACATCCAGCGCGGCCTGCAGCAGATCGCGCAGGAAATCGAAGCCGGCACCTTCGAGTGGAAGCTGGCGCTGGAGGACGTGCACCTCAACATCGAAGCGCGCCTGACGCAGCTGGTGGGCGACGCGGGCAAGCGGCTGCACACCGGCCGTAGCCGCAACGACCAGGTGGCCACCGACGTGCGCCTTTGGCTGCGCGACGAAATCGACGGCCTGATCGCCCTGCTGCGCGAGCTGCAAGCGGCGCTGGTGGACGTGGCGGCGCAGCACGTGGACACGATTTTGCCGGGCTTTACCCACCTGCAGGTGGCCCAGCCGGTGAGCTTTGCGCACCACCTGCTGGCCTACGTGGAGATGTTTGCGCGTGACGAGGAGCGGCTGCGCGACGTGCGCCGGCGTACCAACCGGCTGCCGCTGGGCGCAGCCGCGTTGGCCGGCACCACCTACCCGCTGGACCGCGCGCGCGTGGCCCGCACGCTGGGCATGGTGGACGAGCGCGGCGAGCCGCAGCTGTGCCTCAACAGCCTGGATGCGGTCAGCGACCGCGACTTTGCGATCGAATTCTCCGGCGCGGCCGCGCTCATCATGGTGCACATCAGCCGCCTGAGCGAAGAGCTGATCCTGTGGATGAGCCAGAACTTTGGCTTCATCCGCATCGCCGACCGCTTCACCACCGGCAGCTCGATCATGCCGCAGAAGAAAAACCCCGACGTGCCCGAGCTGGCGCGTGGCAAGACCGGGCGCGTGGTGGGCCATTTGGTGGGGTTGCTCACCCTCATGAAAGGCCAGCCGCTGGCCTACAACAAAGACAACCAGGAGGACAAGGAGCCGCTGTTCGACACCGTGGACACGCTGCGCGACACCCTGCGCATCTTCGTGGACATGATCGGCGGCGAGCGCGACGCCACCACCGGGCAGCGCAGTGGCGGCATCACGGTCAACCGTGCCGCGATGGAGGCCGCGGCCCGCAAGGGCTTTGCCACCGCCACCGACCTGGCCGACTACCTGGTGCGCAAGGGGGTGCCCTTCCGCGACGCGCACGAGACCGTGGCCGCGGCCGTGCGCGCGGCCAGCGAGCAAGGCGTTGATCTGAGCGAGTTGCCGCTGGCGGCGCTGCAGCGCTTTCACCCCGCCATCGGGGAGGATGTTTACGCCGTGCTCACGCTGCCAGGCAGCGTGGCGGCGCGTCGCACCGTGGGCGGCACCGCGCCCACGCAGGTGCAGCAGCAAATCGAACGCCACCGCGCCCGCTTGGCCTAAACGCGGGGCCCGGGGGGCGGCGCAGCGGGCGGCAGCGCAACCACCACCCGGTTGCGCCCGCCTCGCTTGGCCTCGTACAACGCGGCGTCGGCCCGGGCCAGCAGCGTCTCCCAGCCGGCATCGCGCGGATCGAGCAGGGCTACCCCAGCGCTGACGGTCAACACGACGCTGTGGCCGTGGTGTTGCAGCCGCTGCTGCTCGGCCACCGCGCGCACCCGCTCGGCCGCTTGCCGGGCAGCAGCCACATCGCAGCGCGGCATCAAGGCCACGAACTCCTCGCCGCCCAGACGGGCGATCGCATCAACCTGGCGCAATTCCGCCGCCAACACGCGGCCAAAACCGGCCAGCACCATATCCCCCACCGCGTGCCCGTGGCTGTCGTTGATGGCCTTGAAATGGTCGAGGTCGAACATGATGAGCGCCAGCGGCTCGCCATAGCGGTGGGCGCGCAACACCTCGGCCTGCGCCTGCTCGGTGAACGCGCGGCGCGTGGCCAGACCCGTGAGCAAGTCCACGCGGACCAGCCGCTCGGCCTCGTCTTTTTGGCGTCGCAGCTCCTGGGTTGCGTCCTGCACGCGCTGCTCGAGCTGGGCCTGGTGGCTGGCCACCGCATCGGCCATCGCGTTCACGCCTTCCCCGAGGGGCTCCAAAATCCCGCGCCGCCGCGGCTGCGCGCGCGCCGTCAGGTCGCCCTGGCCAATGCGCAGCACCACATCGCTGATGTGCGCCAGGGGCTGCGTCACACTGGCGGCGATGCGGTAGGCCAGCACCGCCGCCACCGCCAGCGCCAACACGGCCAGGGCCAGCGCCCAGCCCCAGAAGGCGCGCCGGTCACGCTGCAATCCGCTCAGATCCAGCCGCAGCACCACATGTCCCAACGGGGCGCCGGCCGCGACAGCGGCCTCGCCAACAGGGCCGAACCAGTCGTCGCCGGTGACCATGTGCTGGCGCACCGGAGCCACCACGACGATGTCGTCCGCGCCTACCGTCACCAGATCGTGATCGGTGAGCATCGCCGGCGTGATACGCACCAGCCCGGATAGCCCGCGCAGACGCTGATCGGGCCCGTACAGGGCCACACCCAGCAACTGCGCATCGCTGGCGCGGGTGGCTTCGACCAGGCGTTCCATGGCCTCGCGGTTGTCGGCAAAAAGGGCAAACGCCGACGATGCCGCCAACTGGTGCGCGCTGGCCACGGCGCGCTGCTGCCAGGCCGCCGTGACATCGCGCCGGTGACGCTCGACCAACCCCAGCGCCAGCACGAGCAGCACGAGCAGGGCCGGCAGGGCGGCCGCCCACCACAAACGCCAGGCGATGCGCCGGTTTTGCTGCGCCAAGTTCATGCGCGCCCCTCCAGTCCGCTGCGTTGGCGCAGGGTGGCTTCCAGCTCGGCAGCCGTGGGCAGCGCGATGTCCAACGAACGCGCCACCGCGTCGTTGACCATCACCTGAAAGTCCCGCGCCGCCACCAGTGCCGGCAGCGCCTGCCCGCGCAGCGCGGCACGCGCCACCTCGCCCATTTGACGCCCCGCCTGCGCGGGCGTCACCGCCAGCGCCAGCACCGCCCCGGCCCGCGCGTGCGCGGGGGCATAGCTGACCACGGGAACCCGGCGCCGGTAGGACGCGATCAGAATGTTTTGCAGCGACGCCGGCGTGTACACCATCGGGTCCGGGGTGGCCAGCAGCACGTCCGCCGATTCGAGCACCCGGCGCAGCGCCGGCACCAGACCGTCTTCGCCCACAGTCTCCAGCACCAGCTGGCGGTCGGCCCTGACCGCCCAGCGCCGCAAGGCCTCCAGCCAACCTGCCGGGGGTTGCCCCACCAGCACACCGATGCGGCGCCGCTGCGGCATGGCCAGCCGTATCAACTCCCCGTACCGCGCCGCCGGTTGCTCGAGCACCAGCGCGCCGACCAGAGGGGTGCCGGGCGGTACTTCCGTCTGCACCGCATGGCTGGGCACGAGGCCGGCCAGGATCGGCACCCGCTCCAGCGGCGCATCACGCCCGCGCCGTGCCAGCGCGCCGCGCAACGCCGCCACGCCCAGCGCGATGACGAGACGGGGTGGAACGTCGCCAGCGCCCGCCCCCACATGGGGCCATAGGCCCACATGCACCTCGGCAACGGGTGCCAGCACTTCGCGCAGGGCGCCGGCCGCCTCCTCGTTGGCGGCGCCGGTATCCGATTGGGCCACCCAGACGGCACTCGCAGCGGCGCGCGCGGGCACCGGCGCCCAACCGGCACACGCCGCCAGCAGCAGCGCGCGCCGCGCCACCCCAAGCCGTGCCATCGCGCCGCTCACCCGCCCCTCACTGCGACAAGCGCCACGTCACGAACACCCGCCGATCGAGCACCCGTTCGGGAATGAAGGCTGGCTGCGCGCCGCCCACCGATTGGACCGTGAATGCGAGCTCTGAGGTCGTGGGCCCGTCACGCCAGGTGCGCGCCAGCCGCGCATCCAGGCGCAGGCGGCCAGGCAGCGAATGCCGGCCCGGCTGGCGCCAGCTCATGCGACTTTGGGCTGCGGCCAGCACGGCCAGGTCCCACTGCGCGCCCACGCGCTGCCACCACCCGCCGGTCAGCATCCGGCGCGGCGGCTGGCGCAAGTAGTTGGCGTCAATCCACTCCGCGTCCGTCCACGTCTGGCCCAGCCACAGGCGGGTATCGCGGCGCGGATGCCAGCGCAGTTGATACTCCAGCGAACGCATGGCAAAACCGCCGCGGTTGATGAAATCGCGCCGCTGGCTGCCCGGCACCCGGATTTCCTCGATATAGTCGCGCAGGCGCTCACGCGCCAGCCGCACGTCCAGCGTGAGCTGCCGGGCCGGCCATTGGCCCAGGTAGCCCAGCTCTTGCACCAACAGCCGCTCGGGCTCGATGGTGCCGCTGGAGACGACAGTGGCAATCTCGTACGGCGGGGTCGGGAAACGGTAGCGGACGTTGGCTGCCAGATCGAACAGCGACGGGTCGCGCGCGGCGCGCGTGACGCCGGCACGCAGCGTGTGGTGGTCGCCCAGCCGGTAGTTGACCATCAGGCGCGGCCAGGCACCGGTGCCCACACGACTGTCGTGGGTCGCGTACAACCCCGCATTGAGCAGCCAGCGCGGCGACCACGCCCACTCGGCGGTGCCGAACACGCGCCAGCGCTGTGCCGAGATCACCGCTTCGGTATCGAACAGCGGCCGAGAGCGGATGCGGTCATCGCTCCAACCCAAACCCCATACCGTGCGCAGTCCCTCGCCCCACTGCCGCTGGTGCTGCAGCTCCAGGGCCAGCCGCTGCTCCCGCGCGCCGAAGTCCACCACCACCGGGGGGATCGGCGCGTAGTCAAAGCGGTCGTCGGTATCGATGCGGTCCCAGCTGAGCATCGCCTGAACCGCGTCGCTGGCCGAGACCTCCACCCGCAGCTGGGCCTGGCCGTAGAGGTTGCGGTAGCGCATCGTGCGCGGGGCATCACCCACGTTGCCGGCGTAGCCCATCCCCAGGGCCAAATCACTCACCCCGGCCCGCCATGACCATTCCCACCCGGGTGCCGCGACGCCGTCGGCCCGCCAGTGCAGCTGGGCCACGCGCCGGTCGTCGTTGACACCCGAGCCAGGGCGGTAGCCCTCGTCCCCGCGCCGGTGCACCGTCAACCGGTGCTGGCTGGCCCCGTGCTCCCACGCCAGCCCGGCGGTGACATCGCGGATGCCATCGTTGCCAACGCTGATCGCCACGCGCCGCCGCTCGACATCCGCGGGGTGGCGCGTAATGACGTTGATGACGCCAAAGAGCGCATTGGCACCATACGCGGCCGAGTTGGTGCCGCGAAAAACCTCGATGCGCTCGATGTCATCGAGCGCGACCGTCATGAGCGCGCGCGTCGTTCCGTTCGCATAGCCGCTGTTGTAGAGCGAGCGGCCATCGACCAACACCAGGTTGCGCTGCCCGTATTCGTCGAGCGGCATGTGGTAGGCGGCCGTGATGTTGGCGCCGTTGAATCCCCCCACCAGATAGCCAGGCACCAGGCGCAGCAAGTCAGTCATATCGCGCGCGCCGCTGCGTTGGATGATGTCGCGGTCGATCACCGTGACCGAGCCGGGCACATGCTCCAGCGGCTGCGCCAGCCGCGTGACGGTCAGCACCTCGGGCACGGGCGCAAAATAATCGGCCTCGGTCCACGCGCCATCTGCCGCCGCCGTCCCTGCGCTGCCGGTTGCCAGCATCAGCCATGCGATGCGCCCGATGCGCGCGATGCGCCATTTCGCGACCCGCGACCGCCGCTGCGCGCCCCCGCCCGGGGACGCGACTGCTGCCCAACGCTCCATGAGATGCCCCTTCGGACGCCGCCGCCCGCGTACACCCGATGGTAGCAAGCTCGCGGCGCAGCGGGCGCCGGGGCATGGTTGCGCCCGTCAGACCGCGGCCGGCTCGGCGCATAACGCCCGGTCCGCGGCGCCCGCCTGCGCGGCGGGTTGGACCAGGCGGCGGTAGAACGTGGGCAGCGCAAACAGCGCGTGGTGCACGTCGGCGTTGTAGTACTGCAGGTCCGGCAGCGCGTCCACACGTTGCGCCAGCGTGGCCGCGTCGAGGGCGCGCGGCTGCAGCCGGTCGGACGCCACGGCAAAGCCCCAGTACGCCCCGTACAGCGGCACGTACAGGCCAAACGGGTGCACCTGCGCGAACACGGCGCGCAAGGCTGCGGTGATGCGCTGCACCTGCTGCGGCTCGAACACCGGGGTGCCGGTGTGCAGCACCACCGCGCCGCCCGGCTGCAGGATGCGCCGCAGCGAGCGGAAAAACGCCTCGGTGTAGAGCGACCCTGCGGGCGTTTCGGGGTCGGTCAGGTCGAGCAAAATCAGGTCAAAGCGCTCATCCGTATCGGCCACGTAGGCCAGCCCGTCGCCAATGCGCACCTGCAGCCGCGGGTCGTCGAACACCCCGCGGTGCACCGCGCGCAAATGTTCCTTGGCGATGGCCACCACCTCGCCGTCGAGCTCGGCCATGACGACGCGCTCGACGCTGCGGTGCTTGAGCACCTCTTCGGCCGCGCCGCCGTCGCCCCCGCCGATGATGAGCACCTGCCGCGGGGCGCCATGCGCCACCGCCGCCGGGTGCACCAGGCACTCGTGGTAGTAGAACTCCTCGCCTTCCGAGGTCATGAAATGCCCGTCGATGCGCATGGCCAGCCCAAAGCGCGGCGTGCGCAACAGCTCGATGGTCTGGTACGGACTGCGCCGCGCCAGCACGCGCTCGCTGGCGGTGAAGCCGTACACCGCATCGCCGGCGTCGTTGAGCGCCTCGAGGATGGTCTCGACCGGCGGGCGCTGCTCGCTGCCGCGCTGCAGGCGGTGGATTTCGCTGCGTCCGGGCTCGAAGGCCGCCACGATCTCGCGCAGCAAGGCCTCGGCCTTGGACGAATTGTCGGTGGTGAAGTTGCACACGTACACGTCGAGCGTGACGGCGCGCCGCTCGGGCCACGTGTGCACCGCCAGGTGCGACTCGGCCAGCAGCAACATGCCGGTCACCCCGCCCGGCTGCCCGTTGTAGGGCGGAAACGGGTACCACTTTTCATCGACCAGGGTCAGCCCGACCCCCACCGTGTGACGCCGGCACAGCTCGGCCAACACCGCCGCATCGGTCATCAGACCGTCGGCCCCTCGGCAGTCGTACAGATCAGCCGTCAGATGAAGCCCTTGCATGGCTCGATCCCCCATCCAATCGTGTTGCACCACCAGACCGATGCGGCCTGGACGAAACTTTTGATTATAACCCCTGCGCCACCATGGTTAGGCAAAACCCGCCACAAGCAAAAACCGGCCCATCGGGGCCGGCTGGGGGTTGGCATGTCCGCACGCAGCGCGCCCCACCCGACGGGGTCGCGCCGCCTCGCGTCAGCGGAAGCGCGATTGCGGCTTGGTGGCCAGCTCGCCGGGGACGGTGGCCAGGTAGTTGGCCAGCTGCTTGAGCTCGGCGTTGGAAAACTGCTTGACGATGCCGCCCATGATGGGGTTGCCACGGCCAATGTAGGGGTTGCCCTCGACGCCGTACGACTTGAGCGCCACGTACAGATAGTCGGCGTGCTGGCCGGCGATCTTGGGGTAGCTGGGATCGATGGGCTTGCTGAAGTTGGCACCGTGGCAAGACGTGCAGGCGCCCTTTTCCAGCAAGGCGGCCACCGCTGCCGGGGCGGCCTTGGGCTGCTCGGGCGCGGTCACGCCGGCGTTGTGGCCGCTGTAGAACGCGGCGAGGTCGGCAATGTCCTGATCGGACAGCGAGCCGGCAATGCCGCGCATCGTCGGGTGTTTGCGCTCGCCTTTGCGGTAGGCTTGCAAAGCGGCGGCGATGTAGCTCGCCGACTGGCCGGAGATCATCGGCACCTTGTGGATCTCCGGAAAGGCATTCTGGTAGCCTGGGATGCCGTGGCAGCCGATGCACATGGCGGCCTTGGACTCACCGGCTTTGACGTCCCCCGCGGCGGTCTGGGCGTGGGCGGCCAGCGCACCCAACATGGTCGCGCTTGCGACAACGGTTTTCAACAAAGAAGTCATCGTTTGGTTCATGTTGCAAGCACAATCGGAGGGACGTTTGACAAAAATCAACGCGCGATTATATAGACTCGATCGACCGCCCCACCCCCAGGAAAACACCATGCGATTCACCGGTTCCGCCACCTATGTCGCCACCCCCGACCTGCTGCTGGCCGTCAACGCGGCCATCCGTCTGCAGCGGCCGCTGCTGCTCAAGGGCGAACCGGGCACGGGCAAAACCATGCTGGCCGAGGAGGTGGCGCGCGCGCTGGACATGCCGCTGCTGCAATGGCACATCAAGTCCACCACCAAGGCGCAGCAAGGCCTGTACGAGTACGACGCGGTCAGCCGCCTGCGCGACAGCCAGCTCGGCGACGACCGGGTCAAGGACATCCGCAACTACATCGTCAAGGGCGTGCTGTGGGAGGCGTTTGCCGCCGAACGCCCGGTGGCGCTGCTCATCGACGAAATCGACAAGGCCGACATCGAGTTCCCCAACGACCTGCTGCGCGAGCTCGACCGCATGGAATTCCACTGCTACGAGACGCGCGAGACCATCCGCGCGCGCCACCGGCCGCTGGTGTTCATCACCTCCAACAACGAAAAGGAACTGCCCGACGCCTTCTTGCGCCGCTGCTTCTTCCACTACATCAAGTTCCCCGAGCCGGCCACGATGAAGCAGATCGTGGACGTGCACTTCCCCGGCCTCAAGGACGAGCTGGTCGCCGCGGCGATGCGGACCTTCTTTGACATTCGGCAACTGCCCGGGCTGAAGAAAAAACCCTCGACCTCGGAGCTGCTGGACTGGCTCAAGCTGCTGGCGGCCGAAGACATCGCCCCGAGCGCGCTGCAGGGTGCCGACGGCAAGCTGACGGTGCCGCCGCTGGTGGGCGCGCTGCTCAAAAACGAGCAGGACCTGGTGCTGTTCGAAAAACTCGTCTTCATGAACCAGCGCAACCGTTGACACCCTCCGACACCGGTGTGCCCATGACCCCACCCCCCACCCCCTGGTGCGAGCCCGTCACCCTCGCCGGCCGACACGCCCGGCTGGAACCCCTGGCACCGACGCACCACGACGACCTGGTGGAAGCTGTGCAGGACGGCGAACTGTGGCGACTGTGGTATACCGCCATCCCTCGGCCGCAAGACATGCGCGCGGAAATCGAACGCCGCCTGTCGCTGCAGGCGGCCGGCAGCATGCTGCCGTTTGCGGTCATCGCCCCAAGCGGAGCGCTCGCGGGGCGCGCGGTCGGCATGACCACCTACATGCACATCGACACGCCCAACCGGCGACTGGAGATCGGCAGCACTTGGTATCGACGGGCGGTGCAGCGCACGGCGCTCAACACCGAGTGCAAATGGATGCTGCTGCGGCATGCCTTCGAGGTTCTGGGCTGCATCGCCGTGGAGTTCCGCACGCACTTCTTCAACCGGGCCAGCCGCGCGGCCATCGAGCGACTGGGCGCCAAGCTCGACGGCGTGCTGCGCAGCCACCAGATCTGCACCCACCCGGACGCGCCTGGCAGCTTGCGCGACACCTGCGTCTACAGCATCATTGCTAGCGAGTGGCCGAGCGTGAAGGCGCACCTGCAGCACCAGCTGGCGCGCCCGTGCTGATCCGCGACACCCCATGCTGATCGATTTTTTCTACACCCTGCGCGCGGCCCGGCTGCCGGTGTCGGTCAAGGAGTACCTCACGCTGCTGGAGGCGCTGCAGGCCGGCGTGGTGGGGCCGCTCAACCCCGAGGCGTGCTCGATCGAGGACTTCTACTACCTTGCCCGCACCACACTGGTCAAGGACGAGAAGCACTACGACAAGTTCGACCGCGCGTTTGCGGCGTTTTTTCATGGGGTGGAGCAGATCGCCGACTTCACCAAAGACATCCCCGCCGACTGGCTGCGGCAAACCCTGCAGCGCGTGTTATCGGAGGAACAAAAGGCCAACGCCCCGCGGCTGGCGTGGGACCAGCTGATGGAGGAGCTGCGCAAGCGACTGGAGGAGCAGAAGGAGCGCCACGAAGGCGGCAGTAAGTGGATCGGCACCGGTGGCACCAGCCCGTTCGGCCATGGCGGCCACAACCCGCAGGGCATCCGCATCGGCGGCAAGGGCGGGGGCAAGAGCGCGGTCAAGGTCTGGGAGCAGCGCAGCTACCGCGACTACGACGACACCCAGGAACTGGGCACGCGCAACATCAAAATGGCGCTGCGGCGGCTGCGCCGCTTTGCGCGCGAGGGCTCGGAGCTGGAGCTGGACCTGCCCGACACCATCCGCGCCACCGCCGCCAACGCCGGCTATCTGGACATCAAGATGGTGCCTGAGCGGCACAACCACGTGAAGGTGCTGCTGCTCATGGACGTGGGTGGCACCATGGACGAGCACATCCAGCGCGTCGAAGAGCTCTTTTCGGCCGCGCGCGCCGAGTTCAAGCACCTGGAGTTCTACTACTTCCACAACTGCGTCTACGACTACGTGTGGAAGAACAACCGTCGCCGCTACGCCGAGAAGCTGCCCACCTGGGACGTGATCCGCAAGTACAACAAGGACTACAAACTGATCTTCGTCGGCGACGCCACCATGAGCCCCTACGAAATCCTGCAGCCGGGTGGCAGCGTCGAATACCACAACGAAGAGCCGGGCGCGGAGTGGTTGCAGCGTCTCACGCACGCCTTCCCGCGCTTTGCTTGGATCAATCCCGAGCCGCAGGGCATCTGGCAATACCGGCAAAGCATCGCGATCATCCAGCAGCTCATGGGCGGGCGCATGTTCCCGCTCACGCTCAAGGGGTTGGAGGACGCGATGCGGCTGCTGTCCAAATGAGCGGGCAAACGCTGCGTAGCGGGTGGGCCGCCACGGCGTGCGGTGCGCTGCTGATGCTGGCCGGGTGTGCGGCCCAGGGTGGCCCAGCGCCAGGCACCACCGAATCGGCGCCGGCGGCCTTTACGCTCGAGGTCGAGGCACCTGCGGCGCTGGCACCGTTGCTGGCCCAACACCTGGAACTGCAGCGCTTTCGCACCCTGCCGGACCTCACCCCGGCGGAGCTGGACCGTTTGATCGCAGAGACGCCGGCGGATGCGCGCCAGCTGCTGGCGACCCAAGGTTTTTTCTCCCCCACGGTGACGGTGGCGCGCTTGGATGAAGCTCCACCCCGCATCCGCCTGACGGTGGATCCCGGCCCGCGCACCACCGTCGCCAGCGTCGCGCTGACGTTGGCGGGCACGGACGCGGCGGATCGGCTCGACGACCTGCGCACCGGCTGGACGCTGACCGTCGGCGCGCCCTTCACCCAGTCCGCCTGGGACGCGGCCAAGCAGCAGGCCCTGCGGGCGCTGCAGGCGCGCGACTTCCCTCGTGCCCGAATCGCCCGGAGCCTGGCTGACATCGACCCCGAGACACGCGCTGCCCACCTGCACCTGCAGCTGGACGCGGGCCCCGCCATCCGGCTGGGCGAGCCGCAGGTCAGCGGCGACGAACGATACGAGGCGCAACAGGCCATCCGCATCGCACGGCTGGCGGGCCTGCGCCCGGGCACGCCCTACGACGAAGCGGTGTTGCAGGGCGCGCAGCGGGCGCTGGTGGACAGCGGCTTCTACGACGCCGCCTTCGTGCGTCTGGCGGACGACGGTGACCCCGCCGCTCACCCGGTGCTGCTGCAGGTGCGCGAAGCCCCGCGCCAGCGCCTGGCCGTGGGCGTGGGCGCTAGCGCAGACGAAGGCGGCCGGCTAACCCTGGAGCACACGCACCACCGGGTCCCCGGGCTGGACTGGCGCGCCCAATCGCGGCTGCGGCTGACCCGTGACACCCACGCGCTGGGCACGGACTGGACGTCGCCCCTGGACGACGCGAGCTGGCGCTACCGCGCCGGGCTGCAGTGGGAACAGCTGTACGACCAGGCAACGGTCAACGGCATCCAGCAACTGCGGCTGGCCCGCGAACAACCCGGTGCAGCGCTGGACCGCGCGGTCTTTGTGCAGTTCGACCGATCCAGCGAAACTGGGGTCAGCAGCGGATCGACAGTCACGGCCACGGGCTTGAGCGTCGGCGCCAGCTGGACGCGGCGCGCGTTTGACGACGCGGACGATCCCACGCAAGGCCACGGACTGGGGGCCGAACTGGGCGTTGGCTGGACGCTGACACCCGAGCAGCGCCCCTACGTCCGCGCCCGCCTGCGCTGGCGGGGTGTGTGGCCGCTCGCCGGGTCGCCCGATGCGAAACAGCCCAGCAGCCGTGTGGTGCTGGGCGTCGATGGCGGGGCCGTGTGGGCAGCACCGGACACGCGGGTCCCGGCCGGGCAGCGCTTCCTGGCGGGGGGCGATGGCAGCGTACGCGGCTACGCGCCGCGCAGCCTGGGCGTTCCGCTGGTCGACGGCAGTGTCGAGGCGGGCCGCCTGATGCTGCTGGCCAGCGCCGAGTGGCAACGACCTATCGCGCTGGGCGGTGCCACGGGCCCCTGGGAACTGGCCCTCTTTGCCGATGCCGGCGCGGTCGCCGATCGCTGGCAAGCGCTGAACCCGGTGTTGGGCATCGGCGCAGGCGTGCGCTACCGCAGCCCCGTCGGGCCGCTGCGGGCCGATCTGGCCTACGGGGTGGACGCCCGCCGCTGGCGGCTGCACGTCAGCGTGGGGTTCGTGTTCTGATGGCCCCCCGGGTGTTGACGGCGGTTCGCCGGGGTCTGCTGGCGGCGCTCGCGGTGCTGCTGTGGGTCCTGGGCACGCTGGGCGCCCTGCTGGTCGCGGGTGGGGCCAGCGTCTACTGGTGGGCGGGCCGCGACGGGTCCCTGGCACAGACGCTGACCTGGGTGGCCCCGTGGGTGGCCGATGGCCAGCGGCTCACCTGGCAGGACGCGCAGGGCAACCTGCTCAACGGCGGCCATGTGGCCCTGCTGCGCTGGCAGCAGGATGGGCTCACGATCGAAGTGCGCGACCTGCATTGGCGCCTGCCCGCCGATGGGTGGACGCGTCTGTGGCGCGATCGGCACCTGTCGCTGGACGAACTGGCGGCCGGCGAGGTGGTGATTGCGGACGAGAGCGCGCCAAGCCCCCGCGAGGGCTCTCCCCTGCCCGCCGATCGGCAGCTGCCGTGGCTGCGCAGCGTCGACGTGCCGCTGGTCGTGGACCGGTTGCTGTGGCAGACGCTGACGGCGACCGATCTTCGGTTGCACTACGTCTACGGTCCGCTGGCGTCTGCCCTCCCGCCGGCTACCCCTGACATCCCGCACCACCGCGTGGTGCTTGAGCACGCGGTGCTGCGTGCCGACACCCCGCAAGGCACGCTGACCGCGCCGCTTCGGGGGAGTGCTGCCGTGACCGCCAGCGGGATGGCGCTGCTCCAGGCGCAGATCAATGCGACCCTGGAGGCCACCCCAACGGACGCGCCCGTGCAGCGGTGGCAGGCGGCGCTGCGCGTTCACGGCTCGCTGGCGGACAAGGGTGGGCTGACCGCAGGTCTCGATCTGCAGGCCGCCAACGGGCCGGCCAGCGCCACTGCGACTGCCGAGCTGTCCCCCTGGGCCGACTGGCCCCTGCACAGCGCCACGGTCAGGCTCGCATCGCTGGACCTCTCGACCCTGTGGCCACACTGGCCGCGCACCCGGCTGGAAGGCTCGCTGAACTGGCAGCCCAACCCAGACGCGGGCCCCGCCGCCGATCATTGGACCGTCCAAGGTCAGCTGATCAACGGCAGCCCCGCTCCCTGGAACCGCCGGGGGCTGCCGCTGCGCGCGGCGCAGGTCGATCTGCGGGTACATGGCCAAGCCGCAGACCTGAAGTCGCTGGCACTGGAGATTGGCGAGGGCACGGTACAGGCCGCTGGCAAGGTGCGCTGGTCGCCTGACCGCAGTGCGGATCTCCTGGATCGCCTGCAGGCGCTGCAGGGCTTGCTGACGGTCCGCGATGTGGTCCCAGACAACCTGTGGGCGGGGACCGACACGGCCCCGCTCAGTATCACCCTGCAAGGTCACCCCTTGCCTGGCATGCCGATCACCGACGCGGTGAAGGTCACCCTGAATGCCCGCCAGGGCCCGGCCCGCATCACCGCGCAGGGGCACTGGCTGCCCCGAGCGGGGGTGCAGGGTGGTGCCCAGTTAAACCTGCCCGGACTGTCTGCGGTATTCGATGGCTTTGCCGGTCTGCCGTCGCGCGTACCGCGCGGCGCGCCAGCGCTTCCAGCGCAAAGCCACCTGTCCCTTCGCGTTACCCGGCTTGCCGAGGCGCAGTCCTGGCTTCGGACCACGGCCGAGCGCTGGGCACCGCTTTTACCCTCCCTGCCCGCGACCGTGGCCGCCTGGACCGAACCGGCCCGCGACGGTGAGCTGGACCTGAAGCTGCGCTGGGGCCGGGAGCCCGAGGCGACCCTGACCGCACAAGCAGAACTGACGGTGGAGCAGCGGCGCTGGCGCCTGACGCTGGCCCCCACGACCGTGCGGTGGAACACCAACGATCCGCTGCACGGAACGTGGACTGTGGGGGCCTCGTATGTGCTGGCCACAGTGGGCCGGCGCGCCACAGCGCCCCAGGCGCACGCCACACTGCGTTGGACGCAGGCCGAATGGCGCAACGGGATCGTGCAAGTTCAGGGGCAGCTGGACCCCGTGCAGGTGCTGCCCTGGCTGCGCGCATGGAGCGGCGCAGCGGCTGACGATACAGCGCCGCCATTCACGCCCGAGACCGCGCTTCAGGCCCAGTGGGTTCTGTCCTGGCCCATTGCCATGAGCCCCAGTGCGCGTGATGCGCCTGCGCCGCGGGTGACGGTGCGCCTGGATCGCACAGCTGGCGACCTGCTGCTGCCGGCACCGGACGGCACCACCGGCAGCCGCGTGGCAGGCGGGGTGCGCGCGGCCCAAATCGATCTGGACTGGGACGGCCGCCGACTGCTGGCGCAGACCATGTGGGACAGCGAGCGCGCCGGTCGCATCAACGCGTCCGTACAGGCCACACTGCCCGCGAGTCTCCCCACCGATCTGCCTTGGCCCGTGCCGCCTGACACCACGCTGGCGGGCACGCTGCACGCGGCGTGGCCCTCCCTGGCGGTGCTTGGTCCGTGGCTGCCGCCCGGTTGGCGGGTGGACGGCCGACTGCAGGCCGAGGTCCGCCTGGGCGGCAAGTGGGCCGTGCCCACGCTAGACGGTACGCTGCGCGGCTCGGCGCTGCGGCTGGTATCGCTGGCGGACGGCATCGACTGGCGCGATGGCCTGCTGCAGGCCCGGTTGACCGAGCGCACCCTGGACATTGAGCAGCTGCAGCTGAGCGGCACCGGCGGTGGCGATGCAGGCGGCACCCTGCGCGGCAGCGGACGCGTCCGCTGGACTCCCGGCGACGACCCGACTGCCACGATGACGTTGCAGGCCCAGCGCTGGCGCGTGCTCGCCCGGGCCGACCGCCGGCTCACGCTTTCCGGGGACATGACCCTGCAGGCCGCAGCGCGCCGCCTGACCGTCGGCGGTCAACTGCGCGTCGATCAGGCCCGCTGGCGCCTGCAGGACGCCGACACGCCACGGCTCGGCGAGGACGTCGTCATTCGCGGCGCCCCACCGCCACCGGCCCCCACCCGCCCCTGGCCGCCCGGCTGGACCGGCGGGGTGGACGTTGCACTGGCGCTGGGCCCGGACTTCCGGCTGGAGGGCCGGGGTCTGGACACCAGGCTGACCGGATCGCTGCGCTGGCAGCAGACGGACATCAACCCGCCCCACCTGAGTGGCGAGGTCAGCACCCGCCAGGGCCGCTACCGGGCCTATGGCCAAACGCTGGACATTGCGCGCGGCACGCTGCGCTTTGGCGGCGTTGTTGACGACCCGGCACTGGACCTGCTGGCGGTGCGCAGCCAGCCCCAGCAAACCGTGGGGGTGGAAGTGACCGGGTCGGCCCGCACCCCGCGCGTGCGGCTGGTCGCCGAGCCGTCGCTGCCCGACAGCGAGATCCTGGCCAGGCTGGTGCTGGGTCGCTCGGCAACCGGCGTGGGTGCCGAGTCCGCCTTGCTGCAGCGGGCGGCCCTGGCCCTGCTCAGCGGCCCCAACGGCGGGGGAGCCAACCTGCCCGCGATCGTGGGGCTGGATGAACTGGCCTACGAGGCCGAGGGTACCAACCCAGACGGCACGCCGCGCGCCGGCGCCGTCAGCCTGGGCAAGCGGCTGTCGAACCGCCTGTACCTGGGCTACCGACGCAGCCTGGTGGGGCTGGTGGGCACGGTGTCCATCCTGTACGACGTGTCGCGGCGGCTCACGCTGCGGGCTCAGGCGGGCGACGACAACGCCATTGAGCTGCTCTACACGCGCCGCTACGACTGACCCCGCCCGGTACAATCTCGACCCGGTTTCCCGCCGTAGTTCAACGGATAGAACGGCCGCCTCCTAAGCGGCAAATCCAGGTTCGATTCCTGGCGGGGGGACCAGGTCGGCCCTCAGCAGGCCGCCGTCTCGCCGCGGCGCAGCGCGCGGCTGAGCAACATCACCGGGATCAGCCCCACCGCCACCAGCGTGAGCGCGGGCAATGCGGCTTCGCCCAAGCGCTCGTCGCGGGCCATTTGGTGCGCCATGACCGCCAGCGTGTCCATGTCGAAGGGACGCAGCACCAGTGTCGCCGGCAGCTCCTTCATCACATCCACAAACACCAGCAGCAAGGCCGCGGCCACCGAGCGGCGCAGCAGCGGCCAGTGCAGCCGCCACCACAGCGCCGCACCGGTGACGCCCAGGGTCACCGCTGCGTCGTCCCAGCTCGGTGGCACGCGGCTGTAGCCGCTGTGCACCGACTGCAGCGCCACCGCGGTAAAGCGCACCAGGTAGGCCCACACGATGCCCAGCACCGTGCCCATGATCCAGTAGGACACCGGGGCATGCGGCCAGCGCGCCTGCACCCACCCCACGGGCAGCAACAGCCCCACGACCAACACCGCCCCTGGCACCGCATACCCCAGGCCCACCAGGCGCACCGCCAACCGGTTGAGCCCGGTGGGCACGCGCCGCGCGGCAAAGGCCAGCGCCAGGGCCGCCAGCGTGGCCAGCACCGCGCTCGTGCCCGCCAGCGTGAGGCTGTTGCGCACCCAACCGCCAAAGGCGCGCCAGGGCAGCTCGTCCCACCCCAGCCACAGCGGGCGCAGCATGAACAGCACCGGCAACCCAAAGCCCAGCAGCACCGGCAGGACGCACACGGTCCACGCCGCCAGGGCCCGCGCGCCCGCCAGACGCACCGGCCGTGCTTCGGCACCGCCGCGCGCTGCGCGCTGGCCGGCAAAACGCAGACGCCGCTGGGCGCGCTGCTCCACCCACAACAAAGCGGCCACCGTCGCCAGCAGCATGAGGGCCAGTTGGGCCGCCGCCGCACGGTCGTCCATCACCAGCCACGCCTTGTAGATGCCGGCGGTGAAGGTTTGCACGCCAAAGTAGCTCACCACGCCAAAGTCGGCCAGCGTCTCCATGAGGGCCAGCGCCACGCCGGCGGCGATGGCCGGGCGCGCCAGCGGCAGGGCGACTTCGCGCACGCGCCGGCCCAGCGGGGCCCCCAGCAGACGCGCCGCCTCCAGCAGCTGCGGGGCGCGCTCGGCCAACGCGGTGCGCGCCAGCAGGTACACATACGGGTAGAGCGTGAACGTGAACACCCACCCCGCGCCCCAGGCGTTGCGGATTTCCGGCAACACCCGCCCCTGCCAGCCCAGCAGCTCGCGCAGCGTGGTCTGCAGCGGCCCGGAAAACTGCAAAAAATCCGTGTACGCATAGGCCACGACATAAGCCGGCATGGCCAGTGGCAACAGCAGCAGCCACTCGGCGCTGCGGCGCCCAGGGAAGTCGAACAGCGTCACCAGCACCGCCGTGGCCGAGCCCACCAGCCCCACCGCCAGCGCCACGCCCACGCATAGCGCGACGGTGGTGCCGACGTAATCCGGCAATACCGTGGCCGCCATCTCGCGCAGGATGGCCAGGGACTGCGCATCCCACGACAACGCCGCGGCCACCAGCGCCAGGATCGGCAACGCCAGCCACGCCGCAAACGCCCACGTGCCGCCCTGGGCCAGCGCGCGCACGCCCAAGCGGCGCGCGCCCGCCTTGGCGGCGACGGTGGCGGCGGATGACGGCAACGGGGTGGTGTTCATGGCGGGCGCAAATGAGAATGCACATTATCTACAATGCAGCCATGGACCTCTCCGTCACCCAGCTCACGATCCGCTACCCTGGCGCGGCAGCGTCGGCCGTGGACGGGGTCACCCTGGCCCTGCGGGCGGGGGACATCGGCGTCTTGATCGGCCCTTCGGGCTGCGGCAAGACGACCCTGCTGCGCGCCATCGCCGGGCTGGAACCGATCGCGGCCGGACACATCGCGTTAGGGGGGGTCACCGTCAGCGGCGCAGGTGTGCACCTGCCGCCCGAGCAGCGCCGCATCGGCATGGTGTTCCAGGACTACGCGCTGTTTCCGCACCTGGACGTGGCGCGCAACGTCGGCTTTGGGCTGGCGCATCTGGACGTGGCCGCGCGCCGGGCGCGCGTGGCCGAGGCGCTGCGTCTGGTCGGGCTGGACGGGCTGCAGCAGCGCTACCCGCACGAGCTCTCGGGCGGGCAGCAGCAGCGCGTGGCGCTGGCGCGGGCGCTGGCCCCGCAGCCGCGGCTGCTGCTGCTGGATGAGCCGTTTTCCAACCTCGACGTGGATTTGCGCGAGCGCTTGGCGCACGAGGTGCGCGCCATCATCAAGGCCAGCGGCACCACGGCGCTGTTCGTCACGCACGACCAGCTGGAGGCCTTTGCCATCGGGGACGTCATCGGCGTGATGCACCAGGGCCGGCTGCACCAGTGGGACGACGCGTACACGCTCTACCACCGGCCGGCGACGCGCTTTGTCGCCGAGTTCATCGGGCACGGCGTGTTTGCCCCGGCGCGCATCCGCCAACAGGGCGACGAGGTGGTGGTGGAAACCCCCTTGGGCGCCTTGCACGACGTGGCCGAGTGCCCCTTGCCCAGCGCCTATCCCGACGGCCTGTGCGAGGTGCTGCTGCGCGCCGACGACATCTTGCACGACGACAGCGCGCCGGTGAAAGCGCAAATCGTGCGCAAGGCTTTTCGCGGCGCGGAGTTTCTCTACACCCTGCGTCTGGCCAGCGGCGAGACCGTCATGACCCACGTACCCTCCCACCACGACCACGCCGTGGGCGAATGGATCGGCATCCGCATCGCGGTGGACCATGTGGTGACCTTCGAGCGCGGCGCGGGCGCGGCCTCGCCACCCGCGCCCGCCGCGCCACGCGGGGCGCGCGAGGCGGCCCAACCGGTGACCGCGGCCTGAAAACGGCCGGACCACGGCCGGCGGCAGCTTATGCCGCCACCAGTGCAGCGGCCTCGCGCGGGCGTGGCAACAGCTGCCCAAGCACCCGGCACACGGTCTCGTGCTTGGCGTCGACCAGCTCGGCCAGCACGCGCAGCGGGGGCAGGCGTCCGCGCAAGGCGGCGTCGCCCGTCTGCCCCAGCACGTCCGGACGGGCCAGCAGCCGCAGCAGCGTGGCGAGCCGCTGCCGCACCGCGCCGGTGCGCAGCAGCGCCATCGCGTGCGCCCGCTCGGGCAACTGCAGCAGCGCTTCGGTCAACCAACGCGCGCGCTCGGCCTCGGTGGCCGGCTGCAGCGGCCCTCGCAGGATCACCGGCGTGACGGCGGTCGCACGCCAGCCATGCGCTTGGCCAGCCAGCGCATCGAGCCCGAGCCAGTCACCCGGCTCGGCCAGCATCACCAGCAGCGGGCCGTCACGGCCGACGCGGTCCAGCCGCAGCAGCCCACGCACCACGCGCCACGGTCCGCCACCGTCGCCAGCATCGAACAGGGTTTGCAGCGGCGCCAGCGTTACCGTCGGTGCCGCAGTCGGGTCACTGGATGCCATCGATGTACCACTGACGCACGCGCGCGAACTGCTCCGGTGACAGCGTCGAGCGCACGAAATCGACGCAGCGCTCGCGCGCCTGCAAATGCTCTTGCTCGGCCTGCACGAGCTGCTGGCGCAGCTCGTCGCGGCGGGCCGCCGGCGCGCCTTCCAGGATCGCCAGCCGCAGCTCGCCGCGCAGGTCGCGGATGCGCTTGGTCAGCGCGATGCGGCGCGGCATCGCCTCCTTGCGGAACTGCTCCAGCGCCTGGCGCTGCGCGTCGTTGAGGCCGAGCTGGGCGTCGTGCTTGATCAGCAGCGGCATCAGCTCGGCAATCGGCGTGCTTTCGTCGGCGACACTGGTACGGGCCAGGGCCGGGGCGGCAGCCAGCGCCAGCCCGCCAGCCAGCAGCGCGGCCGTGGTGGCACGCCGGACCTGGGAACGTCGAGTGGCAAAAAACGGGGTGGTCATCGGGTTTCTCCTTCACAAACAAAGAAAAAGAAAGGGTGGCGAACAGGGAGCGTGCGGCTGATCAGTGCCGATGGCCGCCCTGCGACCCGGTGCCCATCGCGCCGGGCTGTGCGCCCAGCGCCATGACCTTGGCCTGGACTTCCTGGCGCACGCGCTGGCCGGCGGCGTTTTCGAACACCAGCGTCAGCGGCACCGTCTCGCCGCCGGCCAGCGGGCGCTTGAGGTCCATCAGCATCACGTGGTAGCCGCCGGGCTTGAGCTCCACCGGACGGCCGGCCGGCAGCGCCAGGCCCGGGATCGCGCGCATGCGCATCACGTCGCCGTCCATCGCCATCTCGTGGATCTCGACGACGCCGGCCACCGGCGATTCGCCAGCCACCAGGCGCATCGGCTCGGGTGCGGTCAGGCGCATGAAGGCGCCCGTGGCCTTTTGCTGGGCGACGGTGCCGCGCACCCAGGGTTCGTCGATTTTGACGCTCTGGGCCCAGGCGGCGGCGCCGAGCAGCAACAATGCGCCGGCGGCGGCGCTGCGGATCAGGTGACGGGACATGGTCAGGTCTCCTTTCGTGGAGGTGGGTTGAAAACTGGAGCGGTAAGGCGGGGGCGGGCAGCGGCCGCGGGGGTCAGGCACCCCCGCGCAGCAGCCACGCGATGTCGTGCGCGTAGTCGTCGGCGGTTCGCTCGTGCTTGAGCACGATACGCAGGCGGCCCTGCGCGTCGATCAGGTAGGTCTGCGCCGAGTGGTCCATGGTGTAGCCGCTGCCGGTGGGGACCTTGGCGTAGTACACCTTGAACTCGCGCGCGGCGGTGGCGATCTCCTCCGGCGTGCCGGTCAGCCCGAGAAACGACGGGTGAAACGCCGCCATGTAGTCGCGCAGCAGCGCAGGCGTGTCGCGCTCCGGGTCGACGGTGACGAACAGCAGCTGCACGCGCTCGGCGTCGGGCCCCAGGCGCTGCAGCACCTCCACCGCGCGCGCCAGCGCCGTCGGACAGACGTCCGGGCACTGCACGAAGCCGAAGTACAGCATCACCACCTTGCCGCGGAAATCCTGCAGCGTGCGGCGCTGGCCGTACTGGTCCGTCAGCGACAGGGCGCGGCCGTAGGGAGCGCCCGTGACATCGATGCCGCGCAGCGCGGGGCGGTCGGCACCACGCTCGCAGCCGGCCAGCCACGGGGTGGCCGCGGCCGCCAGCGCGGCGGCGGCGGCCAAGCCGAGCCAGCGGCGCCGGGGCGCCACGGCAAAACGTTCAGGGTTCATCGGCAACCAGCCTCCTGGGCGTCGTGACACAGGGGGTGGCGCGCCCTGCATGCAGCGACAGGCTGCGGGCGGCCACGGCGGCGGCGCCACGGCGAGCCCAACGGGCCCGCGCACGGCGCGGCGTCAGACGGACAGAAGCGGAGGCGCGTGCGGCTGTGGTCGCCACCACGCCAGTGGCGGCACAAGCGTGCCCGCCGCGGCATCGGCCAACGCCGGCGGGTCAGCGTCGATGGGCAGACCGACACCGGCCGCCGACGGCGGCAAGGCTGGCCCGCCATGCAGCAAGCACCAGTCGCAGGCCACGGTGGCGGCAGCGCCGTCGCTGGGCGCGCTGTCGCCGACCGCGTCCAGCGTCACCCAGGCCATGCCGGTGCTGGTGCAAATTTGCACCCGTTGCGTGCCCGGCCGATCGCCCAAAGCCGTTGCGGCCAGCGCCGGGGCCAGTGCGACCCAGAGCATGGCCAGCAGCGCCAGCCAAGCAGGCCAGCGTCGATGACGGTCGGTGCGATTCACCCTTGACATTCTAGTGAAGATGCAAGAGTTGTGTATCGTTCTTTCTGTAAATTCCATTTTGCCGGTTGTCTGCTGGGCGGGGATCTCCGGCGCTACGCGCCTACGCTCCCCGCCCAGCAGACAGCGCGAGGGTGGGTCTGACGCCATGACTTCGAGAAAGGAGTGTAACCCTCATGGCAATACGAGTCGAAACCAACCCCTTGGAAGCCGCTTATGCGATCTTGCT
>NZ_VJOL01000025.1 GCF_007556705.1 Tepidimonas thermarum | reverse complement strand
GCGCCATCCAGTCCGTTCTCGAGCAAGATCGCATAAGCGGCTTCCAAGGGGTTGGTTTCGACTCGTATTGCCATGAGGGTTACACTCCTTTCTCGAAGTCATGGCGTCAGACCCACCCTCGCGCTGTCTGCTGGGCGGGGAGCGTAGGCGCGTAGCGCCGGAGATCCCCGCCCAGCAGACAACCGGCAAAATGGAATTTACAGAAAGAACGATACACAACTTGTCGGCCAGCGCTCCTTCCATGCGCAGCAGTGCCGACATCGAGATGCCCGAGGCCTTGAGCAGGTCCTCCCGGCTCCAGCCCAGCATCGCGCGTGCGGCACGGATCTGTCTTCCGTCGATCATGGTCGACTCCTCTTCTTTCTTGCCCGGTCTTGGTAGGTAAATATTCTGGTCTATCGGACGCTTTTTGTGTCCTTTCCGGCGCATTGTATCGTAATATGACCCTCAATTGATAGAGGAGCACGACGATGCCAGCACAAGCGTTGACGACCGAATTCCTGGCGACCCTGCCAGGTCGCGAGCCTGCCTCCGGGGCCGTGAGTTACTTCGATACGGAGATCAAGGGCTTCTTGCTGGAGCATCGCGCCAGTGGCGGAGCGACCTTCTACTTCCGCTACCGCGATGCGGCCGGCAAGGTGCGACTGAACCGGATTGGCCGGGCCGATGAGATTTCGGTGTCGGACGCCCGGGCCAAGGCGCACAAGATGAAGCAGATGGTCACCGAGGGTGGCGATCCCAAGGTGGAGAGCCATCGCTTCAAGGATGTGCCGACCTTCGGGGATTTCGTGGCCGAGCGGTATCTGCCCTACGCCAAGACGAGGAAGCGCAGCTGGGAGACGGATGAGACGATGCTGCGCAATCATCTGCTGCCGGTGTTTGCCGATTTCCGGATGAATCGGATCACCCGCTCCGACGTGGTGGCCTTCCACCACGCGGTGTTCGAGAAGGGCTACGCAGCTGGAACCTGCAATCGGATGATCGTGCTGATGAAGTTCATCTACAACTGCGCGATCCGCTGGGACATCCTGCCGCCCAAGAGCAACCCCTGCGATGGCGTCGAGCCCTTTGAGGACCACGGTGCCCGGGAGCGGTACCTGACGACCGAGGAGGTGCAGCGGCTGTTTGATGAGCTGGACACCAACCGCAATGTGCAGGTGGGCCAGGTGATCCGGCTGCTGCTCTACACCGGGGCGAGGAAGCGGGAGATTCTGGATGCCCGCTGGGACGAGATCGATTTCAACCGGCGGATGTTGACGGTGCCGGCGGCGCGCTCGAAGTCGAAAAAACCGCGCCACATTCCGCTCTCCGATGCGGCGGTGGAATTGCTGCTGTCGCTACCTCGGCAGGACGACATCCCCTGGGTGTTCTTCAATCCGAAGACCAAGAAGCCGCCAGTGTCGATCTTCTACGCCTGGGACTCGATCAGGAAGAAGGTGGGCTTGGGCGAGGTGCGGCTGCACGACCTGCGCCACAGTTATGCGAGTTTCCTGGTCAATGCCGGGCGGTCGCTGTATGAGGTGCAGAAGCTCCTGGGGCACCACGATCCCAAGGTGACGATGCGCTACGCGCACCTGTCACCGCAGGCGATGTTGGAAGCGGTCAACGTGGTGGGGAATGTGGTCGCCGGAGCCAGGGTGGGACGGACGGTGGCGGCGGCGAGTCAGGGACAGGAGGCAGTGGCCACTATGTGACGGCCCAGCCCGACAAGGCCCGACAAGAGCGCGACACATTGCTGTCGCGCTTTTGCTTTTGGGCTGGGCACTTGGATGCCCAGTACCGATACCATCACACCGCCTTGATGCTCGGCATACCACCTGGGCCGGCCGCGTGGATGCTGTGAAAGCGATCCAGCAGACTGTGCAAGCGGGCAATGTCAGGATTCAACCAGAGTAGCCAGGTTTCCGATTCCCTGACCACTGCCGGCAGATTGGGCCAGTGCCAGACCGGCTCGTGGTGGAACACCCGGTTGCGCAGGGTGCGCAGTCGAGCTGCATAAGGAGACTGATCTTTTCGGGTGCGCAGCTTGCGAGGCGCGTTGCTGAAAATCTTCGGCGCCAAGGCAGGCCAGAGAACCCGGCTGCGTTCGTAGCGAACGTCGAGCAAGCTGGTCCAGAATCCGAACGTCAACTCGGCCACCACGCGCCCGGGTGTCGGACTCAGCCGGTGACGAGCAATCTTCTGCTTGGCCTCCAACACCTTGGATGCATCCCGCTGATCCAGCCACGCGTCGTCGTACCAGTCCAGTCGCTGGAAATGCTGGCTGAGCACCTGATGGAACCGATTGCGTAACGTGATTTCACTCAGGTTGAGCAAGGGATACAGACTCTCACACAGGGCGATGTTCCAGAGGTAGAGTGCCACCGCCCGGTCGCGGTCACCCCCCGAGTGGTTCAGGTAAGGCGCCAAGCGCTCAGGCGCAAAGGCAGCCTCGAGCTCCGACCAGGTGATCGTCGTGCTCGAGAGGGTCGGTGCTGCTTGGCTGCCGGAGCCTGTCTGTTGCATGGATTGCCCTCTCTACCTCGCCGTCAAGGCACAGCGGGGACTGGCAATCGGTGGCGGAGGTGTGTTATACTTCGTCAGCAGTCCCCGGGCTATTCCTCTCCCAGTCTCCAATGAGACTGGTGATGAACCCGGGGTTAGTCTTTTCTGGGGTCGGAAAATTACGAATCCATCCCCTGTCCAAGCCGTCATTTTACCGGCGCATCCCAATACAAAGCAAAAATCCCCCGACCCCACCACCCGTGAAGGCAGTGAGATCGGGGGATCGTCGTTTCAGGTTGTCATGCCCGGCAGCACCGGTCAGCGAGCCTGCCCACGCCACTTGTCGAAGCTCCTCGCCCCGGTGTAGCCGAGGTAGCCGGCACCGAAGAGCCACCACAGGCTCTCGGGCACCGCGCCCAGCAGTTTGTTCAAGTTCTCCGCTGCCTGGAAGACGTGCGTCGGCCACCAGATGCCCATGATGGCGCCCATCACGCACAGCAGGATCACGCCGTAGATCACATACAGAAACGTCGGCCGTACCCGGCTGGTCCAGGGGTCGGCCGAGTTGGCCTCAGCCAGGATCGCCGAGAGGCTGGTCTGCATCTCCTGCAGCGCCAGCTGCCCCTCGGCCTGCAGCAGCGCGAGCTTGGCTTTCTCGCGTTCGGCTGGGTCAGGCACCAGGCGGTCGATGAGTCGGCTGCCGGCTTCCAGCAGGCCCGGCGCCAAGGTGGTGAGTATCGGGGTCATACCGTGCCCTCCACGAACTCCGCCATCCGGTTCATCCAGCCAGCCGCGAATGCCGACTGCTTCGGATCGTTGGTGATCAGCCGTCCGAGATGGCGTAAGCGCTGCCCCAGCACCTTGCCGTAGAGCACACCTTGGTCAGCCGCAGCCAATGCCGCCCGGGTCTTGGGACCGATCACGCCGTCAGCAGCGACACCGAGCGCCGTCTGCAGCCACTGCACCGCCCGCTTCGGCCCAGAATGCACCGCCGCATCCACCAGCAGATGCAGCAGCGCCGGATGGGTAACGGCCTCGAACCCGGGGCCGGTGATGTACTGCTGGCGGTAGATGGCACGGGCCTCGGTTTCCGTCAGCGCCTGGACTTCGGCAGCGGTGGCCGGGCGACCGAGCTGGCGCCAGTTGCCCAGCGTCTGCGCGGTGATGCCGAAGTTCGTCGGCCCGCCCCGGTCGGCAGGATGGTTCACGTAGCCGCCTTCACGGCGGATGATCTCGTCGAGGATGGTGTCGATGGCGTTCATGGCCGCCCCTTGCCAAGACGCGTCTGCGCCCAGCGCTCCAGTTGGTAGATGGCCTGGCCGCCCATGTGGCCGGAGATACCGACCAGCGCAGCGGTGACCAGCGGATTGAACTGCGCGGCCTCGCACAGCCAGAAGGTGATGAGCCCGGCAAACGCACTTGTGGCGATCTCGCCGATGAGCTCCACCACGTTGAAAGCCCGGGTCTCGCCGGACTTCACCTTGCGATAGAAATTGACGAGGCCACCCCAGGCGGCGAGTCCCGTCACCCACAGGTAGGTGATCAGGCCGTAGGTCGAAGGATCTTTGTCTGGCACGGCGGCCTCCTTACTCGGTTGCAGTGATGGGAACGGGGGCGGCGGTGAAGCGCTCGCACTCGACTTGCGTCGTGTAGCCCTGGGCGCCCAGGCGGTGCTCGACGCGCTTGATGCGCCAGTCCGTGGGGATGCCCGGGCGCAGATTGATGGACAGCCGGCCTTCTGCCGCCAGCCTGGGATCGCCCGGCAGGCTGAAACTGAGTTCGCCCTGGCCGCGCTCGCCGGTGTTCTTGCGGGTGGCCGCCGCAGCCTTGGCCTCGGCCTCGGTGGCATGGACGTAGCGGATTTCCTCGAAGGGCGGCGATCCGGTGGTCACTTCCTGGCGCTCGCCTTTCTCGAAGTCCCACCAGTAGGCCTTGGTGCCGCCGGTGCTGACCTGCGGCGGGGATTGGCCGTTTTCCCCTTGGGCGCTACCGGTGCCGGCCGGTTTGCGCGCACTATGCTGATAACGCCACTGGGCGAGCTGCTCAGGTTCGAGCCGCAGCGTCGGCAGCGTCTGACCGGTGATGGTCTTGGCCGCCCCTTGGCGGGCGAGCACCAGGAAACCGGCGACGGGCTTGGCCACGGCATCGTGCTTGGCGGCCAGACGTGTCAGCAGCGCCATGTCCGACTCGGCGGTCTGGTCCAGATGCGGGATGGGGATCGCGCCAAGCTCAGGATCGACCTTCGGCGTGTAGCCGTGCTCACCGGCGATGGTCTCGACCAGTTTGCCCAGCGTCGTTGCATCCCATGAGCGTGTCTTGGGACTGCGAAACGGCCCGACCATGTCGGCCGCCTTGGCCGAGACCGACAGCGTGGCTGGGGGTGAGCGGATCTCGATCTCATCGACGATGAATTTGCCCATCGCCACCCAGGATCGGCCAGCGTAGGAGAGCGAGACTTCGAGCACCGTGCCGATCTTGGGGAGTTGCGCAATCGCCCCATCGGCCCGGCGTCGATCATCCAGCGTCAGGCGCAAGGTGTCTGAGGACAGACCGGCTTCGTCGGTCACGACCAGCTCCAGCAGCCGGTCGGCCACGGCGCGGGTGATATCGGTACGGTCGGCGAGGATCAGGAAGGTGGGTTGCATCGTGTGTCTCCTCTACGACCAGATGCGCACCAGCGGCAACACGGGCTGGTCGTTGAGCGCTGGCAGAAAGACGGGGGTGCCCGCAGGCAAACGCAGCATCTGCGCGACCGGCAGTCGTGCCAGTTGGCGGTTGGCTTCCAGCACCAGCGGCAGCACATCGAGGCGGCCGTAGTGCCGCCAGACCAGCGCATCGAGCATCTCGCCCTCGCGAGCAGTGAGCACCTGGGCATCGAACGATTTACGGGTCATGGCAAGGCCTCCTGCAGCCAGACCAAGGCGGTGCGGGTTTTTTCCAGCAAGGCGATGAGCTCGCCGGCGATCTCGCTGTGGCGCGGGCTGTAGAGCACCGGGTCGGTGCGCGCCTGGATCTGGGCGGCGGTGGTCCACAGCGCATTGATGGCGGTGAGCAAGGCGGAGATCTGTGTGTCCAGTGCAGCAGCAGAGGTCAGCGGTGCGTTGGCGGCGCTGATCACCTGCTGTACCAGCGGATCGACCGCGTGGATCGTCAGCCCTGCCGACCTCAGCTGGCTGTGCAGGCCGTTGAGGCTGGGGCCGAAGGCGGCGAGCAGCTCCTTCAGGGCGGTATGGACCGAGGCCACGGAAGTGACTTCACTGGCGGTGCCCGTTTCTTCCAGCAAGCCGGGCAACGATCCGAGCAGGTCATCAATCGCGCCGATGGGGTCGGTAAGTACCGAATCGACGACCGACAACACCGCGAACGGACTCCAACCGCCCGAGTAGTCGGTGACGGTCTCGTCCTCGCCATACGCTTTGAGCTTCATGTCGAATCCCACCCGGCGCGGCTGACCGTCGTCCATCAGCACGCTGCGGGTGTCGCCGACCTCGACGATCACCCACGACCCCCACACCCGGCCCAGGCCATCGACCAGTTGCAGGGGTTTGCCCAGATCGGCGAGCGCACGCATCTCCTCCACCTGCTTGAGGCCCGCGTCGAACCCCGGAAAGAGCACACCCTGCAGCCGAATCTCCGCTGGCTCACGGCCAGTGAACTGCAGCGCAGGTTCCCGCCCGATGCGCGCCTGCTCGGGCCAGCGCCAGGACTGGCTCATGGCCAGGCTCTGGTAGGTCGCTTGCCCCATCTCGAAACGAAACGGCCCCAAGGCCAACATCACGCGTTCGGCCATGGCGAACCTCCGCAACAGGAATAGAAGGATCAGTCGTGCAGTGCCGCGCTGGAGCCACGCAAGACTTCGCGGATCAGGCTGCGCAGCCGACTGTCGAGCAGATCGGCCAAGGCCTGCGGGTCGCTGCCCGGGGGCGCATGGATGGTGATCTGCGGGGCGAAGTGGATCGAGGCTGCGCCTGGGGCTGCCGGTGCCCCCGGTGGCATGGATGGCGCCACACGAGTGGGATCGTTCACCGGGACTGGCTGGGCACGCGCCGGAGCCACCACATCGCCAGGCTCATCTTTGACCGATGGCAGTTGCGGTGCAGACGTGCCCTCCCACACCGGCCGCAGCGTTGGCACGGGCACATCGCTCTGAGCAGGCAGCGCCAACCCCAGCGACGGACGCTCCGGTGAGGGCAGCCGCAGCCCCTGTGCTGGCGATACCACGTCAGGGTTGGCCAGCGACAACGGCACCGCCTGCAGCGACTGCGCCAGTTGCCCGACCTCATTCACTACCGCCGGCCCCGCGGCCGCCACCCCTTGCGCCAGCCCGAGCGACAGCGCGCTGCCCAGCGTGGCGAACACCCGCGACGGGCTGCGGATGCCCAGCATCGCCTTGAAGCGGTCACGCACCCCGGCGGCCACTTCACCGACTGCGGCGACGGCCTGCTCTGCGGCATTGCGCACGCCTTGGGCCAGACCTTGCAGCATCGCACTGCCCAGGCTCATGAACTGGCCGGGCAGATTACCCAGCGCCGTCAGCATCGCCCCCATCACCGACTGCAGTGCAAGCAGCGGGTTGGGTGAGCTCAGCGCAGCAGTCAGTTGCTGCCAGGCCGACTGGGCACCGCTGACCACGCCGGCCCACAGGCTGCCGAAGAACCCCGAGAGCGGTTGCCAGGCGGCTTGCAGCGCAGCCAGCGGCGAGAACGACACCAGCCACCGGAAGCCCTCCATCACCCAGCCCACCAAGGTGCCCACGGCACGGATCGGGAACGTCAGCGCCGTAAAAGCGGCACTCAACACACTGCCGATCACCGACCCGAGGGACTGGCCCGATCCCGAGAGGCTGTCGAATTCATCCTTGGAAAGCGTCACCGGCGCGAGCAGTTCGCCCACCCAGCCAATCAGGCCGCTGACTGCATCGGCAATGAATCCGAACACCGACGCGACCGCCTGACCGATGGGTGCCAGTGGCGCCAGCGCCGTGGTCAAGCTGGTGATCGCTGGCTGCACTGCGGCGCGAATGCCTTGGAACACGCCACCCACATAGGCAGCAATGGGGTCCCAATATTTGCGGATCACCAAGGCAAGGCCTGCGACGGCGACCCCGATGCCAGCGACGATCCAGGTGATCGGGTTGGTCAAGAGCGCAGTCGTGGTGGCACCAATGGCCGGCAGCATCGACCAGAAGGCCTGCGCTGCCGACTTGATCGGCGCGATCAGCCCGAGGGCTCCGGTCTGCATCCGACTCCAGGCCAGCGACAGAATGCCCGCACTGGTGCCCGTCGCTGCCGCCTGCACTTGCAGCAACGCCAGACCGGCCCGCGCCGATTGAAACGCCACCTGCGCACCGAGGATCGGCCCCTTCACGAAGGTCCAGGCATAGCCCAATGCGATGGTGGCCACCTTCAAGCCCAGCACGGCACCGACGGTGCCCACCACCACTTGCGTGACGATAGGAAACCGTTCGGCGAGATGGGCCAGGCTATCGATCGGCCCCATCAACGCGCCCACCAAGTTGTTCAAGGCCGGCAGCAGCGCATTGCCCACCGTGATGCCCAGCCGGCTCATCTGGTTCTTGAGGAGCTGCAGATTGTTGGCGGTGGTGGCCGAGCGTGCTTCGTACTCCTTCTGCATCGAGCCTGCATAGGCTGTCTGGTCGGCTACCAGGCCCACCGCCTTCTCGTAGGTCTCCATCGAGCCCACCAGCTTGGCGATGTCGTCGGCGTACTCCATGCCGAAGAGATCAGACAGGGTGCCCATCAGATCGGGCGCGTTCTTCACCTGCTGCAGGAAGGTGGTCAGCGCGCCTTGGGCATCGCGCTGGATCATCTTCTTCATGACCTCAGCGGACAACCCGATGTCCTGCAGCCCCTGCTGGAACTTCTCGTTCTGCTTGTCGGCGGTGGCCAACTTCATCAGCAGCGCATTGATGCCGGTAGCCGCCACCTCCGGGGGCGTCTTGAGCGCCAGAAAGGTCGCGCCCAAAGCATTCAACTGTGCGCCGGACAGTCCGAAGAGTTTGGCGGTCGAACCGGCCCGGTTGGCGATGTTCAAAAGATCGGATGCCTTGGCATCCATGTTGTTGGACAGGTGGTTGATAGCGTCGCCCAACTTCACCACTTCGTCTTGCGTCAATCCGAAGATCGAGCGCAGGCCGGTCATCGCGGCTCCGGCCTGATCCCCGGAGAGATCAAACGCCACGCCCATCTTGGCGGCGTCCTCGGCAAAGCGCAGCAACTCCTCGCGGGCGATGCCAGCCTGACCAGCGGCCGCGACGATGGCGCCAATGCCGTCAGCGGCCATCGGAATGCGCGTCGACAGCAAGAGCACATCCTTGCTCATCTGCCCGAACTGCTCGGGCGTGTCGAAATTGACCACCTTCTTGACGTCGGCCATCACCGACTCGAACTGGACAGCTGGTTGCACCAGGCCATAGAGCGCACCGCCCAGAGCGACTGCGTCCATCATCTGGGCGCGGTAGGCGCTGCGGTTCTCCAGATTACGGGCCTGTGCCTGCTGGGCACGGGTCAGGGCTTCGGTACGGGATCGGAGCGTTTCCAGCTGGCTACCGAGGCGCGCAGACTCAGTGCCCATGGCGCGGGTGTTGACGCCCGCACGCTGCAGCGCCCCTGAGAGTTCATCGACGGCTGCCCGCTGGCGACGGTAGGCTTCCTCGGCTCGGGTCGCTGCGGCACGGGCACGCTCCAACTCTCTGGCCTGCTTGGCCGTGGCACCGCCATCCTGGCCGGCAATGTTCGCTTCCAGTCCGGAGACCTTCTGCTGCGCGGCGCGCATGGCCAGCGCCGCATCCTTGGCCTGGCTGCGCAGAGTCTCCAGCTGTTTGATGCCAGATTGCTTGTTGCCCAGTTCGGCCATCGTGGAGCCCAGCTGGTTCAGCTGCGCCTGGGCACCGCGCACGGCAGAGCCCAGGGAAGCCGCCAGCGTGGCACCGATGCTGATCTGAACGGGATGTGCGGTGGCCATGGGCAAACCTCAGGAAGATGGCACGGCAGACAAGCGCCGCGCAATCGACAAGGCCTCGACCAGCTCGCTCACCTCCATGGCGAGCAGCTCGGATCGAGGCCAGTGGGTGTAGAGGGCAAGCTCCACCACGAGGGCGGCAAGCTCGCCCGGATTCACTGCAAAAAACCCCCCAGCACCTTCTGCAACTGGGCGTAGTCCTTCATGTCCAGCTGGTGGATGGCGGCCGGCGGCAACTCGGCCAGGTTGGCGATGAGCCGGATCTCGCGCTCGGCGTCCGTCCCGGCGGCCTTCTGCGCGGCCAGGTGGTCACCGACGGTGGGGCGACGCAGCGCGATCTCCTTGATCGGCAGACCGTCGTGCTCGATGGGGAAGTTCAGGGTGATGCGTTCGGGGATGGGTTTCATGGGGAGGTTCTCCTGGTGGTGTGATCAAACGCCAATCGCGGCGCGAATCTCTGCCATCTGATCGACCCCGCCAACCTTGCGCACGAGGTTCACGGCATCGATCTCAACCAGCTCCTCATCGGCGATGGTGAGCTTGTAGTAGTGCGCCGCCACCTGTAGCGTCAGCGTGCTCTTGTCGCCGGGCTTCCAGGCGCTGGCCTCGATCTCCTTGCAACCGCCCGCGAGATTGACGATCACCGGCCGGGCCACCGTGCCCTGGGCCTGAATCGCCCCACGCAGGGTGATCTGGGTGCGGGTGGAGTCCAGCAACCCAAAGAGCTTGAAGACCTCCGGATCGAAGTCGGAGATGGTGAGCTCCGCTTCGAGCTTGTCCATACCCAGTTCGAGCTCAACCGGGATGTCCATGCCTCCAGCCCGGTGCTCCTCGGTCTTCAGGGTGAGTTTGGGCAGCTTGATCTCGTCGACCCGCCCGGCGTAACCCCGGCCATCGACAAAGAGGTTCATGTTCTTCAAGACGTGCGGCAATTCAATGGCCATGACAGGATCTCCTTACAGAATTTCTTCGAGGTAGTCACCGACCAGGTGCGAGCGAAACACGATGTGCTCGGCCGGGTACGGGGCCGTGAAATCAAAGTCGAAGTACACCCGGCCATCGGCAATGGCCTGCGCGGTGTTGAGCTCGGGGTCTGCCCAGCAGCGTCCGCCCAGAATGGCCGCCTTGGCCTTCAACTGGCGCAAGTAGGCATTGACCATCTCGGTCACTTCCTCGACGTAGGTGCGGGTGATGTTGCGATCCACTGCCCACAGGTGCGCTTTGACCAGCGACTCGTTGATCATGTCGGCGGTGCGCCGCACCGACAGGAAGGCCCAGCGGCTGTCCGTGGCACAGGTGCGGTTGCCCCACAGGCGAATGCCGTCATGGGACACGAAGGTCGCCACCGAGAACTCGTTCAAGTAGTTGGCCTGGGTATTGGGATCGTTGATCGCCCAGGACACGGGGCGAGCGGGTCGCAGCACGCCAGCCACCACCTGGTTGGACGGACTGAACCAGAAGCCGCGCTCGGCATCGGACTTGGCAATCAGCCCGGCCACCCGAGCCGAAGGCGGCTCGATGGTCTCCGAGCCGTCGCGGGCACGCACCACCAGCCAAGGATCGACGATATAGGCGCGGTCACTGCCGAACTGGGCGCGGTAGTCGATGGCCGCTTCGTCGTTGGTGTTCGGGCCATCGATCACCGCAATCGCTCGGGTCTTCTGGGCCACTGCAATCAGCGCATCGGCCACGGCCTTGTGCTGGCTGAACCCCGGGGCGATGAGGATGCGCGACTTCATCTCGCTGCGGGTTTCTTGCAATGCCGCAATACCGGCGAGTTGCCCGGTCGCTGGATCAAGACCGCCGATCACGGCGTTCATCGTCTCATCCAGCGTCGCCCCTTCGGGGACACGCACCACATAGACAAAGGGCGAGGCCTGGTCCTGGATGGCGCGAAGCGCCTGGGGCAGAGTGCCGGCCTCCCCCAGGTGGGCGGCCAGGCGCCGGTTGTTGACCAGTACCGGGACATTGAACGGAAACGGCTCGTCCATGCCGCCATCCAAGCCGCGCGAACCGAGGGTGGCGGCGACGATGCCAGTACCCTTGCCGCCGGCCGTGACGCTGATGCGCTCGGCAATCGTCGGTTCGGCCATCAATGCTTGGGCGACTTCAGCGGCGGTGCTGATGCGCGCACCGTCGAGATCGGTGGCCAGCGTCACGTCGATCAGGGTGGTGCCCGGGCTGCGAGTGTCCAGGGCCACCGCCAGTGGCGCCTCCGGTTCAGTGGCGGCGCGGATCTGTACGCGCAGGGTGTTGCCCAGCGCACCCGGGGCCTTGGCCGTAAAAGTCAGTGCCGCATCGCCCTGTCCCAAGGTCAGGGTGGCGGCACGGGCGGTGGACGCCTGGGGCGCGGTGCCCACCAGGCCAATGACCGAGGACTTGACGGTGCGCACCGTGCGCCCGCCGTCTTCGATCTCGACAAGTTCGATGCCGTGCAGGAAATTGTCTGCCATAGCGGTTCTCCAGAAAACAAAAATCCGCCAATTGGCGGAATAAAAATGGGGTTGAGAAAGCAAGCTGGCGAGAGACCGGCTACGACCGTAGCGGCTTACCCTCGTCCGGCTCGATGGCCTTCTCGCAGTGGTTCGGATCGAGTCGGTCCAGCAGCCGGCAGAAGACACAGGCCCAGCGCTTGCCTTCGCGCGCAGCCTTGCCGGCGCGACTGGAGAGCGTCTCGTCCTCGTGCCCGCCGAAGGCCGCGTTGGCCAGCTGGTCGTGGGCGACTGCCAGCAGGGTCCAGGCACGGCGGGAACCGGTGACGATGGCCAACAGCATCCACAGGGACGCGATCACAGCGGCGATCTGGCAGAGCATCCAAACGGCCAGCATCGACAGGCGATGTGAGATGACGCGGATCAGGGTGACCATCACTGCAGCACCTCCTGCACCCGGGCCTCGGTCAAGAGGCCGCTGGCGGCGAGCGCCTGCAGGCCACCAATGGTCTGGGCATCGGCCAGATTCACCTCTTCAGCGATCTTCAACTTGTCGAGAAACACCTCGACCATGACCTCGGTCTTGGCAGCGGTATAGATCGCGGCCAACTCCTCCATGGTGAAGCGATTCATGAAGGCCAGTTTGGTGATGACCTTCTGGGATGGAGCAGCCACGACTTGGGCTGCTTGTTCCGAAGAGATGAGGGCCAACACCTCCTCATCGGTTTTGCCGGGGAAGCGATCAACCGCCTTGCCGTCCTGCAGAGCGTAGCGCAGGGCCAGTGTCGAGGTGGCTTTGCTGGGTGCAGGTAAATAGCCCTCCAGCGCCTCGGTGGCGATATCGCGCACCACCCCGTTGTCATGAAATGCAATGTAGAGCTTGGGCATCGCGGTCTCCTTTAGATCTTCCAGTTCTCAACGGGCATCAGGCAGGGGTAATTGGTGCTGGTGTAGCCGGTATCGATCCAGTAGCGGCTGGTCGACAAACTGACTGCGCCACCGTTGGCCAGCACCCCCGTGGTCTGGAATCCCGCCCCCGCAAAATCCATCAAGCCGACGTTCAAGCCCTGGCTGGAGTCGGCGTTGTTCTCGTGGAAGGAATAGGCAAAGGCGCTCGCCCGGATCGGGATGATCGACACACCACAACTGGAGCTGCTGTAGGACAGCCGGTAGTAGCGCGTGGGGTCATCGGTGTTGACCACGTACCCCGACAGGCCCGAGCCATAGTAGTAATAGGGCGCGAACGCCGCCACCCACTGGTTGTCCCAGGTGATCTGGTGACGCATCCCGTAGTAGTTGCCCTGCTCGATGCCGTAAGACGTTGTGCAGGAGACCGTCGTGAAGTTGGTATCCAGCGTGCCGGTGTTGCCGCTGCCGGGTGTGAGCACCGCCATGTGTGTGCAGGCGTGCGGCACAAAACGCACCAGGGCGATCTTGCCACTCTTGGTCGGAATCACCCGCATCCGGTACTGGCTCTCGGTGTAGCCGGTCGAACCGTTGGCGTTCCAGCTGAAATCCACATATTGGTAGCTCGCACCGTTGCTGCCGGCCTTGGCTTCCAGAATGAAGCGATCCAGTTCCCCAGGCTTGCCCGAGAGCTTGGCCGTTGGGTGCTTCCAGATATGGGCGCGGTAGTTGCAACTGGCGTCACGCGCCTCGATCAACACCAAGAGCCCGGCGGCCCAGTGGTAGCCGACAGCGCTGCGCATATTGGTATTGGCCCCGGCCCAGGTAGCGGCCGAGGCCGTTGCCAGGCCGGTGGTGAGTTGATCCAGCTGGGCAAAGCCACCGCGCGTGTATTGGCGCAAGGTGGTGCCGGAGAACCACAGCGACATCGGCTGGCGGTAGCCTTCAGGCCCCACGACCACGCCGAAATTGGCCATGAAGCTGCCCATCTGATCGGGCTGGCGCATCGCCATGCCGCCATTGGCGGACAGCCGCAGCAGCTGGTGACCATCGACCGAGTAGCAGGGCGTGGCCTTGATCCAATAGGTACCTGCCGGACTCGAGCCGACCTGGCCGTTGGTGTAGTTCCAGCCGGTGTAGTCTGACCAGATCTCGCCCGAGGTAGCCCAGGCATTGCCGGCATTGGTCTGGTTGGCCCGGCTGACCAGATTGAAATCCGAGTCGTAGATGCTGCAGTCCGGGCTGTTGTTGTACGAGGAGAACACCCCCACCAGTGGCAGGGGCTGCTTCTCATAGGCCGGGGCGGTCTCGACCGGCAGGGTGCGCAAAAATCGTCCCATTACGCCACCTCCTCGATGCCCCAGGCGTTGAATGTCACGCTGGCGGCGCTGGCCTGCACCACGATCTTCTGGCCCGCAGCCAGGGAGAGCGCAGTGCGTTCCAGCACCTCGGTCGCCGCCAGACTCACATCAAATTCGATGAACTCGCTCTCGGCCGGTGTGGCTGATGCGGTGAGCGCCACGCGCACCTTGGCGGCCGCCGTGCCTTTGTTGCAGGCGGCGACATTGACCACCGAACGGCGGCCGGTGGGCACTTCGTAGAGGGTCGCCAGCGTGTTGGCGGCTGGCAGCGCCGTTCCCAGAATGGACATCGAGGGGGCTCCTTAGAGTTGGGCAAGGAAGAAGGTCTTGCGCCCCAGCACCAGTTGCTGGGTGACGCTGTTGGCAGCGGCTTGCGCCGTGGCCACGGCCTGGTTGGCCGCGCTTTGCGCGGCGGCAATCGCCTGGTCGCGAGCACTGGCCGATTGCTGGATCGCGGTCTGGGCAGCGGCATTGACCGTGGCCACCGTGCTGGCCTCGGTCTGCGCCATCACGGCCAAGGCCGCGTTCTTGGTCTGGGTGACCGAGGATTCCGCTGCCGTCTTGGTGGCGGTGATCGCGGTCTCGGCCGCTGTCTTGGTGGCCGTGACGTTGGCAATGGCCACATCGGCGGCCGTGGCGATGGTGTCGAGCGTCGCTGTCTCTACGGCGGTCGCGTGCGCCGAGATCTCCGCCATCTTGATGTCGCCCATTTCCTCGACCTCGAGGACGGTGGCGCGACCACCGATGCGGTCGATGGCGGTGCCGAGATAGGCCAGCTCTTCGGGTGTGGCGATCTCGGCGGCGGTTTCGATCTTGGCTTTGATCGCGCGCACCGCATCGCGCAGCAAGGGGTCTTTGGCCATGGGGTGTGCTCCTTAAAAGCCGAACTGGTGAAACACCCGCAGTTGCTGGCGGTGCAGCCGTTCGGCGAGTTGATCTTGCCCCTGCTGGGTAGACGCCTCCTGCGCGGCCACATCCGCATCGATGCGGGTGAGGGCCTCGCGCAGGTTGAGGACGTCTTCAGACAGCAGGTGCTCGGGGTGCGGCAATGGATAGCCGCGCGGCGTGCGCTCCTGGGTCATCGCTCACCCCCATCAGGTGACGATGACGCGCAGGTTGCGCACGAAGGGCCGGTGCTGGGGATTGCCGGACAACGCCAGCTTCACGCGCGTGGTGCGGTCGGCACCGACGCCAACGAGGCTGCTGGCCTTGTAGGTGCGCTCGACCCAGCCGTTGCCCACTTCCACGCCCTTGTCCAGCGCCAGGTCTGTAAAACTGCCTGGCGTGCCGGACTCGGCCTGCACCGTGACACTGGACGTGCCGGGGGTGAGCGCATCGAAGGTGACGGACACATTGAAGGTGGCAGCAGCCGGAATCGCACGCGACAGGTAGTCGCCAGCGGCCTCCAGCGTGCCGAACACCAGCTGCGTGCCCGGGTAGAGGATCGGACTGGCCGTCTCCGTGCCAGTCAGCTTGGCCGACACCGCCAGGTTGCCCGAGATCTTCTCGCTCAAGGCCAACCCCTGGCCTTCCGACAGGGTGTAAGTGCGCCCTTGCGCATCGGTCGCCAGGAACTGCACATCGGTACCGGCGGCCGGACGCTCGACGCCCGCGAGCGCCATCACATCCGACAGGTTGGTCACCGTGTACTGGCCCAAACTGATCGTCTTGGACTGCTGCGTGAAGCGGCAACCCAAGAGTCGAAACGTCAGGTCCTGCGTCTGGTGCGGTGTCCAGGTGATGCCGTTGGAGGACGAGAGCAGTACCCCGATCTGGTAGGGCTGCGCCGTCACCCAACCGGTGCGCGGGTCGTACTTGCCGAGCTCGGCCACCGACACGGCGTGGTTCGCATCGTCGGTGAGCACCACGATGGCGTACTCGCGGTTGGCCTCGAGTGCCACCGGATCGAGGGTGATCCGGGTCGGGTTGCCGTCGGTCTTGATGTCGGACGCCAGCAATCGGCCTTCGGTCAGCACCGTGGTGGTCGGGATGCCGACTTGGGTCTCGCGGATTTGCACGATGACGGGTGCCGAACCCCCTTTGGTGGTGAACCACAGCTCCAGAGCGCCGATGGTGCGGCGTTCGGGCAGCGTGAAGGTTTGCGCCAACGGGTCCCAGCGACGCACTACCGTGGTCAGGATGCGACGACGGGTCTCCGTCACGATCTGACCCCGACCGACGTAGGTGGCGGAGCCATAACTGCCACCCGCCCCGAGGAATTCCACCAGCTTGGCGCCAGCCGGGATGGCCTGCGGGATCTGGAACGTACCCGTCAAGATGCCCGAGGCATTGGCAGCGGTGCCCGCAGGCTGCGCGATCCCGATACCGTCAAAGCGCAAAGCGGCCAGCGCCTCGCCGGGTCCGAAGCCTTCCACCCGATAGGCGACGTTGAGGCTGCGCAGAAACTGCGCTTCCACACTCGAGGAGGCCAGCACCTGCTCCGAACGGCGAACCTCGACGACCTGCTCGAGCACACCGCTGCCGGTGATCAGGCGCTCGGTGACGTCGGACGCCCAGGTGGTGTTGGTGACGGTGAACTGGTCGACAGCCGGGTTCAAGGTGACCCGGGCCGGCACCGGCTCGAAGGCCTGGTAGGGGTTGATCTTCATCGACCCGGTACGGGCCAGCTGCTCGATCACCGGGGTCAGTGTGTAATCCAGCGTGATGAGGGTGTTGCCGTTCTCCTTGGCGTGCTGGGCGGATGCCGTGATCGGCAAGGTGAGGACACCGGCCACAATCGCCCCGGTCTGCGCCACACCCTGGTCGCGCAGGTCATCGTCGAGGAAGTTGTCCACGAACAGGCCCTTCTTGGCGGCGGGCTCACGGATGTTGGCATCCACGCGCAGGCGCTCCAGGGCCATGAGATCGTAGAGGTCGGCAATCTGGCGCTGCATCGCGGTCAATTCCGAGACCTTGATGGTGCGAATCGCCACATTCCTGACCTCGGGCTCCGAACCACTGCGCCAGTCGTAGGCGATCTCGACCAATGCCAGACGCGAGGCGGGCACCGTGGGCGCGACGGGGTTCCTCACCTGGCTGATGCCCTTGATGCGCTCGACCTGGCCATCGGCGGTGAGCGCCAGCACATCCACGCGCGGCAGCTTCCACTGGTAGTCGATGTACATAGTGGAACCCTGCACCACGTCCGCGACCTTGAAGCCGGTGTCGGTCAAGTCCGTCGGCGTGACGCTGGCGATGTACTGGTAGGTGACCTGGTAGCTCGATCCGGGTGCCGGCTCAGCGCCGCCGGGCGACCAGTCGATCTCATCGCCCACCACCTTGTAGTCGCTGCCTTGGGTGTAGGTGGTCGTGCCTTGCTTGACCTCCAGCACGGCGACCACCGTCGGCTCGGTCAGCACATCGCGCGAACCGGTGAAGGCACCGTGCACGACGGTCTCGGTCTTCTGCTGCGTGACCTTGATGTCGAGCACCTGGGCGAGCGGCGGGCGGTTGATGGTCACCACCATCGTGCCATTGCCGCTGTCATTGAACACCTGCGGTTCCGAGGACACCCGCTGCAGATCCGGGTCGATGGGCAGCCGCAGGCGCTGCGACTGGCTGCGCTCGACTTTGAAACCGTCGATGTTGGCACGGCCCTCGGCGACCGAGAAGATGTGCTCTTGGGCATCGGTATCGGTGCTGAGGAAACGCACGCCCAGCCCTTCGGTCACATAGTGGCCGTTGGCGTCATAGTCGTAGCGCGCCAGGCTCGCGATCACGCCATCGAGCACGGGCGGCTGGCGGCGGTTCTCGAGGATGCCGTTGTCCAGCGCATAGATGGCGTGAAAGTCGCCGGGCTGACCGTCACTGGTGCCGGCACCTTCCCAGCCCCAGGCGAGCGTCTCTTGCAGACGACCCGCACCCGGCTCCTGGTAGTTGCGCACGCCGACGGCGGGTTCGCGCAGGTTGGGATCTTCGAGTTCAGTGATGGTGCGGGTGGTGAAGCGCACGCCGACCGCAATACGGCCGGTGGTGGGGACGGTGAAACTCGCAGCCGGCACCTCGCGCACGGCGCCACGCAGATAGACGCGGCCGGCTTCCAGGGTGACCAGCCCCGTGTCGGCATCGATCTGCAGGTTGGCCCCGCTGACGATGTCGCCATCCTTGAGCAGCGCATCGGCCACGCCCTGCAGGCGGTGGATCAGGGTGGCCTGGATCTCGTTGAGCTCTCGGGACTGCAGGCCATCGCCGGCGCGGAACAAGAGCTGGGTGTAGTGCTTGGCCGGGTCAAACAGGTTGTAGTAACGCTCGATCATGGATGGCCTCGCTTAAAACGTGACAACGAATTCGAAGGTCTCGCGCGTGCTGGGCTGGCGCACGATGGGCACCGAGTTCTGCAGCACGAGCAAAATGCCCGGATCGGTGATCTGGGCTGGAATGAAGAACTTCTGCCCGATGGGCAAAGCGGGATCGGTCTGGGTGCCGACGAAGAGGCCTTGCTCGCGCACCACGCTGGTGGCGGCATCCTCGAAGTCGAAACGCACCCGGATGAACAGATGGTTGGTCGGCTCAACCGAGAGTCGGTATCGCCCGGTCGGCACCACGATCTCACCCTCGGGGTCGGCGGCAACGAAATGCACCTCATCCACCACCCGGCGGCCGACTTCGCGCAAGAGCGCCGTCTGGCCAATCGACTCGGGCGGGTGCGTGACCTTGAAGTGGACGGTGACGTCACCGCCTTCCGGGATGGTGCTGTCAGGCAGACGCCGGATCACGCCCTCACGGGCATTGGCGCTGTAGTCGATGTCGAGCGCGTATTCGGTCTGGTCATCCAGCGAGGTGACGCGAATGTCGGCCAGGTGCGTAAAGCCCAGCTCGATCACACCCGCCTCGTCAAAAGGTGTGCTGATCGCCTTGGTGGTGTCCCACAGCGGATCGCCCTCGCCCAGGGCGAGATGCAGGGTTTGTTCTTTGATCGCGGCGGCAAGGGCCGCGCGACCGCTGGCAGTCAGGATGGCCATCGGGTGCTCCAGGAAATGAAAAGGGTCAAGAAATCAGGACTGCGTGCTGTGGGCGCTGCCGATCAGCTCGCGGGTGTCGGTCCAGGTTGAAGTCGGCCAGCGCACGCCGGTCCAGGTTTGGCCGCGCCAAGCAGCACGGACACTGGCAGTCGAGATCCGTGCCGGCTGCAGCACCGCCGAGACATAGGGCTCAGTGGCCTGAGACAGCAGGCGCAGCATTCTTGCTGCAGCGTCTTCAAAGTCATAGGGCAGCGGCGGCGTCAGTACCGATGTGCAAATTTGCATCTCGGTGAGTGGCCGCCATTCGATCTCGGCCAGGTCACCCAAGGTGAGATCACCCAGTCGGGCAACAGGCCGGGTGCGCAACAGTGCTCGCCGGGGCGTGCGGGTATTGACCTCGCCCAGAATGACCTCACTGAGCACCACCTGCGCCCGTTGGTACAGGCGTGGCCGCCAGCCGGCCGCATCGGGTAGAGCTGGATTGCTCCGGGCGTGATCACGCCGCACAAAACCCCGGTCGAGGCTGGGTACGGACTCGCCCAAGGCCCACATCCCCAGCGCCTGATCGGCACGGGCCTGGACCCGGTGAACAGCGAGATGGTCGCGGTGGGCCAGCAGACTCAAGGTCGGCACGACCAGGTCACTCGTATGCGCCCGCCTGAATCGCTCCAGCACTTCCACCCGGCGCAGGCGATGATCCGATTCGGACAAGGTGCCCTTACCGAGTCCGAATTGTTCGCCGTGTTCCTGCCAGACAAACCTCGGCAGGTTGGCGTTGATGTCGCCCAAGGGCGTGCTGTCCGAGAGCACCACCATCGCCCGGCAGAACTTGCGCTCGGGTCGCACCCCAACCGGATCGGGGACGCCCAGCGCATTGGCCAGCGTGAACAGGTGCGAATGCAGGATCTCCTCGTTGGGCGTATGGCCCGGATCACCCAGGGCCGAGAAGCTCAACAAGTAGCGATCCATCAGGCGCGCGATCGCAAAGCGCACGGCTTCCCGCGCGGGCGCCAGCACGATGTCGGGCGGAGGGTTCGCCAATTGGCGGACACGGCCAAACGACAGCTTGGTCTGCCCATCTCGCCAGAACACGCCACTGTGATCCGACAGCAGCGCCTCGCCCAGCCGACTCTCACCCGGCACCAGACGGCGCAGATCCCAGCCGTGGTAGATGCGTGACAGGCGGGATCGGGCTGGTGCCGACAGCCGGGCCATCGCGATCAGGTTGGCGATGGTTCCATCGTCATCCAGTACCTGACCCGGATCGAACTGGAACTCGGCGAAGTGAATGCCGGGGGTTTCCTGCTCGACCGTGGCGGTCGCGCCGATCCAGGACAGGGCGGTCGTGAGCGCTGCCGGGGTGCCGCGCAGGCGTTGCCAGCGGATACCCTCGGCAATGGCCCGGCGAGGATCGGGCAGGTAGGGCAACAATTCGCCCAGGCCATATTCCCAGATCAGCCAGGGCAAGAGACTGTCGCTGGGGTCGGTCTTGAACCCCTTGAGGGACTCAGTCTCGCCTCCCAGTCGGGCCAGCAGATCGGTCGAGAGGGAGAGCGAACATTCGAGTGCCGTGGCGTTGGGCGGCAGCAGGTGATCCGATGTCATGCGCCCTCCTGGGTAGAGAAACCCCAGGGCGGCGCGCTTACCGGTCTCTGCCCGCGAAGGTCAGCTGAACGTCGGTCAGGCGCACCGCCTGGGTGCTGTGGATGCGGATATCGGTGGCCGGCTCACTGAGCTCGACCTTGTGGACACCGGGCTGCTGCAATTGCCCGATCAACCAGGACTGGGTCAGGTCCCAGCCGAGCACGGCCTCCTTGGCCAGGGCTTGGGTCAGTCGCTGCGCCAGCCCGTCAAACACCGCCATCGGCGTGTCGGGGTAGAGCCAGATCTGGGCGGAGACCGTCACCGGCACCAGACTGACCGGCACCACTTCCACGGTATCCGTCAGCACCCGCACGTCGTCGCGCAGCACCGTGGCGCGCACGGCGTCCAGCAGCGCTTCGGGCACGGTGTCGCTGTGCCCGGTGGGCAGCACGCTGATGCGCACTCGACCCGGCCCGGGGCTATCGACCGCCACATCGGCCACTTCCGGAGAAGCCGACAAGGCCCAGTAGCGGTAGTGCGCCGCACCGCCGGCATTGGCAAAGCCCATGATGCGGGCGCGGATGCGCCGACGCAGCGGCTCATCTTGCTCCTGGGGCAGCCGGGAAACGCCATAGAAGGCCCCCAGGTGCTCCAGGTCGTTGCCCACCGCAAAGGCCAGCAGATTGGCCCGCGCGGCTTCGTTGATACGGGCGCGCAGCAGTAGCTCGCGGTAGGCCGCCACCTCGATCAGCTTGATCGCCGGGTCGGAGGCCAGCAGCGCGCTGTACTGCGGGTAGCGCATCTGGAAGTCGCGCAGCAGCGCGTCGAACACGGTCTCAAAGCGCAGGGTCTCGAGCACCTGCGGCGTGGGCAGGCCCGCGAGTTCCGGGGCCATCGTGGTCAGATTCATGGGTTCTCTCCGCTGGTCCTGCCACCGATGCTCAACCCCGACAAGGTGACCGTCTGACCCTCAAAGCCCTGCAGCCGCACTTCGCCTTCGAGCGTGATCTCCACCCAGCCGGCCCGCGCGTCGCTCAGGCGCACGCGGGTGAGCTTGAAGCGGGGCTCCCAGCGGCGCAGCGCCTCGGCGGTGGCGGCGTAAAGTTCCACGGCCAGACGTGGCGTGATGGGCTGATCGATCAGTTCCGGCAAGCGAGAGCCGTAGTCGCGGCGCATCACCCGGGTGTTCAGGGGCGTGGAGAGGATGTCGGCGATGCTCTGGCGCAGGTGATCGAGGCCAGCGAGGGGCTGGCCGGTGTGGGCGTTGAAGCCATTCATCGCAAAGCACCCCCTTCATCCCATTCGGATAAATGCGCAAATTTGCGCAATTACGTCGCGCTCAAGGGTCAGCTGTTGCCTACCCACCCGCAAAGACATTCGGCGAGCCCTGCGCCACCCGTGATCCACAGGCGACCGGGTCGCCGATGCGCCCCAGCGCCCGGCCATCGACGAACACCGAAGCGCTGCCCTGGGCCAAGGTGCTGGCGTGGCAGGCCGGTCCACAGCAATGGGTGGCCCAGCCATCGCCTTGGCGGTGGGCGCCGATACCGTTGATGAAGACCGTCGCACTCGCTCCGGTAGAAGGCCGGGGTGGCCAGCAACCGTGACCGGTGCAGCGATCCCCCAAACGTGTGGCTGCAGGCATTGCTTTCTCCTCGGTTGCCAACCTTCCGCACATTTGCGGAAGGTTCAGTTCAGATCAATCCGGGGAGCGGTGAGGCGAATGCCGGCGTCCGTCATCTCGATCTTGCTGGGGCCGATCTCCAGGACGATCTTGCCGCCTGACGGTACCGACAGACGCCAGTGGTGCTGCGCCCGGTCGTACTCCATCACCGCGCCGTCTTTCCATGCGGTGCGACTGATGTCGGCGCTGTCGGCCGGCGGAGGATAGGCGTCGCGGTAGAGCGAACCCACCACCACCGCCTGGTTGAGATCGCCGCCTGGCGCCACCAGCACGACTTGCTCGCCGGGCTCCGGGGCGTGCCAGGTGCGGTCGGGTCCGGCGCGCACGGTGGCAAACGGCAGCCATGCGGTCAGGATGGGCCCCGCCTGCACCCGCACCCGGGCCCTCGATGCATCGAGTTCGGCCACTTGCCCCAGCATCACCAGGTTGCTCAGCCGCCGCTCGGCCTCGGTCATATCCTGGTGCAGATGGCGTTCGCTCATGGCGTGGCTCCGGCGGGATCAAGCAGAGGTTGGTAGTCTGGCTCGTGAGGTATACCGATGCGCGGCGCCCAGCTGTAGAGCACCTGCAGCGGCAGCGCCCCCTCGGGTGTTTCCAGCGGTCGGGTCCAGTAGCTGACCTCGAACGACAATCGAGCGGCCAGCACCGGCGTGTCACCATCACCGCCCTGATCGACCTCGGTGCGGGTGAGGCGCGTGCCTTCGACCAGCAGTCCCAAAGTCTCATCGGCATCGAGGATGGCTTCCACCGCCTGGGCCAGCACATCGGCCTCTTCGGCAGCGGCGTCACCACTGGCGATGATTTCCACCGACAGTTCGAGCAAGCGGCGCCGTAGCCCCGGATCAGCATTGGGCTGATCCTCGATGCGCTCGTCGCGGGTGTAGATCAGGATGGCGGGCAGCTTGCCGGCAAAAAGCGGGGTACTGCGATGGATGCTGATGCGCGCGGCCGTGATGCGCGGGTCAATGGCCGGCAACTGCGCTACCAGACGTTCCTTGACTGCCTCACGGATCAGGGTGCGTGGGTGCTTCATGCTCACTGCCCCCTTTGTGCAGCATCAGTTTCAAAAAGCCATGGCCATCGGGCTGCACATCGACGATCAGGTAGAGCGCACCTTGGACCGTCACCGCATCGCCCTGCGTGGGCAAGGCGGGCAGGTCCACCTGTCGCACCTCAAGCATCGGCTGTGTGCTCGAGACGGGCACGCCTGAGCGGGTATCGACGTCCTGGTGCATTGCCGTAAAAATGGCCCGGCGAGTCAGTGCCTCAGGCTGGCCTTCGAGGTGAAAGACGACCGGCTCACCAAATGTGGTCAGCACGATCGCGGACATGGATCGAGTCAGTTCGCTAAAAACCGTCATGGCGCCGGCCAGCCATTGCTGGAAAAGAGCCGCACGGTCAGCGCCGGGCGTTTCACAATGGGCAGCGGGTTCGACTGGGTGTAGATGTCAACGCCCGTGCCGTTCGCACGTGCCAGCTGGTGGGCATAGAGCTCCTGACCATAAGTGCCGACAGCTTCCATCAGGTTCGCCGGCGCGAAGTAGGTGCGGAAAGTATCCAGCGTGCCCAAGGGGAACGCCACCCCTTCGCGCGGCGGGATCAGGCGCACGGATGTGCCGTTGGCGAGCGTCACCGTGCCGAAATACTCCTCGAACAGGATGGAGCCGAAGCGGAAGCCCCGGCGCACATCGTCGCGCAGCGGGTTGGTGCCAGCCGTGCCCTGGTAGAAGGTGTAGGCCTCCTTGACGGTCTTGTGCTTGACCAGGGCATCGAAGAACTCGGGGCTGACCAGGGCGTGGATGCTGGTCATCATCTCGCCTTTGAGGTTCTCCTCGATGTGGCGCGCGACCTGGGTGCAGTGGATGACCATGTCCTCGGTGCTGCCGAACACAAAATCCACCTCGGGCTTCTGGATGCCGAACTCGTCGTGCCAGTCGTAGAGGGTGTTGCCAGCACCATCCTTGGTGATACCCAAGAGTGCATTAACGCGCATGTACTCCAGCGTCTGCGCGTGTTTCGCACGCATCCGGGCGAGCTTGCGTGTCATCACGGTGACCAGCGGGTCTTCACCAGCGGCCAGGCCCAAGCCCCGAATCCCCTGGATTTCCTCGGGCAGCACCACGTCGTTGTGCGGGATGTGGGGCACGGCAAACGAGCGTACCGAGCGCTTGTCGGTGGTGCCCACCGTCGCAGGCGCACCGGGCGCAACAGCCGGCAACAGTCGCAGCTCACCCTCGATAGATTCGATGGTGACGTTGCGCTGGGAAATCGGCTCAGGAGCGAACAGCCCCAGCTGGCCCACCCGGCCATAGGGGTTGGGCAGCATCTGGATGGCTGCCGACATCTCGGCCAGCGTGAAGCCGCCGGCGTCGAAAGGATTGACAATCACGGTCATGGAAAACTCCTGCGAATTTGAATCAGGCAGCGGTACGCACGACGATGCCATTTACAGAAAGAACGATACACAACTGCCGTGGGCAGCCAGTTGCTGGTGTTTGAGGGATTGGGCAGCGGCGTCCGCCACGGATGCATCGAAGGCCAGAGCACGGTCGGCGACGATGACTTGGCCACGCGCAAGCACCACGGCTTGGGTGTCGGTGTCGCTGGCGGCCACCGGGTGCAGCAGCACGGCCGAAGCAATCTCAGCGCCTTCCAGCCCTGGGGTGGAGGCTGCCGGCGAGAAGGCATAGACGCCCGTGGCGGTGATACGACCGAGCACCGCCCCCAAGGGATAGGCGACACCGGCCTTCAGGGTGACGGTCTCGCGGGTGTAGTCCGGGTCGGACTCGCGCTTGATGAGGTCACCAAGGCTCAAAGGGGAAATCAAAGGTGTGCTCATTTACGACCTCCATAGGCTTGGGCCGCTTTGACCAAGGGGCTGTCAGCGACGGATTGGGGTTTGGTGTGGGGTTGCGGCGGAGCCTCGGCGACGATGTCTTGCGCCACATCACGTTCGGCGGCCTGCTTCAGTACCGACTGGCGCAGCGCATCCGGGGTGACGCCACGCGCTAGGGCCTGCGCCGGGTCAACCGTCACGCCGAGGCGCTTGGCCTGGGCGGCGATCTCAGTGAGCTCGGCGAGCTGGCGGCGCAGTCGCTGCTCCACCTGGGCGGCGATGGCCGCTTCATCGAGCGTCGGCGGGGTCGGGCTTGAGTTCGGCGCGCCGTCCTCGTGGACATCCTCCACCGGCGCATCGGTGGTGTTGTGATCGATCATGTAGGTCTCCTTCTGGGTCAGTTGAGATGGATGGGATGCGCGGGCGGCCGACTCATTGCGCGACCTGCGTCCGTCACGCATGGCAAACTGGCGATGCAGGGCCGTGATCGCATCAGCGCGGGTACCGATCCGATCGGCCAGGCCCACGCGGAGGGCGGCTTCACCGCGATAGACGCGAGCCTCGGTGTCACGAATCGCCTCGGGTGTGAGGCGGCGGAATCCGGCGACCAAGGCGATGAACTGGTCGTACAGTTGCTCGATGTCGGCCTGGATGTCGGCGGCGACCGATGCCGGCAGCGGCGCGTGCGGATGGCCGTCGACCTTGTGGGCGCCGGCGTGCAGGAAGGTGTAGTTCAGACCGGCTTTGGCATCGGCGACCGACTCATCGACATGCACCGCCACCACGCCGATGGAGCCGACCTCGGCGGTGCGGGTGAGCCACACTCGGTCAGCCGCACAGGCAATGGCATAGGCGGCTGACAATGCGGCCTCATCGGCGATGGCCCAGAGCGGCTTGCCAGAGGTCTGTGCCAGGGTACGCAATCGCTGCGCCAAATCGAACACCCCACCCGCCTCGCCACCGCTGGAGTCAATCTCCAGCAGCACCGCCTTGACCATCGGATCGGCAAAGGCTGCCTCGGCCATGGCCTCGATGTCGTGATAACTGGTGAGGCCACTGGCTGCACCGATATACGAAGAGCGACGCACCAGGGTGCCGAGGATCGGGAGGATGGTGATGCCGTCCACAATCTGGAGGCCACCGGTCATGCCGGCATCGACGTTGGCCGGGGGCGGCGTGGCCAGGGTGTCGCCCGCGAGCTTTCTGGCCACCACCCCGAGGATGACTTCGAGTTTGGGGCGCGCAATGAGGAGCGGCGTCCCATACAGACGGGACGCCAGGTAGGGCAAATCGGTCATGGGAATTCCTCAGTTCGAGGGGGCTGGCGGCGGCGCCTGCGCAGGAGTCGGTGCCGGGACCGGTGCAGGCTCACGCCCGAAACGCAGCCCCAGGCTGTCCTCGCGCCGGTGGTCAGCAGCAATCTCGGCATCCACCATCGCGGCATCAAACCCGCGCTCGGCAATCGCCTGGGTACGCGACTTAAGCCCCGCCTCGATGGCGTTGATCTCGGCGCGGATGTCTTTCAAGGGATCGACCCAGTCCCAGCGGGGCGGTAGCCAACTGCAGTCCAGGTAGTCGGCGCGGCGTTGCTCGTAGTCCGGAAGCTCCAGAGCACCCGAGAGCACCGCCGTGTCCATCCAGCGCGCCCACACCGCCCGGCACAGCTGAAACACCAGTACCGAATGCTGGAATGCCTCGATGCGCCGGCGAAACTCCAAGAGCGCCGCCCGGGTGTTGGAGTAGTTGGCCTTCAACATATCGGCCGACAGGTTCGCGTAGGGCAAGCCCAGCGCGGCGGCCACCTGCAGCAAGGTGCGGTACTGAAACGACTCGTAGTTGCCCCCGACATCGGCCGGGTTCGAGAAGGTGATGTCCTCGCCGTCGTCCAGGATCTGGAGTTGCCCGGGTTCGAGCGGCAGCAGCGGCTCGCCCCGGTCGTCCGTTTCATTGCTGTTGTCGAAGTCGCGTTCGGGCCGGCGCACGAAGCCGACGAACATCGCAGCGACCTTCTTGCGATCCAGCTCGGCGTCGTCGTACTGGTCGAGCAGAAAGAGCTTCACCAGCGCCGGAGAGAAACGTGACACGCCTCTGAGTTGCCCAGCGTCGACGGGATCAACGATGTGCAGTACCGACTCAGCCGGCACCCGTACCGTCTCCCCGGCCAGCCCCGGATCGGTGATGTCGCCCGGGTGGCGGCGCAGGAAGTGGTAGGCGACTCTCCGACCAATGCGGTCGAACTCGATGCCCTGGCGAATGCGGTGGCCGTTCTCCAGCAGCTGGTTGTGATTGAGCGGCAGCATCTCGGCGGGGAGCATCTGCAACTGCAGCGGCACGCTCAAACCATCCTCGGGCCGACGTGGCCGGATGCGAAAGAACACTTCCCCGGCGATGAACAGTTCCCGGGCGGCCCGCCGCTGCTGACCATAGAAGTCGGTCAGCCCTTCGGCATCGGACTCATCGGTCCAACGTAGCCACAGCCGTTGCACCCGGTCCTTGAGCACGGCATCGGCGATGCCTGACGAGGGCTTGATGCCCGTGCCCACGGCATTGCCTGCCCAGGACTCGACCGCGTTGGCGGCGTAGCCGTTGTTGCGGATCAGGTACCGGGCGCGGGCGGTCATGTCCGCGCCGGCGGCCTGGATCAGGGTGTTGACGTGCGCGCGGCTGGCCTGAAACATCTTCAGGCGGCGCGACGACAAGCCGCCCTCAAAGCCGCCAACCATCGCGCCGACGCGCAACACCTGCCGCCCCAGCCGCTGACGCCACTGTTGCCACACGCCCATCACAGCCCCTTGCTCGCGTAGACGCGGATACGCCGCGCCGGGCGGCGGCCTTCTGCCTTGGCGATCTCACGATCCAGGTCACCCAGGGCCGACTGCAGCTCGGCATCCGACTTATAGGTCACCCACTTGTCGCCGGCCTTCACGGTGAGCACGCCATTGAAGCGCGCGGCCTGCAGGGCTTCCCGCTGGGCCCTGAGTTGTTCGAGGGTCATGAGCACTCCTCGCCAGCACGGTGCTGGCTGGTTTAGTCTTTACGCTATCCGCCAATGGCGGATATACTGCGCAATATGGAATTCATCGAAACCCCGACCTTCACCCGTCTGCTGGCCAGTTTGCTGACCGACGATGAATACCGGGCGCTTCAGAATGTCCTGGTGGAAAACCCCGCGCGCGGCGATCTCATCCCAGGTGGTGGCGGCATCCGCAAACTGCGTCACGCCTTGCCAGGTCGGGGCAAAAGTGGCGGAGTCAGGGCGATCTATTACTGGAGCAGGGACGACCACCAGATCTACATGCTGTTGATCTACCCAAAGTCCAAGAAAGACAACCTGACCGACCAGGAAACCGCCGTGTTGCGTGAATTTGTGAAGGAGCTATGACGATGGACCAAACACTGTTCGAGGATCTGGTGCAGAGCCTGAAAGAGGCCAAGGCCATCTCGCGGGGTGAGATGGCGGCTTCGCGGCGTATCCGAATCGATACGCCTGACGTCAAGGCGGTGCGTGAGCAGATCGGGCTGTCGCAAAGTGAGTTCGCCCAGTTGATGCACGTCAGCATCAAAACCCTGCAGAACTGGGAGCAGCACCGCCGCACCCCCACCGGCCCAGCCGCAGCCTTGCTCAAAATCGTCACCACCGCGCCGGACGTAGCGCTCAAGACGCTACACGCCTGAGCGCTACGCTGCCCCGTTCGAACTGATCACACGTAGTTCGACGAAATCGCCATGCGCCGACGGCGCGGCGTCGGCACCGATGGAATCGACACAACGCTTTGGCCAGCATCCTGACGAGCCACCGACTGCTTCGGCAGCGCCTCTACCCGCCGGTTCAGGTTGAGCCCCATCGACAGCAGCCCATGCAGCGCGGCATAGGCGTACACCCGGCAGTCCAGCGCTTCGTTGCGTCGGCCATCCGGTTTCCACCAGAAGCGCTGCGAGAAGCCCTTCACGTAGCGGGTGCGAATCCGCTCGGCCGTCAGCTGCTCGAAATACTGCGCATCCCGGTCCAACGGGAAATGCATCGCACCAGCGCCAGCCTCGGACTTCTTGAGGCGGGCGTAGATCGCCTCCTTGGCAGCATCGACGCCCACCGTGAACAGATTGACCTTGCCCTTGTTGGCCTTGCTCGGACGCTTGGGCCAGATCGGCCGTTTGCCTGAGCCCCCCTTGATCGCCCAGATGCGTTTCCTCTCCCGGCCCTTGCAGAAGGCGTAGGCGGCGAGCGTATGGTGGCCACCGGTATCGAGGCAAGCAGCTTCGATGGTCAGACCGTTGGCCAGGGTCTCGTGCTCGAAACGGTTAGACAGATAGGCATCCAGCTGCGCCCAGGTGTCCGGTGCCGACGGGTCGCCCCACAGCACCTTGTAGTCGATGGACCAGGACTCCTCGTCCCGGCCCCAGCCGACCACCTCCAACTCCAGCCGGTCGTCCTGCACGTCGATGCCGCAGGTGAGCAGCGCGACCTCCGCAGGGATGGCTGGCCCGTAGGCTTCTCGACGTTCCATCAGGCCTTCCGCATCCAAGGTCTCACCCTCCCGGTCTTCCCAGGTCTCGGCCAGTTTGGTGTTCACCCAGACCTTGAGCCGCACCGGATCGTCCTTGGCGGCGTGGTGCTCCTGGGCGATCTCGCCCCAGGTGAGCCACGGCGAATACAGGCTCGACAGATGAAAGCCCACCGTCTTGCCATCGCCCTTGGCCTTGGCCACCCAGCGACCGTTGGCCAGCAGTGCCGGCTTGCGGTACTCGGGATGAATGCCGTCGCAGGCCGGGCAGTGCCAGGCGGCGTCCGCCATCTTGCCGGTCGGCCACTTGATGTCCCGCCATTGGATCTGGCTGTGCGCCCCACAGTGATCGCAAGGCACCTCGAACACCCGCTGGTCCGACTCCAGGTAGGCCGCCTCGATGCGCGAGAAGCCTTTGAGCGTCGGCGTTGAGCACAGATAGACCTTGCGATTGACGAAGGTGGCAGCGCGCTGCACGGCCAGCGCCACCGGATCGCCCTCGCCATCGGCATCGCCCGGGTAGCCATCCACCTCATCGAGAAACAGGTAGCGCACCGGCATCGAGCGCAGGCCCACCGCACTGTTGGCGCCGGTCATGATCAGCACGCCGCCGGGGAATTCCTTCATCAGCTGGGTGTTGCCGGAATCGCGTGACCGTGGGTCCTTCACCCGACTGGCGAGTTCAGGGCTCGCCTCGATCAGGGCATCCACCCGCTGCTTGGAGACGCGCTTGGCGCCTTCCACCGTGGGCTGCACCAGCAACATCGGCCCCGGGGCGTGGTGGATGACGTAGCCGACCCAGTTGAGTCCGCATTCGGTTTTACCCACCTGCCCTCCGGCCATGAACACAACACGCTCGATGCGCGAGGTGGCCGACAGCGCATCCATCACCGCCTTCAGGTACGGGGTGCGGCTGGTCGACCATCGCCCGGGTTCGGCGGAGGCCACCGACGAGAGCATCCGGTGCCGGTTGGCCCAGTCATCGACGGTGAGGATGGGGTCGGGCGCCAGACCCCGTTTCCAGGCCGATTCAACAGCCGATTCAGCAGTGTCGAACACAAGCCACTCCAATGCGAAATAGATAGGCCGAACGCTTGGCTTTCTGCTTGAACAGCGCGTTCATACAGATGTCATCAACCCCCACGGAGAACGCCATGAACGCCAACCGCCACACCAACCTCGTGAACACCCACGCTACCCAATCCCTCGACACCCTTGGCCACAAGCTCGCCGAGGCCGCCCTGACCGTGCTGGTGCGCACTTGCCGCAAGGAAGTGGCCTCCGCCAGCCGCGACGAGCTCGAAGCCGCCTGCGTCGCCATGCGCGCCCAGGCACGCCCGGTCATCGACCGCTTGCTCGACGACGCCCGCGCCGCACCCTGGGTGGCCGAAGCCGCCTTCCACGCTGCTGCCCTGGATCTCGCGCAAGCCGGCATCGCGGTGTTGCGCAAGGCCTGACGAGAAACGCGAAGCCAAGCAAAAAGCGCTTGGCTTCTCACGCGAACAGCGCGTTCATCACGTCACCCGATCACCACGCACCAAGGAGCAGACCATGACCCTGCGCATCCGCCAACCCCAGGTCACCGACACCAACGGCAACGCCCTCGGCCCCCGCCTGATCCGCGTCGAGTTCAACGATCAAGGCCCAGCGACCGTGATGTACGACGGCCAGCGTTACGACTTCACCGGCAAGACCGGCACCAACCTCAAAACCGGCCTGCCGGTGCGCGAGATGGCCACCGCGCGCGATGCGCGCCTGTGGATCAGCCTCGATGGCGAGCACCTGTGGGAAGACTGACTCGCGCCGATCCATCCAACGACCAGGAGAAACACCATGTCTGCACAAACCTCCCCCATCACCGAACGCCAACTCGATCTCATCACCCGCGCCCATTGCGACGCCAATGGCCTGATCGAGCCGCTGCTCGAGCTCAAGGGCGGCGCCAAGCTCAAGATGATCGCCAGCCTCGCGCAGCGGGGGTTGATCGAGCAGCAAGGCGGCCAGTGGCGCCTGAGCCCAGCAGCCATCGCCATCATCAAGGGCGAGGCGCAGCCGGAAGATGTCCTGCCGCCGACGGTGGCCACCCGCGTTGCCACGCCGCCCCTGGCCGACGACCCGGAGCTGGAAGCAGCGGTCGCCGCCGCCGAGGCCAGCTGGCAACAGGACCAGCCCGATGCCGCGCCGAAGCGCGGTCGCGAGCACAGCAAGCAGGCGCTGGTGATCGAGATGTTGAAACGCCCCGAGGGCGCGACCATCGCGCAGATCTGCGAGGCCACGGGCTGGCAGGCGCACACGGTACGCGGCACCTTTGCCGGCGCACTCAAGAAGAAGTTGGGCCTGACCATCGTCTCCGAGAAGATCGAAGGGCCTGCTGGCACGCCGGGCGCAGGACAGCGCCTCTACCGCATCGCCGAGGAAGCTACCGCGTGAGCACGCAGCCCGACGAGCCAATCCCGGCAGACCTGTTGCCAACCTTGCTGGTGGCCTGCCGGGAGATGCAGATTGAGCTTGGCTTCAGTGGCGACAAGCGCGTTCATACAGGTGTCGCAACGATCAACTGAGAAGGAGAGCACACCATGAACACCCCCCGCGAATTTCAAGCCCTGCACGCCGAACACCGCGCCCGCGAGGCCCTGGCGCAAGCCCGATCCACCCTGGAACGAGCCTTGCGCGAACTGGATCGCTACACCGCCCGGTTCGATGAAGCCGAGTCGCTGCGTGACAAGGCTGATGTGATGAACTGGACCCTCAATGAACTGGCCTGCAACATCACGCCGAACCTGCGCCTGGACCTGATTGCCAGCGCCCAGGCAGAACTGGTGCGTGCCGACACGATGGAATGAGGCCCCCCGAGCCAAGCGCAGAAAGATGGAGATGGCACTTGGCTTCCATCGCCCGAAGCGCGGCACGTTGGGTGTCGCAACGATCAACCGCCAGGAGCCAGAGATGAACACCACCACCCAGATCCCCGCCACCCAGAACGAGTCGTGGGGCTTTTACGGCACGATGAACGAGCAGGCCGAAGCCGCCTGGCCACTGGCCATGACCGCCATCTCGGACGCCACCGGCCAGCCGCTCGAATCGGTGCGCGCCTTCCTCGACAGCCGCCACGGTCGCCACTTTGCCGACGACGTGCAAAACGGCCTCTACACTGGCGCCACCCTGGCCGACGCGATCAACGCCGCCACGCAACGTTGGATGGGCTGGACGATTGGCCGCAGCACCAGCAAGCGTTTCGGCATCCCCAAGGGCCTTCCCTACCTGACGGGCTTCGTGATCCACTGCGAGATCGTCGAAGAGTCCCTGGCGGCATAAGGAGCACACCATGGCCGTCGCACCCACCAGCCCACAACTCGAAGCCAACTACGACCAGTTCATCGCCGAGCTGACGGTACTCACCCGCAAGTACGGCGTCGCTATCCAGTCGGTCGGCGGCGTGATCCTGGCCGACGCCCCGGACGAGTTTCGCAACGTCACGTACCGCGCCGACATCAGCAGCGGTGATCTTTATCCGGAGTTTGCGGACAGCTGACGCACGCGCAGCGCCTCGAAGGCCCGACGCAGCACGTAACTCCTGACGAGCGACACGGCCGTGAAGATCAGGCCAATCAGCAAGTTCTCCTGCAGCGTGGCGTACAGACCGAAGAGCGGAAACACCGCCCACTGGGTTGCCACCGCCACGCCATAGCCGACCAGCACATTGGCCACGGCTTCCACCAGCGACATCCAGCGCGACTGCTTCACAGCGCCTCCTCGGCTTCCCGTGCGTGGATTCCATGCCATGCCTTTTCCACGCCAGATCTCGCCACGCCGGAGCTTGGCATGCGGTACCGGACCTGTACCACACCTTGCCTTACCACCTTCAGTCGATCATCCCTGCCTCGAGGGGCTGATCGCTCGCCAGCTCATCGAACAGCAAGCCATCGTCAGCGCGCTGCGCCTTCTGTCCGGTCCAGTCTTGCCAGCGGCGAACAATAACGTCGCAATACTTCGGATCGAGTTCCATGACCCGACAAACGCGGCCCGTCCTCTCGCAGGCAATCAGCGTGCTACCCGAACCGCCGAAGCAGTCCAAAACAAGACTGCCCGGACGACTGGAATTGCGAATCGCGCGCTCAGGCACCTCCACCGGCTTCTGGGTCGGGTGCAAGGCATTCTTCGCGGGCTTCTTGATCTCCCACACGTCACCCTGGTCACGATCACCGCACCAGTGCCGATTAGCCCCCTCACGCCAACCGTAGAGGATGGGCTCGTACTGGCGCTGGTAATCCGAGCGCCCGAGCGTAAAGGTGTTCTTGGCCCAGATGATGAAGGTGGACCAGTGGCCCCCGGCAGCCCGAAAGGCGGACTGCAGCGTGTCCAGTTCGCTGGAGGACATGGCGATGTAGATGGCACCGTCGCACCGCTGTAGCGCAGGCTTGAGTGCGGCAAGCAGGAAGGCCTGAAAGCCTTCACCCAGGTTGTCGTTCAGGATCGGGCGGTGGGTGCCGCGCAGCTTGTCCTTGGGACTGTTGGCATAGTCCACGTTGTACGGCGGATCTTGAAAGATCATCGCCACCCGCTCGGTGCCCAGCAGCGTGTCGTAACTTGCCGGATCGGTCGCATCGCCACAGAGCAGCCGGTGCTGGCCCATGATCCAGACGTCGCCGGGTTTGGATACCGGGTTGACTGGCACCTCGGGAGCAGCATCCTCGTCGGTGTTGCCCTCGGTGGTGGTTTCTTCGCCGGCCATGATTTCCAGGAGCTCGTCGGCATCGAAACCGGTGAGCGCGAGATCGAAGTCGTCGAGCTTGAGCTCTTCGAGTTCGAGGCGCAGCAGGTCCTCGTCCCAGTCCGCCCAGGTGGCCGAGCGGTTGGCCAGGATACGGAAGGCCTTGATCTGCGCTGGCGTCAGGTCATCGGCCAAGATCACCGGCACCGTCTCCAGCCCCAGTCGCAAAGCGGCCTTGAGACGCAGATGGCCGTCGACCACCTCGCCTGTGCTCTTGGCGATGATCGGGATGCGAAACCCGAACTCGGTAATGGCCGCCGCCATCTGCTCGACCGCGTGATCGTTCTTCCTGGGGTTTCTGGCGTAGGGGATCAGCCGACTGGTTGGCCAGAGTTCGATTTTGTCAGCGAGCATTTGTTGGTCCATAGTTGTACAATAATTCTGTCCAATTAGAAGGAGGTTGCCATGACCATCGAAACCACCTACAGCCAAGCCCGGGAGCAGTTCAAGACGCTCATGGACCGCGCGGTCGATGACCGAGAAGTGATACTGGTACGCCGCCGTTCCGGGGATGCGGTGGCGATGATTGCCGCCGATGAGCTGCAAAGCCTGATGGAGACGGCACACCTGCTGCGCTCGCCGAAGAATGCCGAGCGTCTGCTGGCCGCCTTGGCACGCGCCCGTGCTGGGGATGTCGCCCCGACCGCCGTCGATGCCCTTGAGAAGCACTATGGCCTCGAAGCCTGAGGCCAAACGCGTCGCGGTGTTTCAGCCCGAGTTTCTGGAAGACTTGAGCTACTGGGTAGAAACGGAACGCCGCACGGCCAAACGGTTACTGGAACTGGTCAAGGCCGCACTACGTGATCCCTTCAAGGGCATCGGCAATCCCGAACCACTGAAGTACTTGGGCGCGGATGTGTGGTCACGTCGCATTACGCAAGAGCACCGCTGCGTCTATCTGGTGAAAGCGGATCGGATCGAGTTTCTGCAGGGGCGCTACCACTACTGATCCGGCGTTCTGCCTCGACCTCGGCAAAGGCCTGTCCGGTCGCCAGCAAGGTCACCGGGATGTCGGGGTGGTTCTGTTGGAAGCGCTTGACCGCCACGTCGGTGTATTGCGGGGCGAGTTCGATGGCTCGGGCCTGGCGTCCAGTCTTCTGGGCGGCCAGGATCGTGGTACCGGAGCCCCCGAAGGGCTCGAAGACGACATCACCCGGGTCCGAGTACGCCAGCAAGATGTGCTCGGGCAGGGCCACCGGAAACACCGCCGGATGGTCGATGTCCCGGCCGATCTTGCCCTTGTGGCGCATGAGACGGATCACGCTGTCCGGGATGCGGTAGTCCTGGGTGGGCTGTCCGGCATGGGTCCAGCCACCGACTTCGCCATCCTTGCCGCGCATCGCCGTGGAACTGCCATCGGCGCGCAGGTGGCTGTCCTGGCCAGCGTGCTTGCAGGGGACGATCTTGTTGGGCCTCCTGCTCTGGCGGTTGAAGTGGAAAACAAACTCGAAGCTTGGAGCCAATCGGCCCTGCCAGTCGCCAGGCATCCCGGGGCCCTGGTCCCAGACGTACCAGCCAAAGCGTCGCCAGCCTTGCTGGCGCATCCAGGCGATCCAGCCATCCCAGTACGGGATCACCTCGTTGTCGCGATGAATCAGACCGAGGTTCACCAGCACCTGACCGTCGCCTGCCATCGGCAAATTGGCGAAGACGCCGCGCATCAGCGCATCCCAGTCGGCGATGCCCTGGGTGTAGTCGCGCTGCTGGCCGTAGGGCGGGCTGGTGAAGCACAGGCTCGCCTGGTCATCGGCCATCAGCTTGGCGACCACAGCCGGATCGGTCGAGTCGCCGCAGATCAGGCGGTGGGCGCCCAGTTGCCAGATGTCGCCCGGGCGTGACACCGGGATCACCGGCGCATCAGGAATGTCCTCGTCGGCGTCCTCGGTAAATCCGCCCATGGGCGGATTTGTTTCGTCGCCCGGATCGGCCTCATCGAGCAGACTGGCCAGCTCTTCGTCGCTGAAGCCGGTGAGTGCCAGGTCAAAACCGGCAGCGGAGAGCTCGGCCAGTTCGGACGCCAGCAGTTCCTCATCCCAGCCTGCGGCTTGGGCAAGCGCATTGTCGGCGAGGATGTAGGCGCGGCGCTGCGTGGGCGTGAGGTGATCGAGGACGACCACCGGCACGACATCGAGCGCGAGTTTCTTCGCGGCGGCCAAGCGACCGTGACCGGCCATGATGTCGCCCTCGCCAGACACCAGCAGCGGCGCGGTAAAACCGTACTCGACGATGCTGGCAGCGATCTGTGCCACCTGTGCATCGGAGTGGGTGCGCGCATTTTTGGCGTAGGGCTTGAGCCGGTCCAGCGGCCACAGCTCGATACGGCTGGCCATGGCAGGGGTGAAGGGAGTCGTCATTGATGACCCTCGACGAAAGTGTTGAAGCATTCGTCAGAGGGATCTGACGAAGAAATCAGCGCAGGCGCTGCGTGATCTCGCGGGCGACGATAGGAATCAGCGCATCAAGGTGCTGGCGTAAGGCGTCGCGCACCAGGATTTCGAGAAGCTCGGGCGACAGGTCCGCCACTGCGGGCTCATCGACGGGATCGGGGCGCAGGCCCGCTGCGAAGGCTTTGCCGACCACATCGCCCACATCGGCGTAGGTCGGCTCGCTGGGGCTCCACATCGGGTGGGTTTTGATCAGGTGTTTCTTCATCGGGCCAGATCCTCCAGCGCTTCACGAATGGCGACATCCAAGATGTCGGTGACGCCGCGCACATCCGGGTCGGCCACCACCAAGGCGACGATCTCGGGGGCAACCTTGCGCGGGATTTGCTGCATCCGATCCCGCAGCTGGCGGGCCAGCTGGAAATACTTGATGTCGACCTCGTCCTTGCTGATCAGCTTGCCGGTGCGCTCTTCGAATTCGAGCTTGGCCAGGCGGGCAGAGTAGGTTTCGCGCACGGCCCGGGCCTTGTGGTAATCGACGCCTCGGGCATCGTCGCTGGCCTGGGGCATCGGCGGCGGTGGCGCGGGTTGGGAAGCGTGCTGGGCAACAGGCGGTGGTCGGGTGGTGGTCACCCTCGGGGTGGTCGGCTGGGCGGTTCGCGTGTGCCGATCCCACTGGGCATCAGCCTTGGCCGGATCGATGCTGCCATCGGGTTCGGGATGGATGCGGCCCATGGCAATCGCCTTCTGGACAGCGGACAGCGCCACACCGCGATGCCGGGCGTAGGCGCGCAAGCTCATGCTCATGGGGATCTCCAAGCATTCGATGGCAGCCGGGGTGACCACTGACCACCTGACCACCTATTTTTTGTGTCTGACGCTAGGCAAGCGTCGCGCTGCGCGCGGCCCCCGCTTTTTAGATCGCCCGGAAGGACCCGTTAATCGTCGCCAGAGGCGCAATTGCAGCCCCGGCAATGCTCGGAGATGCCCGCATCGCAAAATCGCTCAGAAGCCTTTCTGGCGCGTTTTAGGGCTATCGACTTTCAGTGTTCCAACTCGGAGCAGAGTCTTGACATTGCCGCTCATGTCGCATAACACATCAATGTGTTATATTTCGTTTGCGGAGGCGGTCATGCACTTCAATATCTA
>NZ_VJOL01000024.1 GCF_007556705.1 Tepidimonas thermarum | reverse complement strand
CGGCTGCGTGAGCGCGTGGCCTCGACCCTGGAGATCGAGTCGGGTCTGAACGACCCGATGGCCGTGTTTTTGACCCTGGCGCTGATCGGGGTGGCCACCCTGCCCGGGGCGGGTGTGGGGGCAGGCGCTTCAGGCCAGGGCGCGCAGCACGGCGCGCACGGGGCTGGCGTCAGCGCTCATCCACTTCAGCGGCAGCGCAATCAGTTCGTAGTCGCCTTCGGGGACGGCGTCGAGGCAGAGGTTTTCCAGCACGCGCAGGCCGCGCCGGCGCAGCACCTGGTGCGCGTCGAGCGTCTTGCTTGCCGCGGGGTCCACACTGGCGCTGTCGGTGCCAATCAGGCACACGCCCCGGTCGGCCAGCCGCTCCAGCAGCGCGGGGTCGAAGCCGGGCAGCGCCTCGTCAAAGACCTGCTGCGGCATCTGCGCGTAGGTGCGCACCAGCAGCCGGGGCGGGCAGGGCGCACCCGCCGGCATGGCGTGCGCCACGTGCGCCCAGGTGATCAGCGGCCCGCACCCCAGCGCGTGCACCACGCGGCACGGCCCCAGGTAGGGGGTCAGGTCCACGGCGCCGATGGGCTCGCCGGCAGGGTCGTAATGCAGCGGTGCATCGGCGTGTGCCCCCACGTGCGGCGTGGTGGTGATCGCGCTGACATTGACCGGGCAGCCGGGGCCGATCGTGGCCACCCAGCGCTGTTGGTACGGCGTATCGCCAGGGAAGACGGGCGCTTGCGCGTCCACCGGGGGCGAAATGTCCCACAGGCGGCGCGTGGTGCAGGGGTCGGACGCAGGCATCGTCATGGGGCGACAGTAGCACCGCCGTCCAACCCGTGGTGTCGGTTTTTTGCGACAGATCACCACCGATTGGGGTGTCAAGTCCTTTTCCCGGCGGCGTCGCGGCGCCGCAGCGCTCAGGTCGCCCCGCCGTCCCCTTCGGCCTCGCCCGTGTCGTCCAGGCGGATGCCGATGCGCACGATCGCCCCATCCTGCAGCCGGCGCACGCTCAGCTCGGCCGGCCCCCAGCGCAACTGGTCGCCCTCGACGGGTGGGTGCCGACTGCTCCGTACAAACCACGCGCCGACCGAGAGCTGCTCGTCCGCCACCGGCGGCCAGCCGTAGAAGCGGCACAGTGCCGCCATGGGCGTGTCGGCCGGGACCTCGAAGTCGCCATAGACGCGCCGCGCCGCAGCCGCGTCGTCGCGGTCGGGCAGGGCGACGCCGGTTTTGCGCGCCGCCCAGGGCAGGGTGCTGCCCTGCAGCAGCAACGACGCCAGCACCACCACGAAGGCGACGTGGAAAAAGGTCTTGGCCCCCTCCACACCCGCCATGACCGGAAAGACCGCCAGCACGATGGGCACGGCGCCGCGCAGCCCCACCCAGGCGATGAAGGTCACCTCCCGCGCGGGGAAGCGAAACGGCCACAGACACACCCAGACCGCCACCGGCCGTGCCACCAGCATCAGCACGGCGGCCACGCCCAGCGCCGGCAGCAGCATGCGCAACGCCTCGGTGGGGGTGACCAGCAGCCCCAGCAGCAGGAACATGCTGGCCTGGGCCATCCAGGCATAGCCATCCATGGCCTGCAGCGCCGGCGTTACCGACCCACGGGCGCGGTTGCCCAGCACCAGCCCAAAGACGTACACCGCCAAAAACCCGGAGCCGCCGATCCACGTGGTCAGCGCAAACACCGCCAGCCCGGCCGACAACACCAGCAACGCCCGCACCCCGCTGCCCGGGCGGGTCAGCCGTGCCAGCAGCCGCAAAGCGTCGGCCAACGCCCAGCCCAGCCCGCCACCCAGCGCCAGCCCCCAGCCGAATTGCTGTCCCAACGCCTGCAGTGCCGCCCATCCGACATCGGGTGCCGCCGCCCCGGGCAGGGTGGCCACCCCGATCAGCGCCAGGGTCAAAAACACGGCCATCGGGTCGTTCAGACCCGACTCGATCTCCAGGGTCGAGGCCACGCGCTCACGCAGCCGCACGCCGGACGTCTGCAGCAGCGAGAACACGGCCGCGGCGTCCGTGGAGCCCACGATGGCGCCCAGCAGCAGCGCACGCGGCCAGTCCAGCCCGAGCAGCAGCCACGCGCCCACGCCGGTCAGCGCCGCGCTGATGACCACGCCCAGCGTGGCCAGCGCCAGCGACGGACGCAATCCGGTGCGAAACGTGGTGTAGCGCGTGCGCAGCCCACCGTCGAGCAGGATCACCGCCAGCGCCACGTTGCCCACCCAGAACGCCAGCCGAAAATCCTCGAACGGCACACCGCCGGGGCCGTCCTCGCCCAGCAGCATGCCCGCCACCAGAAACACCAGCAGGAAGGAAAACCCCAGCCGTGCCGAGAACAACCCGGCCACCAGACTCAGCAACAGCAGGGCCGCGGCGGTCAGCAGCGGCAGCGCCAAAAAATCCAGCAAAGGTACCATGGTCCCCCGACCGTAGCAGAATTCGGGCCATGCAAACCGAAACCCTGGTCCTGGCAGGCGGTTGTTTTTGGTGCACCGAGGCGGTGTTCGACCGCGTGCGCGGCGTGCTGGATGTGGAGTCCGGCTACAGCAATGGGCAGGCCGAGCGGCCGACCTACGCGCAGGTGTGCACCGGGGCAACGGGCTGCGCCGAAGTCGTCAAGCTGGTGTACGACCCGGCGGTGATTGGGGTGCGCGAGCTGCTGACCATCTTTTTTGCCACCCACGACCCCACCACGCCCAACCGCCAAGGGGCAGACATCGGAACCCAGTACCGCAGCGGCATTTACTGGACCACGCCGCAGCAGGCGGCGGTGGCGCGTGCGCTGATCGCCGAGCTGGACGCCGAAGGCGCCTTGGGTGCCCCGATCGTGACCGAGGTCGAGCCGCTGCGCCACTACTGGCCGGCGGAAGATGAGCACCAGGACTTTTTCGCGCGCCACCCTGACCACGGCTACTGCCTGGCGGTGGCCGCGCCCAAGGTGGCCAAGCTGCAGCGCGTTTTTGCCCGCTACCTCAAGCCCGCACCGGGTTGACGCACCGGGTCGCGCAGGCGCCATGCACGGCGCGCGCCGGCCACTACACTGTCGGTCGTGATCGTCGCCGACCATCCCGTCGTCCAAGCCCTGACCCCGGTGTTCCTGCTCATTGGCGCAGGCGTGGTGGCGGGCTGGCGTGGCTGGGTTGGGGCCGCTGCGGTCAAAGACCTGTCCAACCTGGTTTTTGTGCTGCTGATTCCGGCGCTGCTGTTTCGCACCATGGCCCAGGTGCGGCTGGAGACGCTGGATTGGCGCCCGGTGGCGGCGTACTTCAGCGCCACGTTGCCGTGGTTCGTGCTGCAAATCGCGTGGCGAGGCTTCGATCCCCGTGGGGTGGTGCTCGCGCTGGGCGGGGCGTTTTCCAACCTGGTCATGATCGGTATTGCCCTCATCGGTCTTGCCTACGGCCAGTCGGGCCTGGTGACGCTGCTGACCCTCATCGCGGTGCATGCGCTGATCCTGCTGACCGTGGCCTCGGTGGCGCTGGAGCTGGCCCAGGCCCGCAGCGCCGACAGCGCGGCGCCGACGCCCGCGCGGGTGGCGCGCGCCGCCTGGAGCGCCTTGCGCAGCACCGTGATCCACCCCATTCCGTTGCCCATCGCCTGTGGCCTGCTGTGGGGCGCCACCGGCTGGACCCTGCCCGCCGTGGTGGACCGGCCGTTGCACCTGCTCGGGCAGGCGTTTGGGCCGCTGGCGCTGGTGTTGGTGGGCATCAGCCTGGCCTACACGCCGCTGCGCGGGCGCTGGCGCGCGGCCTGGGGCGTGGCAGTGGCCAAAAACCTGGCGCTGCCGCTGCTGGTGGCCCTGAGCGCGTGGCTGTGGGGATTGCGCGGTTTGCCGTGGGCGGTGTTGGTGGTGGCCGCGGGCGTTCCCGTGGGGGCCAACGTGTTTTTGTTCGCGCAGCGCTACCGTGTTGCGCAAGACGAGGTCACGGCCGCCACGGCCGTCTCCACGGCGCTGGGGCTGCTGAGCCTGAGCGCCTGGATGCTGCTCGTGCAGCACGTCATTGGCTGATGCGCAGGCCCTCTTCGATCTGGTATTCGAAGTAGCGCTGGAAGCCAAACGCCAACCCCGCCATGAGCGCGGTTGCGCCCACCATGAGCGACAGCACCACCGCGATGACGGTCAGCCAGTTGGTGCTCCCGGCAGGCGCGTCGGCGGCCTGGGTCGGGTTGTGGCGTGCGTTCCAGCGTTCGGGGGGCTGCAGCGCGTACACGATGGCCGACAGGCATGCCGCCACCAGCCCCAGGCCCAGACAGGGCAGCAACACCCACGAGAGCCGATCGTCTTGGCCATACGTCAGCACACGGTCCACACCCCACAGGCCCAGCGCCGTCGGGATGGCATGCGCCCAGCCCCAGACATCGCCCAGCCCGTACAGATAGAACCGGTGCCAACCAAACCCTCCACCCAAAAAGGCAAGCCAGGCGGCCACGGTTTTGTTGCGTGGGCGGCGGTGGGCGGTGGGGCGTGGATCGGCAACCATGGTGGGTGGGATCAAGCAGTGGGGCTGTGTCGCAGATGGCCAAACGGTGCGGGTCGGTGCCAGGGCAGGCGCTGGGCGTGCGCGCGGGGTTATCGCCCGTCCTCGCTCGGCGGGGTGCGGTCGCCCCAGCCCAGGGTTTTTTCCATCAGCACGATGTCGAGCCAGCGGCCAAACTTCCAGCCGCAGGCGCGCACCACCCCCACGCGCTCGAACCCCAGGGCGGTGTGCAGCCCGATCGAGCCGGCGTTGGCCGAGTCGCCAATGACGGCCATGACTTTGCGGATGCCGCGCACCTCGAGCTGCGCCAGCAGCTCGGCCAGCAGCGCCCGGCCCAGCCCGCGCCCGAGGGCGTCGGGTGCGATGTAGATCGAATCCTCCACCGAAAACCGGTAGGCGGGGCGCGGCTTGAACCAGTTGCCATAGGCAAAGCCCACCACCCGGCCATCCTGTTCGGCCACCAGCCAGGGCAGCCCTTTGGCCAGCACGTCGGCGCGGCGCGCCGTCATCTCGGCCACGCTGGGGGGCTCGGTCTCGAAGGTGCCCGTGCCGTGCAGCACGTGGTGCCCGTACAGGGCGGCGATGGCGGGCAGGTCGTCGTCTCGACTGGGGCGGATCAGGGGGGCGTTCACAGGTCGCTGGGTATAATGGCGGGTTTGCAACGTTTCGCTGGCCGGGTGGCCAGTCGTCGTGTCTCAGGCGTTGCCTCCACCGTCTCGTCGAACAGTTCGCAAGGATAAACCATGGTCGTGATCCGACTCGCCCGTGGCGGCTCGAAGGCCCGCCCGTTCTACCACATCGTCGTTGCCGACAAGCGCTGCCGCCGCGACGGCCGCTTCATCGAGCGCATCGGCTTTTACAACCCGCTGGCGCGCGGCAACGACGTGCCGCTCAACATCGCCCAAGACCGCCTGACCTACTGGCTCGGCGTCGGCGCCCAGCCGTCCGAGACCGTCGAGCGCCTGCTCAAGCAAGCGCCCAAGGTCGTGCAGGCCGAGGCCAGCGCCGCCTGAACGGTGTCGGCATGACCGATCTCCTGCCCTGGCAGGGGGCCGAGCGGCCCGCCGACGCGATCGAGGTTGGTCATGTGCAGGAAGCGTGGGGCGTGCGCGGCTGGGTGCGTGTGCACGCCCTGAGTGCCAGCGGCGATGCCCTGCGGCATGCGCGCCGGTGGTATTTGGCGCCGCCCGCGCCCATGGCGGCGCGTGCGCGGGCCTTCGACGCCTTTGACGGCACCGCGGTCGTCACGGTGGCGGAGGTGCGTGCGCAGGGCGACGGCTGGGTGGCGCGCTTCGAAGGGCTGGACGACCGTAGTCTGGCCGAGCGCTTGCGCGGCGCACGCATCTTCGTGTCGCGCGCGGACTTCCCCCCCACCGAGGGCCCGGACGAGTACTATTGGGTCGATCTGATCGGGTTGTCGGTCGTCAACCGCGAAGGCGTGGTGCTGGGCGTGGTCGAGGACTTGCTCTCCACCGGGCCGCATGCGGTGCTGTGTTTGCGCGACGATCGCAGCACCCCGCCCGTCGAGCGGCTGATCCCGTTTGTGAGCGCCTACGTGGACACGGTGGACCTCGCGGCGCGGCGCATCACCGTCGACTGGCAGCCCGACTATTGACGGCAGCGGCTGCGCGCCATGCGCTTTGACGTCATCAGCCTGTTTCCCGAGTTGATCGAACCCTATTTGCGGGTGGGGGTGACGCGCCGGGCGTTTGCCGACTCACGGGTCGAGGTGCGGTTGTGGCCGCTGCGCGCATTTGCCGAGGGCAACTACCGCCGTGTGGACGATCGACCGTTTGGCGGCGGGCCGGGCATGGTCATGCTGCCCGAGCCGCTCTACCGCTGCTGGCAAGCCATCCGCACCGACCGCGGGCTGCCGCCGCGGCGCGCGCCGGGGTCGGGCGTGGATGTGCCCACCGTGCTGTTTTCGCCGGCGGGCACGCGGCTGTCCCATGAGGTGGTGGCCGGGTATGCGCGGCCCGACAGTCCGGGCGCGATCCTGGTGTGCGGGCGCTACGAGGGCGTGGACCAGCGTTTCGTCGAGGCCTGCGTGGATGCGCACATCAGCCTTGGCGACTTTGTGCTGTCGGGCGGGGAGATTGCCGCCGTCGCCCTGCTGGATGCGGTGGCGCGCTTGCAGCCCGGCGTGCTGGGCGATGCCGCCAGCGCCGAGCAGGACTCGTTCAACCCGGCCGTTGACGGCTTGCTCGACTGCCCGCACTACACCCGGCCGGAGGTGTGGCACGGCCCGCAGGGCCCGATGCCGGTGCCGCCGGTGCTGCTGTCGGGGCACCATGCCGAAATCGACGCCTGGCGCCGCGCGCAGCGGGTGCAGGCAACGGCGCGCTGGCGCCCCGATCTGCTGGCGCGGGCGCAGGCCCAGGGGCGGCTACACCCGGCGGATGTGCAAGCGCTGCGCGAAGCAGGTTATAATGAAAAGCTTTGATCCTCTGGCTGGCTTCGGGGCAGCAGGCCCCGGGCGGGGCGGCGCAAGGGCGCTGCTTCGTGCACGGGCGCAGCGCAGCCATGATCGCGGATGTCAACCATGAACCTGATCCAAATCCTCGAGCAGGAAGAAATCGCCCGCCTCAACAAGACCATCCCGGCGTTTGCCCCGGGCGACACGGTGGTCGTCAATGTCAACGTCATCGAAGGCAACAAAAAGCGCGTGCAGGCCTACGAAGGCGTGGTCATCGCCAAGCGCAACCGCGGCCTGAACTCCAGCTTCATCGTGCGCAAGATCTCCAACGGCGAGGGCGTGGAGCGCACCTTCCCGCTGTACAGCCCGCTGATCGCCAGCATCGAAGTCAAGCGCCGCGGTGACGTGCGCCGCGCCAAGCTGTACTACCTGCGCGGCCGCACCGGCAAGTCCGCCCGCATCAAAGAGAAGCTGGGCGCCTGAGCGCACAGCTTTCACCAAAAGCCTGGCGCATCCGTGCCACCGCCCGCCCGGCGTCAGCGCCCGGCGGGTTTTTGTTTTGGCTGGCGCCGGCGACGCCCGCCCTGGCGTAAGCCGCCGCCGCAGCGGCGCAGGTGGCCGCCATCACGCCGGCTCGGGGGCCGGGTTCGCGTCGTTGCGGCGCATGCCAACCCCCGCAGGTGGCGGCGGCACGCGCTGGAAGGCGTCGGGATGGGGTGGCGCTACGGTGGGTTCCGCCAGCCGCACGAGCAGGGCTTGCAACGCCTCCACGAACGCCCGGTGGGCCTGCACCACATCCGGGTCGCGCATGGGGTCCTCGGGGCCGTTGGTGCGGTCCCACCAGCGCTGCGCAGCGTCGTGGACGGCGGCATGTGCGTTCACCATGGCGGCGTACTCGGGCCACTGGCGCACGGACGGTGGGATATCCCGCAACAGTTCGTCGTGCACCGGACAGGCCGTGGCGGCCTCGGGGGGCGCCCGCCGTTCCGCCAGGCGTGCGAGCTGGGCCCGGTGCTCCACTTCCAGGCGGGCCAACGCGCGCGTCCACGGTGAGCGGGCGATCGAGCGCCAGCGCTGCCACGACGGTGGCGGCTGCCAGCTGGCCACCCACGACGCCCAGGCGTCGGCCGGCATCGGGCGGGCAATGCCATAGCCTTGGGCCTCATCCGCGCCCAGCCGCAGCAACCATTCACCGTGCGCCGCGGTTTCCACGCCCTCGGCCACCACGCGCAGGCCAAAGGCCTGACCCAACGCCACCACGCCCTCGACGATGCGCAAATCGCTCGCGTCGTCAAAGATGTCGCGCACGAAGGATTGGTCCACTTTGACCACGCTGGCCGGCAGACGCTTGAGGTAGGCAAGCGACGAGTAGCCGGTGCCGAAATCGTCGATGGCAATGGCCACCCCCAAGCGACGGCATTGTTCGAGCAAGCGCTCGAGCGCATCGATGCCTTCGAGGGCGCTGGACTCGACGATTTCGAGCTCCAGCCGGCGCGGGTCGAGCTGCGGATGGCGCGCCAGCCGCTGCCCCAGCCGCTCGGCAAAGGACGGGTCGCGCAGTTGCCGCGCCGCAATGTTGACGGACAGCATCCAGGCCCGGTGCCCGGCATCGTGCCACTGCTGCAGCAGCCGCAAGGCTTCGTCGAGCACCCAGTCGCCCAGGGTGTTCATCACCTCGTCGAGCTCGATGGCCGGCAGGAAGGCCGCCGGGGCCAGCAAGCCGCGTTGCGGGTGCTGCCAGCGCAGCAGCGCCTCCGCGCCGCGGATGGTGCCGTCGGTCAACGCCACGCGCGGCTGCAGGAACAAGCGGAATTCGTTGCCGGCTGCCAGTGCCCGCCGCACGTCGGCGATCAGCTCGGCATGGGCCGCAGCGGCCTCATCTTCGCGGGGATCGAACAAGCACCAGCGGTTTTTGCCCTCGCGCTTGGCCCGGTACAGGGCTTGGTCGGCGTGGCGCAACAGCACCTCGGCGTCGGCACCGTCGTCGGGGTAGAGCGTCACGCCCACGCTGGTCGTCAGGCGCACTTCGTGGTCAGCCACCGTGATGCGTTCGGCGCTGACATCGATCAGCCGCTCGATCACCCCGATCCAGCGGTCGCTGTCGTCCAGGTCGCACAACACGACGACGAATTCATCACCGCCGACGCGCGCCAATGTATCCCCGTCGCGCAGCGCGAGCTGCAGCCGCTGGGCCACGCGGCGCAGCACCGCATCGCCCTGGGTGTGCCCATGCACGTCGTTGACGTACTTGAAGCCATCCAGATCCAGGTAGGCCACGGCGACGCGCCGGTTGTGCCGCCGTGCGGTGGCGATCGCGAGGTCGAGCCGATCGGCCAGCAGCGCCCGGTTGGGCAGGCCCGTCAGCGCGTCGTAATACGCCTGGTGTTCCAGTGCCTGTTGCTGCGCTTTCAGTTCGGAGATGTCCTGGGCAATGGCCACGTAGCGCATGATGCGGCCATGGTCGTCCCGCACGGCCGAGATGGTCTCGATGACCGGGAATTCGGTGCCATCGCGCCGGCGCCACCAGGCTTCGCCGTGCCAGCGTCCGTCGCGCAGCAGGTGGCGGCGCAACTGGTGCCATCCGGGTACCCCATGGCGGTCGGCCGGGCGCCACGGCAGGTGGGCGCGCCCGACCAGCTCGTCGCGGCGGTAGCCACTCATGTGCAGCATCGCCGCGTTGACATCGAGCACGGTACCGCGTTCGTCGGTGATGACGATGGCTTCGCCGGCGTCCTGAAACACACTGGCCGCGATAGCCTGGGATTGTTCCAGCGCCACTTCGGCGCTCACATCGCGCACCACGCCGGCCATGAGCGTGGCGCGCTGCGTGCGCGGGTCGCGCGCAATGACGCGGCCCCACAGCCGCAACCAGATCCAATGGCCATCCGCATGCTGGACGCGAAAGCGCAAATCGGCGGCTTCGGTTTCACCCTTGAGGTGGGCGCGCAGCGCGCGCGCGATCGGCTGGATGTCGTCGGGATGCAGCCACTGTCTCCAGGTGGCGGTTGACCAGGGCAAGGGGTCGTCGCGCCCGATGAGGCGGCGCAGGCGCGGGCAGGGGGTGTACGCATCGGTGGCGATGTTCCAGCGCAGCCGTCCCATGCGGGCGCCGCGCAGCGCGTCTTCGAGCTCCTGCGTCAGCTCGCGCCGCTGCCGCGCCCCATGCCGCAACAACACCACCGCCACCGCCAGCACCAACGCGGCGGCCAGCGCCCCCGCGAGTGCCCATTGCAGTGCGCGCGTGCGTTCGGCCTGCGCTTCCAGCGCGGCCCGGGTGCGCTGCGCGACCAGGTCCTCCAGCCGGTTTTGGTAGCGCTGCAATTCCTTTTCCAGGGTCACGCTGCGGCTTTCCGGCAGCAACACCGACAGCAGCAGCGAGCGGCCCTCGATCGTGACCGGCGCGCTGTGCACCTCGACCGTGACCACCTGGCCCGAGGCCAAGCGGTGCGGGAACAGGAAATACCCCCGTCCTTCGGCCTTGGCGCGCGCCATCTCGGCCCGGATGTCGGCCTCCGAGAGTTGGTTGATCGCCTGGATGTTCATACCGCCGGGCTGCCCCAGGGCCGCATAGCCATAAAACTGCTGCGCGGCAGCGTTGGCGTCCACGATGGTGCCGTCGCCGGGGTCGATCAACCACATCGGTACGCTGTGCGTTTTGAGCGCGGGCGGCAGCGTTTGGGCCAGCGCCGTGGGCCCCGTGGCCAGCCCCCACGCCAGCGCGGCGGTGGCGAGCGCGCGCGGCATCCATCGAGGCGGATGCAGCGCACGGGGCATGATGCCCCCCGGTTGGCCCCTCCCGAGGCCATGTGGTGGTTCAGCCATGACAGCCAGGCAAATGCGTGTGAACCGGGGCAGTGGTGGCGGCAGCACCGTGATGCTGCGTCCCACCCCAGTATGCCTGCGCCAGCGGCGTTTGCAGCCAGGGTTTGCCAGCACCGCGATGATTTTTGACCAGAACATGACATCTTGGCAAGCTGTCGGTTGTGCTAAGGTCACGCCTCATGATCGAGCGTGATGCCAGTGGGGGTACCCCAGCCGCGTTGCCCGTGGAAGATCCGCGCCGGCGCCCTTTGCACGATGAGGTGCATGCGCGTCCACCGGCGCGCATCCGCTTGCCCGCCCTCGTGGTGTACGTGGCGGTGCTGCACGATGGCGTCGATCGCGCGCAGGAGCTCGCCCATTTGCAGCGGCTGCCCGGCCAGCAGGGTCTGACCGCTGAGGATTTGCAGGGCCACTTTCTGCGGCTGCGCTGCCCGCCGGGCTTTACGCTGAAGTGGGAGCGGCACACCGAGTTCACGCGCTATTCCATGGTGCAGCCGCTGCCGCCCGGGGTCGGGCCGGACGGCGCGCGCGACCCCGATCTGTTGCCGCACCTGATGGTGCCGCCCTCGTGGTGGGCCGGCATCCCGGGGCGCACCATCTGCGCGATCCAGCTCGTCATGGTCACGGCGGATCTGGATGATCCGGCGGCGCGGCTGGCCCAGGCGCGCGCGTGGTTTGGCGACCATGCGGTGGTGGCCTCGTTGCTGGGGCAGCAGGGGCACTCGATGGTGGTGACGGACTTCCGGCTGCGCCCCTCGGGCTTTGAGCGCATGTTGGTGCTGTGCGAGCCCGGCACCAGCGAGACGCGGGCTGGCCGCGTGTCGGCCCGGCTGCTGGAGTTCGAGACCTACCGCATGATGGCGTTGCTGGGCCTGCCGGTGGCCAAGGCGCTGGGCGCGCCGCTGGCCGAGGCCGAAAGCCGCTTGGCGCGCCTGACCGCCGACATGGAGGCCAAGACGCGTTCCGACCAGGCGTTGCTCGACGAGCTGGTGGCCCTGGCTGCGCGCATCGAGCGCACGATCGCCGAAAACGGTTACCGCTTCGCGGCCACGCGTGCCTATGACCGCATCGTCACCCAGCGCATCGCTGAGCTGCGCGAGCGCGCGATCCCGGGCACGCAGACGATCAGCGAATTCATGCAGCGCCGGCTGGCGCCGGCGATTGCCACCATCGGTGCGACCGAGCAGCGCCTGGGCGCGCTGTCCGAGCGCATTGCCCGCACCAGCGCGCTGTTGCGCACCCAGGTGGACATTGCGCGCGAGGAGCAAAACCGCCAATTGCTGGAAAAGCTCACCCGCGGCCAGGCGCTGCAGCTGCGCTTGCAGACCACGGTGGAGGGGCTGTCCATCGCGGCCATCTCGTACTACGTGATCAGCCTGGTGCTCTACGGCGCCAAGGCGCTCAAATCCGCGGGGCTGCTGCCGGTGTCGCCGGAATTGGCTGCCGGCGGTTTGATTCCGCTCGTGTTGTGGGGGGTGTGGCGCACGACACGCCGCATCCACGCGCGCCTGCACAGCGACTGACGCCATCCGTGCGCGGGTCAGGGGCCGGGCGCCCCGCGCGCATCACTTGGTGCTCAGGTACTCGGCCACCGCCGCCATTTCGAGCTCGGTCATTTTCTCGGCGACGGTGTGCATCACCACGTTGTCGTTGGTGCGCTGGCGCTGGTTGAACTGCTTGAGCTGGGTAAACAAATAGCCCGAGAACTGACCGGCGAGCCGCGGCAGGTGGGCCGCGCCGTGGCCGTCGGGCCCGTGGCAGCTGGCGCAAGCCGGCACGCCGCTGAAGCGGTTGCCGTTCTGGTACAGGTAGGCGCCAATGGCGGCCAGCCCGGTGTCCTTGACGTTTTCGCGCACGGCGGGCAGCTTTTCGTAGTAGCGGCCCAGCGCCAGCATTTCGTCCTCGGTCAGCTTGGCCACCATTTCGGCCATCGCCGTGCTCTTGCGCTCGCCGCTCTTGAACGCCTTGAGCTGTTTGACGATGTACTCCGGGTGCTGGCCGGCGAGGCGGGGGAAGATTTCGCTGGTCGATTCGCCGTTGTCGCCGTGGCACATGGCGCACACGCCATTGGCGATTTTGCGCGCGCGCGCTTCATCGGCCTGAGCCCAGGCGCCGTGGGCGGCAACCAACACCGTGATCGCGGCAGCGAGGCGCGCCGGCGTGACGCGCCGGCTGCGGGAGGAGACAGGGGCTTTCATGGCTTGGCGTACCGTGTGGACAAATGTCAGTCAATGCTGATGCAGCAATACGTATCGTAAAAAACCGCGGCGCATTCGGGGGCTGGCATGGTGCCGGCCCCCGTTGCGCCGCAGCCGGTATCAGGCCAGCGTATCGGCCCAGATGTTGCGCGCCCAGGCCAGCGCGTAGCGGCCTTCGAGCTCGCTGGCGCGCGCCGAAACGCCACCGGATCCCGGCACCGTCAACATCGTCTTCTTCTCGGCGTCGTAGCGGTGCACGCTGGCGACGTGCACCACGTCCTCGTCGGTGACGAAGCTGTAGCAGGTGTTGGCGTACAGCGGCAGTGCCGGCGGTTCCTTGCCCATGAGCAGGCTGACCACCGCCGCAGCACAGGTTTTGCCGTGCTGGTTGGCCATGTGGCCCGATTTGGGCATCGCCGGGGCGATCTGGATCGCGTCACCGAGCACGTGCACGTTCTTGACGGCCTTGGACTCGAAGGTGAGGAAGTCGACGTCGCACCAGCGCTTGTTGGCCGTGGCCAGCCCCGCCTGCACCGCGATGTCGCCGGCGCGCATGTTGGGCACCACATTCGCCACGCTGGCCTTGAAGTCGTCGTTGAACTCGAACTTGAGCGTCTTGGTGGCGGCGTCCACGTCCACGACCCGGTGCTTGGGCCGGTATTCGATGATGCCCTTGTAGTGATCGTCCCAGGCCTTGAGGAACAAGGCCTTCTTCGATTGGATGTCGTCGTTGGCGTCGAAGATGATGACCTTGCTCTTGGGCTTGGCCTTCTTGAAGTAGTGCGCCACCATGCACGCCCGCTCATACGGGCCGGGCGGGCAGCGGTAGGGCGCCAGCGGGATGGACAGCGCATAGACGCCGCCATCGGGCATGGCTTCGAGCTGCTTGCGCAGCGCCACCGTTTGCGGGCCGGCTTTCCAGGCGTGCAGCACCGCATCCTGCGCGCCGGGCTTGGCCATGCCAGGCAGCGTTTCCCACATGAAGTCGATGCCGGGCGAGACGATCAGGCGGTCGTAGCCGATTTCACCGCCGCCGGCGAGCTTGACCACGCGTTTTTCCGGGTCGATCGCCGTGGCGCGGTCGCGCACGATCTGCACGCCGTGGCGCTTTTGCAGGTTGTCGTAGGGGATGGTGATGTCTTGGATCTGCTTGATGCCGCCGATGACCAGGTTGGAAATCGGGCAGGAAACGAAGTTGGCGTTGGGCTCGATCAGCGTGACGCGCACCTTGCCTTCGGAGAACAGGCGCGTGTATTTGGCTGCGGTGGCACCCGCGTAGCCCCCCCCGATGACGACGACGTGGGGGCCGCTGCCGCCACCAACGCTGGCGCAACCCGACAGCAGACCAAGCGAACCCAGGGCAGAGCCGGCCGCGACCGACGACACGAATTGACGACGTTGCATGGTGTGCTTCTCCTCGGCTTACTTCTTTTGGGCGGCAAAGTAGGCAGCCAGCGCCTGCAGCTGCTCGTCGGAGTAGCCCTTGGTGAGCTGGTGCATGATGGTGGCGGGTTTGCGGCCGGTCTTGAAATCCATGAGCTTTTGCATCAGCTCGTCTTTGTTCTTGCCCGCGAGCGACTCCATGCCGGGTTCCGCGTGGCCGTTGGTGCCGTGGCAGTTGGCGCAGGCGGCGGCCCAGACCTTGACTTGATCGACCTGCGCGTGCGCCAGCGCGGTTGCGCCCAACAGGCCGGCGGCCAGGGCGTAGCGAATGCCTTTGTTCATCGTTGTGAATCTCCTCTGAGGTGAGTCGGCGAGCTTGCCGGAAGCAGGTGCTGGTGTATCACGAGCTGCTGATATGCGCAATCCGTGAAAATTCTAGGGGTCAAACGTTCACCAAGCTTACTGCCATCGCGGCGCGCCGGCATGCGGGTCAACCCCACCCGTGCGTCAGCCCAACAACGCGGTGGCGAATTCACGCGCATCGAAGGGTTGCAAATCCTCGAGCTTTTCGCCCACGCCAATGAAATACACCGGCAGTTCGCGCTGCTGCTCGCGCGTCCATTGGGCGATGGCGGCCAGCACCCCGCCCTTGGCCGTGCCATCGAGTTTGGTGACGATGAGCCCGGTGAGGCCAAGCGCGGCGTCGAACGCCTTGACCTGCGCCAGCGCGTTTTGGCCGGTGTTGCCGTCGATGACGAGCAGCACCTCGTGCGGGGCGCTCGGCTCGGCCTTTTGCACCACGCGCTTGATCTTGCGCAGCTCCTCCATCAGGTGCAGCTGGGTGGGCAGTCGGCCGGCGGTGTCGACGATGACCACGTCCTTGCCGCGCGCGCGGCCCGCCGTCACGGCATCGTAGGCCACCGCGGCCGGGTCGCCCCCCTCCTGGCTGACGATGTCCACGCCGTTGCGTTGCGCCCACACACCCAGTTGCTCGCGCGCGGCCGCGCGAAAGGTGTCGGCCGCGGCCAGCAACACCGTGGCCCCATGGTGGGCCAGGTGCCAGGTCAGCTTGCCGATGGTGGTGGTTTTGCCCGCGCCGTTGACCCCGGCCACCATCCACACCGTCGGCCCATCGGGCTGCGCGCCCACCGCCAGCGGTTTTTGCAGGGGGCGCAGCCAATCGGTGATCACAGCGGCCAGCAGCGCGCGCACCTGCTCGGGTTGGGTGGCGCGCTCGGCTTTGACGCGCCGGCGCAAGTCCTCCAGCAGCCGCGCCGTGGCCTGGGTGCCGGCGTCGGCCAGCAGCAGTGCGGTTTCCAGTTCTTCGTAGAGCGCCTCGTCGATGCGGGCGCCGGCAAACACGGCGGTCAGGCTGCTGCCGGTCTTGCGCAACCCGGCGGTCAGCCGCCCCAACCAGCCCTGGCGGGTGGCCGCGGGGGCGGTGGGTGCATCCGCGGGGGCCGCCGCAGCAGGGGGTGCCGCCGCAGCAGGGGGCGCCGCCATGGGGTCGGCACCCGGCGTCACCGGTGCGGGCGCTGGCGCCGCCGACGGGGGCTGCGGCGGTGCAGGCGGGCGCGGCTTAGCGGTTGATGCCGACGCGGGTGCCGCCGCCGGGGATTCGGTCAGGGGTGCCGCTGACGCATCGGGCGCGGGCGGCGGCGCTTCGGCCGCCTCGCGCTGGCCAAAGAACTTTTGCTTGAGAAAACGGAACATACGGTGCAGCCTAGAATCGTCGCCATTCTATGAAAGACCACTTCTCGACCGTCGCTGTGGCGGATCGCTTGCCCGTGCGACGTTGTGCGTTGGCCCGCTGGGGTGCTGGGCTGATGGCCCGCGTCGCGGTGGCGGTGTCGGCGACCGCCTGGGCCGCCGCCGCCGCTGCGGGCGTGGCGTCCGCGCCGTCCGTGTCCGCAGGTGGGGCCGCCGCGGCGTCTGCGGCGCCGCCGCCGGCGGCAGCGCCAGTCCAGCCGCAGACCTTCATGCTCGACAATGGGTTGACCGTCATCGTCCAGGTCGACCGCCGTGCGCCCACGGCGGTGCAGATGCTGTGGCTGCGCGTGGGCGCCATGGATGAGACCGATGCCGAGGCCGGCGTGGCCCATGTGCTCGAGCACATGATGTTCAAGGGCACGCCCAGCGTCCCGGAGGGCGAGTTTTCGCGCCGCATGGCGGCGCTGGGGGGCAGCGACAACGCCTTTACCGCGCGCGACATGACCGCGTATTTCGTGCAGTTGCCCGCTGCGCAGCTGCCCGAGGCGATGCGGCTGGAAGCCGACCGCTTTGCGCACAACGCCTGGTCCGACGAGGCGTTCCGGCGCGAGCGCGCCGTGGTGCAGGAGGAACGGCGCCAACGCATCGAAGAGGAACCGCAGGCCCAGCTGTACGAACAGTTCATGGCCGTGGCGTGGACCGCACACCCGTACCGGCGCCCGATCATCGGCTGGATGGGCCATTTGCAAGCGCTGCAGGCCGAGACGGTGCGCGACTTCTACCGCCGCTGGTACGTGCCGGGCAACGCGGCGCTGGTCGTCGTGGGGGACGTCGATCCGCCGCAGGTGCGCGCATGGGCGCAGGCCACCTTTGGCGCCGTGCCGGCGCGGGCGCTGCCACCGCGCCAGCCCGATGCCGAGCCGCCCCAGCGGGGGCCGCGGCGCGTCGAGTGGCGCGGCCGCACCCAGCAGCCGCACATGCTCATGGGCTGGCGTGTGCCCCGTTTGGCCCATCCGGATGCCGACGACGAGCAGGCGCGCGACGCGCTGGCCCTGGTGCTGCTGGCGGGCGTGCTCGATGGCCACAGCGCCGCGCGGCTGGAGCGCGCGCTGGTGCAAGGCCAGGGGGGCACGCGCCTGGCCGATGCGGTGGCGGCCGCCTACGGGTTGGCGGGGCGGGGTCCGGAGCTGTTTTTGCTGAGCGCCACACCCAAAGCCGGCGTTGCCGTGGAGGCGCTGGAAGCCGCCCTCAAGGCCGAGATCGCCCGCGTTGCGCGCGACGGCGTGACCGAGGCCGAGTTGCAGCGCGTCAAAAACCAGTGGATGGCCAACGAGGTGTACAAACTCGACTCGACCTTCGCCCAGGCGCGCGAGCTGGGCACCCACTGGGTGCTGGGCTGGCCGCTGGACGCGCAGCGCCGCATTCTGGAGCGTTTGCAGACCATCGGCGCTGCCGACGTGCAGCGCGTGGCCCAGCGTTACTTCCGCGACGAGGGGTTGACCGTCGGCGTGCTGCGACCGGAGGCCGGGTCATGAGGCGCGCGCGCGCCATGCTGTGCCGCGCTTGGGTGGCGTTGGGGTGCTGGCTGGCGGCTGCGGCGCACGCCGCGCTGCCCATCGAACACTGGGTGCGCCCGGACGGGGCGCGCGTTTACCTGGTGCGCAACGAGGCGCTGCCCATGCTCGATGTGCGCCTGGAAGCCGATGGTGGCAGCCGCCGCGATCCGGTGGGACAGGCCGGCTTGGCCGCCGCCACGGCGTTGATGCTGGGGCGCGGCATCGAAGCGCGCGATGGCCAGCCGGCCTTGGACGAAAACGCGTTGGTCGAGGCCTGGGCTGACCTGGGCGCGCAGTGGTCGGCCACGGCCACGCTCGATCGCTTCAGCGTCACGTTGCGCACCCTGACCCGGCCCGACCTGCTGGAGCGTGCCGTTGCGCTGGCGGCGCGGCAGCTGGCGGCGCCGTCGTTCGACGCCGCGGTGTGGGCGCGCGAGCGCGAACGTCTGGTGGCGGCTTGGCGTGAAGCCCAAACCCAGCCCGACACGCTGGCGCAGCGCCGCTTTGCCGAGGCGGTGTATCGCGGCCACCCGTACGGTGCCGAGGCCACACCCGAGACGTGGGCCGCCATCGACCGCGCGGCGCTGCAGGCGTTCTACCGCCGCCACGCGCAGGCGTGCGGGGCGCGCATCACCCTGGTGGGGGCCATTGGCCGCGAGCAGGCCGATGCCATCGCCGCCCGCCTGCTGGCGGGTTGGGCGGCGCACGGCTGCACCCCGCTGCCCGCCGTGCCCGAGGTCGCGCCGCTGGAGCGGGCACAGGACATCCGTTTGCCGTTTGCGGGCGCCGCCCAGGCGCAGATCTTGGTCGGCAGCCCCGGCATCACGCGCCAGGACCCTGACTACCTGGCGCTGCAGCTGGCCAACCACATATTGGGGGGCGGCGGTTTTGCGTCGCGGCTGATGCGGGAAATCCGCGAGCAGCGCGGTTTGACCTACGGCGTGTACAGCTACTTTTTGGCCGGCCGCCACGCCGGGGCGTTTACCGTAGCGCTGCAAACCCGGCCCGACCAGGCCGACCTGGCCGTGGCCTTGGTGCGCGATGCGCTGCAGCGCTTCACCGCGCAGGGGCCAACCGAGGACGAAATGGCAGCCGCCAAGGCGTCGCTGATCCACGGCTTTGCGCTGCGGCTGGACAGCAACCGCAAGATGCTCGATCAGGTGGCGGCGATCGCATGGTCCGACTTGCCGCTGGATGAGCTGGACACCTGGACCACGCGGCTGGCGGCCATCGACCGCGAGACGCTGATGCGCGCCTGGCGGCGGGTCATCGACCCGCAGCGTCTGGTGACCGTGGTGGTCGGGGGGGCGCCGTGACGGGGCACCCGTCAGGCCGCCTGGCTGGCGAGGTGCGCATCATCGGTGGGCGCTGGCGCCGCTCGCGCCTGCCGGTGGGGGATGTGCCGGGGTTGCGTCCCACGCCCGATCGCGTGCGCGAGACCCTGTTCAACTGGCTGGGGCAGGATTTGAGCGGTTGCCGCTGCATCGACGCGTTTGCCGGCAGCGGTGCGCTGGGGTTCGAGGCGGCCTCGCGCGGCGCGGCCGAGGTGGTGTTGATCGAGCGCGCCGCGCCGTTGTTGCGGGCGCTGCACGCCAACGCGCAGCGGCTGGGGGCGCAGACGGTGCGCATCGTGGCCGGTGACGCCCTGCACGCGCTGGCGGCCTTGCCCACCGGCGTGTGGGATGGGGTGTTTCTGGACCCACCATTCGACGATGCGCGCCACGGTGGCGAGCGGCTCTATGCGGCTGCCCTGGGTGCGGCGGCGCGGCTGCTGCGCGCAGGCGGCTGGGTGTACCTGGAGGCCCCGCGCGCCTGGTCCGACGCTGACCTGCAGGCGCTGGGCTGGCGGCTGCACCGCCACCTGCGCGCCGGTGCGGTGCACGCGCACCTGCTGCAACGGGCGGATAATGCCGCCCCATGACGACCCCAGCATCTGCGCCGCGCACCGCCGTCTACAGCGGCACGTTCGACCCCATCACCCTTGGGCACGAGGATGTCATCCGCCGTGCCGCCAGCCTGTTCGACCGGCTGATCGTGGCGGTGGCGGTGGCGCACCACAAGCAGACGCTGTTTGCGCTGGAGGAGCGGCTGGCGATGGCGGCGGCGGCGCTGGCCGATTGTCCGGGCGTGCGCGTGCTGCCGTTCGAGGGCCTGATCATGGACTTTTGCCGCACGCACGGCGCTGTGGCCGTGGTGCGCGGCATTCGCAATGTCACCGATTTCGACTACGAGGCGCAGATGGCGGCCATGAACGCCAAGCTCTTGCCCACGGTGCAGACGGTGTTTTTGTTGCCCAGCCCGCCGGTGCAATGCATTTCCAGTACGCTGGTGCGCGAAATCGCCAAACTGGGCGGCGACGTGACGGCGATGGTCAGCCCCGGTGTGGCGCAGCGGCTGCAGCAGCGCTTTGCGCGGCCGCAGCGCTGAGGCCTGCGCGTTGCCGCCGAAAGGACCCGGCCATGGCCCTGATGATCACCGACGAGTGCATCAACTGCGACGTGTGCGAACCCGAGTGCCCCAACCAGGCCATCTCGATGGGGGAGGACCACTACGTCATCGATCCGCGGCGGTGCACCGAATGTGTGGGGCATTTCGACGAACCCCAGTGCGTGCAGGTGTGTCCGGTGAATTGCATCCCCGTGCACCCGGAGCATGTGGAAGACCGCGAAACCCTGTGGCAGAAGTACCGCCGCTTGCACGCGCAGCGCACGCCAGCGGCGGGCGTGGCCGCAGCCGACGTCGCTGCCGCCGCTGCCGGGACGCCCTCGCCGTGAGACGGTCGGCCTGACGTCGCCTTTGGGGGGGGCCGTTGGTGGCGCCGTTGGGGCGCGTGCCGCCCCTCAAGCCGGGGCACCGTCGGCGTTGGGCGCCTGTGGCGCTCGCGCGGGCTTGGGGCGCGGGGGTTGGCTGGTGTGGATGGCGGCGGTGGCCTTGGCGACGTCGCCAGCCAGCAACAGGGGTAGGGCGCGCGCGGCGCGATCGACGGCGCGTTCGATGGCGTCGCGCTGGTCCGCAGGCGGCTTGCGCAGCACCCAGTTGGCGACTTCGGCCTTGACGCCCGGGTGTCCGATGCCCAGCCGCAGCCGCCAATAGTCGGCACTGCCGAGTTGGGCATGGATGTCGCGCAGCCCGTTGTGGCCTGCGTGACCGCCGCCGCGTTTGAGGCGGGCGTCACCGGGCGGCAGGTCGAGTTCGTCGTGGGCGACCAGAACCTCGTCCGGCGCGATTTTGTAAAAGCGCGCCAGCGCCGCCACGGCTTGCCCCGAGCGGTTCATGTAGGTGGTGGGTTTGAGCAACCACAGCGGCTGGCCCTGCACGTTGGTGCGCGCCACCAGGCCAAAGCAGCTGCGCTCGGGGTGCAGGGTCACGCGCAGGTCCTGCGCAACGCGGTCGAGCCACCACCAGCCAGCGTTGTGGCGGGTGTCTTCGTACTCGGGGCCAGGGTTGCCCAGGCCGACCAGCAGCTTGATCATGTTCGGGCGTGACAGCACGGGACGGGCCGGCTGCGCCTCGGATCATGGGCGCACCGATGGTCGGCCCGCGGGCATCACTTCTTGCCCTTCTTGCCCTTCTTGTCGTCGGCAGCGGCGGCCTGCGGGGCGGCGACCACTTCTTCCACCGGTTCGACCACGGTGGCAATCGTGGGGTTGGGCTTGCCGTGCGTGACGACCTTGATGCCCGCTGCCAGCTTCAGATCGCTCACGTGCAGGCTCTGGCCCTTGTGCAGGTTGCCCAGGTCGACTTCGATGAAGTCCGGCAGCTGGGTGGCCAGGCACTCGATTTCGAGTTCGGTGGCGACGTGGTTGATCAGGCACTTGTCGGCTTTGACCGCCGGGCTGTTGTCGGCGTTGACGAAGTGCAGCGGCACCTTCTTGCGCAGACGGGTGTTTTCATCGACGCGCTGGAAGTCCACGTGCAGGACCTGCGGCTTGAACGGGTGGTACTGGACATCGCGCAGCACGACCTTGGTGGTCTGGCCGCCGAGTTCCATGTCCAGCACGGAGGTGTGGAAGGCCTCCTTCTGCACGGCTTGCCACAGCGCGTTGTGGTCCAGCTCGATGTTTTGCGGGGCCGCATTGCCCCCGTACACCACGCCCGGCACCTTGCCGGCTTTGCGCAGGCGGCGGCTCGCACCCGTGCCCTGCGTTTGACGCTCGAAAGCGGTAAATTTCATCTCGACACTCCACTGTGGGGACGGCCGCGACCAGCGCGTCCCATTGCTACGAAAACGCCGCCCCGACGGGCGGCCAACACAGCCGCCCCAGGGGCGGCACGGCCATCCAGTCCCGCAGGCGCGGCCGCGCCCTCAGGCCTGGATCTCCGATTCGGCAAACAGGCTCATCACCGACTCGCCACTGGCGATGCGCGCGACGGTTTCGGCGATCAGCGGGGCCACGCTGAGCTGGCGGATCTTGCCGCAGGCGCGCGCCGCTTCGCTCAAGGGAATGGTGTTGGTGACCACCAACTCGTCCAGCGCGTCACCTTTGGCCACGCGCTCCACCGCCGGCCCCGACAGGATGGGGTGGGTAACGTAGGCAAATACCTTGGCGGCTCCGCGTGCCTTGAGCACCTCGGCGGCCTTGACCAGCGTGCCAGCGGTGTCCACCATGTCGTCCATGATGACGCAGTGGCGGCCATCGATGTCACCGATGACGTGCATGACTTCGGAGACGTTGGGCTTGGGACGGCGCTTGTCGATGATGGCCATGTCGCAGTCGAGCTGCTTGGCCAGCGCGCGCGCGCGCACCACGCCGCCGACGTCCGGCGAGACGACGAGCAGGTTGGGGTAGTTCTTTTGCCGCAGATCGCCCAGCAGCACCGGGGACGCGTAGATGTTGTCCACCGGGATGTCGAAAAAGCCCTGGATCTGGTCGGCGTGCAAATCCATGGTCAGCACCCGGTCCACGCCGACGACCTGCAGCATGTTGGCCACGACCTTGGCGCTGATGGGCACGCGGCTCGAGCGCGGGCGCCGGTCTTGGCGCGCATAGCCGAAATACGGGATCACCGCCGAGATGCGCGCCGCCGACGCGCGTTTGAGCGCATCGACCATGATGACGAGCTCCATCAGGTTCTCGTTGGTCGGCGGGCAGGTCGGCTGGATGATGAAGACGTCGCGCGCACGCACGTTTTGCCCGATTTCGACGGTGACTTCGCCGTCGGAGAAGCGCCCCACGTGGGCGGCGCCCAGGCTGGTGCCAAGATGGCGCGCGATTTCAGCGGCCAGTGCCGGATTGGCATTGCCGGTGAAAAGCATGAAATCCGGTGCGTGCACTGGCGTCGAATATTCCATGGTGAAACCGGCTTACGGGAAAGGGATTTGGCAGGGGAGGAAGGATTCGAACCCTCGCATGTCGGAATCAAAATCCGATGCCTTAACCAACTTGGCGACTCCCCTACACCGGCTCACCGCAGCATGCGATGCACCGTATGCGGTGTTGCTGGCGTGTGCAGCAACAAGACTCACATTATAGCGTCTTTTTGCCACCCATCCAGCGGATGTTGCTGCAATCCGGCGCAGATTTGCATCTGCCAGCCTGGCGGCCAGGCCGCGCGGCACACCGCATCGATGTCGTCCTCGTCGCGCACGGCCGCGAAGACCGCGCTGCCCGAGCCCGTCATGCGGGGCTGCAGGCCCAGTCGCCCCAGCCGATCCAAGGCATCGACGATGTCTGGACACAGCCGTGCGGCCACCGGTTGCAAGTCGTTGCGGCCCCACAAGCCAACGGGGTTGGCCGTGATCGCCGCAACGAAGTCCTCCATTATAGCGGGTGGCGTGGCGCGTTCCAGGTCATCGGCGTGGTAGATGGCGGCGGTGGCGGTGCCGGCCGGTGGTTTGACGATCACGTAGCGTGCCGCGGGCAGGTCCAGCGGTGTCAAGCGCTCGCCAATGCCCTCGACCCAGGCGTTGCGCCCTCCCAAAAAAAACGGCACGTCCGCCCCCAGGCGCGCGCCCAGCGCGATGAGGGCCTGGCGTGGCCAGTTCAGGCCCCACAAGCGGTTGAGGGCGATCAGCGTGCTGGCGGCGTCGCTGGAGCCGCCCCCCAGCCCGGCCTGTTGCGGGATGCGCTTGTCGAGCACGATGTGCGCGCCGCGGGGACAGCCGCTGGCCTGCTGCAGTGCGCGCGCCGCGCGCAGGCACAGGTCGTCCTGCGGCAGTGGGGGGGAGGTGTCGTCGCGGCGCAGGTCCTCGCGCGAGAGGGCGCCATCGGCGCGCACCTCGATGTGCAGGGTGTCGCACCAGTCCACCAGCCGGAAGACCGACTGCAGCAGGTGGTAGCCGTCGGCGCGCCGTCCGGTGATGTGCAAAAACAGGTTGATCTTGGCCGGAGCCGGTATGTCGAGCAGGCGTTGCATGGTGTCAGGGTTGCCAGAGCAGTCGCAGCTCGGCGGGCGGTGGGGGGGCGGTGCGGCGCGCGCGCAGCCGGCCCTGGGCGTGCTCGCTCAGGTCCACCTCCCAGCCGGCCACTGGCTCGGGGTTGCCGGACCGCCAGGCAAACAGCGCCGTCACCGGCAGGGCAGCGCCGGTCAGCGCCGCTGTCAGCGCTGCCACGCTGTCGTAGCGCTGCGGCGGGGCGTCGGGGCGCTCCAGCCAGGCGCCGCTGGCGTCCCAGCGCACGGTGGCCAGCGTCTGCCCCAACGGGCTGGCCAGTTGCAGCGTACCGCGCTCGGCAGCGCCGTCCAGCTCGAAGAGCGCCGACCAGCGCTGCGGCGGGTCGCTGTCCACGCGCAGCGCCAAGCGGCCGCTCCAGACCGGGGGGGTGGGGGTGGGCGGGCGCGTGGCGCACCCCGCCAGCAGCCCGAGTGCAACGGCCACGGCGACTGCCACACGCCCACCACGCCGCCGCGGCCTGCCACGCAGCACGGCGCGGCGCGTCATGGCTCGACACCCAAACGGCGCAGGGTTTCGGTGAGGGTGCGGTTGCGGCGGTCCAGCTCCAGGCCACGGCGCCAGACCGCGCGCGCCTCGTCGGCCTCGCCCAGCGCCCACAGCACCTCGCCCAGGTGGGCGGCGATTTCCGGGTCGGGGCGCCGCTGCATGGCCTCGGTCAGCAGCCGGCGCGCTTCGGCGGTGTTGCCCAGCCGAAACTCCACCCAGCCCAGGCTGTCGATGATGTAGGCGTCGTCTGGCGCAAGCCGCAGCGCTTGTTCGATGAGGGCCTTGGCCTCCGGCAGCCGCTGGCCGCGGTCGGCCAGTGCGTAGCCGAGGGCGTTGTACGCGTGCGGGTCGTCGGGCTTGCGCGCGATGAGTTCGCGCAGCAGCCGCTCCATGTCGGCGAGCCGATCGAGGCGGTCGGCGGCCATGGCCTGCTCGTACAACAGATCGCTGTCGTCGGGGGCGGCGCGGCGGGCCTGCTCGAGCAGGTCGTAGGCCTCCTGGGCATGGCCGTGGTCGCGCAGCAGGCGCGCTTCGGTGACGCGCTGGCGGCGGTCGTCGGCTGCGTTGGCCGTGGGCAGTTGCAGCACGGCGCGGGCGTCGGCCAGTTGGCCGCGGTCGGCCAGCGCCTGGGCGTAGGCGATGCGCACACGGGGGTCTGCCGCGCTGCCGTCGCGCGTGGCCTGCAGGTGCCGCTGCACCAGCATCTCGGCTTCGGCCGGCCGGTCCTCGAGCAGCGCCAGCGCCAGCAGCGCGCCGCCCGCGGCCCGGGCGTCGGCGCGCAGCGCCTCGCGCGCCGCTTGCAGCGCACCGGCGGTGTCGTCGGCCTGCCGCAGCACCTGGCCCAGCGCGGCCCACGCCGCCGCGGCGGTCGGTGGCCCCTGCAAAAACGGCTCCAGCGCGGTGCGGGCGGCGGCCACCGCCTCCGCTTTGTCGGCCACGCGGGCATAGACCGCGGGCACCAGGGCGATCCGCTCGGCGCGCTGCGCAGGCGGGGTGGCGCGGATCCACTCGCGCAGCAGGGGCCCTGTCTCCCGCACCCGTTGCAGTGCGAGCAGCAGTTGCAGCTCGGTGCGACGCGCATCCTCGTCGCTGGGTAGGGTGGCCTGCCAGTCGCGCGCCGCGGTCAGCGCAGCGTTCGGGGCCCGCCCTTGCAGCGCTATTTCGATGGCGTGCCGAAACAGCGCCGGCTCGCGCAAGCGTTTGGCCGCGTCCAGCACCAGGGAGTACGCCGCGCCCGGGTCCTGGCGGCGCTGCAGTTCGGCCAACAACAGCTGGTAGAACAGCTCGGCATCCAGGGCCGATGCGCTGGCGGCGGGCGCGGCGCTCTCCTGCGACGGCGTGGGCAGCGACTGGGCAGGGGCGGCGGGGGCGAGCAGCCAGCCGGCGAGCAGCCATGGGGTCAGGGGCAGGAGGCGCGGGCGCGGCATGGGTGGTTCCGGTTGGGGCGATGCCCGATTGATCATAATCGAGCGCGTCTGTTCACGTTTGCCACTGCCACGCTGCCATGCCCGAATTGCCCGAAGTCGAAGTGACCCGGCTGCGCATCGCCGAGCGGCTTTCGGGTGCGCGCATCCAGTCGCTGCGGCTGGGGCTGCCGCTGCGGTGGCCGCTGGGGGTGGAGCCTGGGCTCTTGCGTGGGCGCACCATCGGGGCGGTGCGCCGGCGCGGCAAGTACCTGTTGATGGAGCTGGACGCCGGCATGCTCCTGTGGCACCTGGGCATGTCGGGCAGCCTGATGTGGAGCGAGGCACCCGCACCGCCCGGGCGGCACGATCACGTGGATTTGCACACCGACCGCGGCACCTTGCGGCTGCACGACCCGCGCCGTTTTGGCGCCGTGGTGTACGCGCGGGGCGAAGACGATCCGCTGATGCACCGGCTGCTGGGCCACTTGGGCGTGGAGCCGCTGGAGGAGGGGTTTGATCCCGCGCGCTTTCACGCTGCGCTGCGCGGCCGACGCGCCCCCATCAAAGCCGTGTTGCTGGCTGGGGATGTGGTGGTGGGGGTGGGCAACATTTACGCCAGCGAGGCGCTGTTTCGGGCCGGCATACGGCCGACCACCCCCGCCATGCGCCTGAGCCGCGCGCGGGCGGTGCGCCTGCACGCGGCCATCCGCGAGGTGCTGCAGCGCGCGCTGGCCGTAGGCGGCAGCACGTTGCGTGACTTTCGTGTCAACGGCGAGCCGGGTCATTTCCAGCTCGAAATGTGGGTCTATGGCCGCGCTGGACAGCCCTGCCGCGTCTGCGGCACACCGATCCGCGCCATCCGCCAGGGCCAGCGCTCGACCTTTTACTGCCCGCGCTGCCAGGCGCGTTGAGGGGGCCAAGGCATGTCGTTCACCCGCGATTTCGATGCCCACCGGGCCTGGCGCCGCGCGCAGGCCCAGCGCTTGCACACCCTGGCGCAGGCGCTGGCGGCGCGGGATTTGCTCGACGCCGGGCTGCGCGAGCGGCTCGAGCGGTTGCAGCGCCAGCTCGACAGCGACAAGGTGATGGTGGCCTTCGTGGCGGAGTTTTCGCGCGGCAAGTCGGAGCTGATCAACGCGGTGTTTTTTGCCGGCTATGGCCGCCGCATCATGCCGGCGAGCGCCGGGCGCACCACCATGTGCCCCACCGAGCTGGGCTACGACGAGGCCGTGCCGCCGTGCTTGCGGCTGCTGCCGATCGAGACGCGGCTGCAGCCGCAGTCCCTGCTGGAGTGGCGCAGCGCCCCCGAACGCTGGGAGCGCATCGACCTGGACGTCAACGATCCCGAGCAACTCGCGCGCGCCATCGAGAAGGTGGCCGAGGTGCAGCGCGTGCCGATCGAGCAGGCGCGCGCGCTGGGTTTTTGGCACGACGACGCGCCCGAGGACAACCCCCTGCCGGGGCCCGACGGGCTGGTGGAGGTGCCGCGCTGGCGCCACGCGCTCATCAACATGGCGCACCCGCTGCTCAAGCAGGGGCTGGTGGTGCTGGACACGCCCGGGCTCAACGCCATCGGGGCGGAGCCGGAGCTGACCGTGGGCCTGCTGCCGCTGGCGCAGGCCGTGGTGTTCGTGCTCGCGGCCGATGCCGGGGTCAGCAAGTCGGATCTGGCGCTGTGGCGTGAGCACCTGGCTCCTGTGGCCGAGGGCGTCGATACGCGGCTTGTCGTGCTCAACAAAATCGACGTGCTCTGGGATGGGCTGAGCACGCCGGACGCGATCGAGGCGCAGCTCGCGCGCCAGCGCGCCACGACCGCGCAGGTGCTGGGCCTGCAGCCCGAGCAGGTGTTGGCGGTGTCGGCCCAGAAGGGCCTGCTGGCCAAGGTGCGGGGTGACGATGCGCTGCTGGGCGAGAGCCGGTTGCTGGACTTCGAGCGGGCACTGGGCGACGCGGTGCTGCAGCGCCAGCGCGACCTCTTGGGTGGGCGCGTGGAGGCTGCGCTGGCCGGGGTGGTCGCCGAGGTGGAGCGCGGTTGGCGCTTGCGCGCGCGCGAATGGCAGGACCAGATCGAAGAACTCGAGGGCCTGCGCGGCAAAAATGCCACCGTGATCGCGCACATGCGCCGACGCATCGAGCAGGAGCAGCGTGACTTCGACGCCGGCGGTATGCGCATCCAGGCGCTGCGCAGCGTGCATCTGAAGCTGCTGCGCGAGCTGTTTCAGCTGTTGGGCAACCCGTCGCTGCACGCGGGTGTGAACGCGCTGGCGGCGGCGCTGCGCCAGCCGGGGGTCAAATTCGGCATCCGCCGCACGTATGGCGAGGCGTTTGCCCAGCTGCATGCCACGCTCGAGCAGGCCCAGCGCAAAGCCGCCGAGGTGCAGTCGATGCTGCAGGCGTCGTTTCGCAGCCTCAACGCCGAGTATGGCTTTGCGCTGCAACTGCCGGGCGCGCTCGACCTGTCGCCGTTTGCGGCCGAGCTGCGCGAGATCGAGCGCAGCCACGTGCAATACTTGGGGTTGACCAATGCGCTGCGGCTGGCGCAGGCCGAATACGCCGACCGCCTGGCCAAGGCGGTGCTGGGGCGCCTCAAGGTGGTGTTCGATGCCGCCACGGCCGAGGTCGAGTCGTGGAACAAGGCGGCCGCGGCGCAGCTCGACGCCCAGTTGCGCGAACGGCGGCGCCACTTCGCCCGGCGGCTGGAGGCGGTGCACCGCATCGAGGCCGCTGCGGGCTCCCTGGAGGAGCGCATCGCCGAGCTGCAGGCGCAGCGCGATGCAGCGGCGCAGGATGTGCAGGCCTTGCGCGAACTGCTGCTCGACCCATCCGGGGTGCAGCGGGTGGATCCGCCCACCAGCGCGGCAGCGGGCAGCGGCGCATGACCGGCGACGCACCACCCACGGTGAGCGCTGCGCTGCGCACCGGGTTTTTCCCGTCCGTCGTTGCCTGGCAGCGCCGCAGTGGCCGCCACGGGCTGCCCTGGCAGGGCACGCGCGACCCCTATAGCGTCTGGCTGTCGGAGGTCATGCTGCAGCAGACGCAGGTACGCACCGTGCTGGGGTACTACGAGCGCTTCCTGCGCCGGTTCCCGGACGTGCACGCGCTGGCCGCGGCCACGCTGGACGAGGTGTTGGCGCTGTGGAGCGGCCTGGGCTACTACCGCCGGGCGCGCCACCTGCACGCCTGCGCGCAGACGGTGGTGGCGCAGCACGGTGGGCGCTTTCCCACCAGCGCGGCCGCGCTGGCCACGCTGCCCGGCATCGGCGCCTCGACGGCGGCGGCGATCGCCGCGTTTTGTTTTGGCGAGCGATGCTCGATTTTGGACGGCAACGTGCGGCGCGTGCTCGCCCGCGTCCTGGCCGACGACCGCGACCCGGCACACCCCGCCACCCAGCGCGCGTGGTGGACCACTGCGCAGGCGCTGATCCCCGACGACGCGACCGCTGCGGAGATGGCCGCCTACACCCAGGGTTTGATGGACCTGGGGGCGACGGTCTGCACGCGCACGCGCCCGCGTTGCGACGTCTGCCCGGTGGCGGCGCTGTGCGCGGGCCAGGCCAGCGGCGCGCCGACTGCCTGGCCGCGCCGCTCGCCACGTGGCGCGCGCCGGCGCGAGGCGTGGTGCTTGCCGCTGTATGTGCGCAGCGACGGGGCGTGGTGGCTGCAGCGCCGGCCCGATCGCGGCATCTGGGCGGGGCTGTGGGCGCCGCCGGTGCTGGCGCAGGTGGAGGTGCTGGAAGATTGGCTGTGCGCCCAGCCCGCGCTGGCGGCCGAGTGGTGGCCGGCCTTCGACCACACGTTGACGCACCGCGATTTGCGCCTGCAGCCGTTGCTGTGCCGCGTGCCCACGGACAGCGCTGCGGGGCCGGCACCCGCCGCCCCGGGCGTGGTGGCGGATCAGGGGGCCTGGTGGTCCCCGTCCGCGGCGCTGTCGCTGGGGCTGCCGGCGCCGGTGCGCGCCTGGCTCCAGACCCTGGTATCGGGCAGTCGCACATCCAACTCGCGGTGACGGCGCTGCACCGACCATTGGGGCGCAAAATGGGCGGCAAGCCGCTCCACCAGGTACACCGATCGGTGCTGGCCACCCGTGCAGCCGACCGCCACCGTGACGTAGCTGCGGTGGTCGCGCACCATGGCCGGCAGCCAGCGCTCGAGAAAAGCGGTGATCTGCGCCAGCAGCGCAGCCACCTCGGGCTCGGCCGCCAGATAAGCCGCCACCGGCGCATCCAGCCCGGTCAGGGGCCGCAGCTCGGGCTCGTAGTGCGGGTTGGGCAGCATGCGCGCGTCGAACACGAAGTCGGCATCCATCGGGATGCCGCGCTTGAATGCGAAGGATTCGAACACCAGCGACAGCGGCGCTGGGCCGCGCAACAGCAGGGATTTGACCTCGGTGCGCAATTGGGCGGCCTTGAGCTGGCTGGTGTCGATCACGAGCGCACCATCGCGCAAGGTGGCCAGCAGCTCGCGTTCCAGCACCAGCGCGTCCAGCAAGGCGCGGTGCTGATCGGCGCTGTGGCGCACCGACAGTGGGTGCATGCGCCGCGTCTCGGAGTAGCGGCGCACCAGCACGGCGTCGGTGGCGTCCAAAAACAGCACGGTCAGATCGACGCCCTGGTTGCGCAGCGCGCTTAGCCGCTGCGGCAAACCCGGCAACGAGGCCGCGCTGCGCACGTCGATCGCCACCGCCACGCGGTCGGCCTGGTGCCGCCGTTCGACCTCGATGAACGCCTCGAGCAGTTCGGGCGGCAGGTTGTCCACGCAATAAAAGCCGGAGTCTTCGAGCGCGTGCAGGGCGACCGACTTGCCCGAGCCGGACATGCCCGTGATCAGCACGACCTGCAGCGACGGGGGCGGGGATGCCGTGTCAGGCGCGGTGTTCATGGCTGCAGCAGCTCCCGCGCGTGCGAGCGCGATGCCTCCGTGGTGCCGCCGCCCAGCATGCGGGCCAATTCGTCCACCCGCGCCTCGCCGTGCAGCGCGGTGACCCGGCTGACCGTGGTGTGGCCCTCGCGCACCTTGACGACTTGCAGGTGGTGGTGGGCACAGGCGGCCACCTGGGGCAGGTGGGTCACCGCCAGCACCTGCCGGTCCGCCCCCAGGCGCCGCATCAGCTGGCCCACGGTGTGCGCCACCGTGCCGCCGATGCCACTGTCGATCTCGTCGAAGATCAGCGTGGGCGCTTCGCCCAGGGCGCTGGTGACGACGGCAATCGCCAGCGCAATGCGCGAGAGTTCGCCGCCCGAGGCCACTTTGCCCACGGGCCGAGGTGTCACCCCCGCGTGCCCGGCAACCAGGAATTCGACCCGCTCCAGTCCCTGGGCCTGGGGTTGCGGCAGCGGCTCCAGCCGCACCTCGAAGCGACCGCCGGCCATGCCCAGCCCCTGCATGGCCTCGGTGATGGCCGCGCCCAACCGCTCGGCGGCCGGCCGGCGCTGCGCCGAGACGGCTTGCGCCTCGGCCAGGTACGCCTGCTGCGTGCGCTGCACCTGCCGGCGCAGGCCCTCGATGTCGGCCGCCTCCTCCAGCGCGCGCAGGCGCGCTTGCCACTCCTGCCAGCGCTGCGGCAGCGCCTCCGGGGGGCAGCGGTGGCGCCGCGCCAGGCTCAGCCAGCGCGACAGGCGCTCGTCGAGCGCGGCCAGGCTGTCCGGGTCGAGTTCGGTGTGCTGCGCCCGGTGCTGCAGGTCACGGCAGGCGTCGCCAATCTGATCCAGGGCCTGCTGCAACACGTCGGCCACCGCGCCATAGGCCGGGTCGATGTGCTGTTGGTCGCGCAAGACGTGCAAGGCCTGGCCGATGAGCCGCCTGGCGTTGATCTCGTCACCATCGAGCGCGGCCAGGGCGCTGTGCGCGGCATCGATGAGCGTTTGGGCGTGCGCCAGCCGCGCGTGCTGGCGGTTGAGTGCTTCCCACTCGTCGGCACCGGGGGCCAGGCGGGCCACTTCGTCCACCAGCCACTGCAGCCGCTCGCGCTCCTCCTCACGCTGGGTTTGGCCGGCTTCGGCGGCCTCCAGCGCCGCGACAGCCGCCCGCCACGCCGTCCAGGCGGCGTGCAGGGCGGCGGTGTCGATGTGGGCATAGCGGTCCAGCAGCGCGCGCACCGCGTCCGGTCGTGTCAGGCTTTGCCAGGCGTGCTGGCCGTGGATGTCCACCAGCCATTCACCCAGGGCGCGCAGTTGGGCGGCCGTGGCGGGGCTGCCATTGATCCAGCCGCGGCTGCGGCCTTGGGCATCGACCGTGCGGCGCAACAAGACCGGTTCGCCCGGGTTGGCATCAAAGCCGTTGTCGGCCAACCACTCGGTTGCGGCGGTGGGCGCATCGAATTCACCGGCCACCTCGGCGCGGGGCGCGCCTTCACGCACCACGTGCGCCTCGGCACGGCCGCCGAGCAGCAGTTGCAGCGCGTCGATCAGGATTGATTTGCCAGCCCCGGTTTCGCCGGTCAGGGCGGTAAAGCCTGGGCCCAGCTCGAGGTCCAACGCGCGGACGATGACGAAATCGCGTACCGCCAGCCGCAGCCAGCTCATGCTTCGCTCTCCCGTGCCAAGGTCATGCCACGACGCCTTCGTTCCAGTGCAACTTGCGCCGCAGGGTGTCGAAGTAGCTCCAGCCCACCGGGTGCAGCAGCCGCAGCGTGTGCGCGGAGCGGCGCACTGCGATGCGGTCGCGCGGCAGCAGGCTGGTGAAGGTTTGCATGTCGAAATGCGCGCTCGGCTCGCGCCCGGCGACGACTTCGATCGCGATCTCGCCGTCGCTGGGCAGCACGATCGGCCGGTTGGACAGGGTGTGCGGCGCAATCGGCACCATCACCCAGCCGGCAATCGCCGGGTGCAGCAGCGGGCCACCGGCCGACAGCGCGTAGGCGGTGGACCCCGTGGGCGACGCGATGATGAGCCCGTCGGCGCGTTGGTTGGCGACGAAGTGGCCATCCACCTCGACGCGCAGCTCCACCATGCTCGGCGCACCGCCGCGGTTGACCACCACGTCGTTCATGGCAACGGTGCGAAACACGCAGTCGCCATCGCGCCACACGCCGGCTTCCATGAGGTTGCGGCGCTCTTCCTCGTAGGCGCCACGCAGCATGGGGGCCAGGATGGCGGCAAAGCCCTCGAAGGGGATGTCGGTGATGAACCCCAGACGCCCCTGGTTGATGCCGATCAGCGGCACCCCACACGGCCCCAGTTGGCGGCCCACGCCGAGCATGGTGCCGTCGCCGCCCACCACCAGCGCCAGGTCGCAGTGCACGCCCATGCCGGCGACGTCCAGTGTGCCGTCGCCCATGGCGCCGATGTGGTGCGCGGTGTCGCGCTCCAGGAACACCTCGCACCCCTGCTCATGCAGAAAGTGCACCACGCGCTCCAGGGCGTCGCGGCTGCCGCCGGCGTGGTGTTTGCCCACCAGCCCCACGCGGCGAAAGCGCAGCGCGGCATCGGGCTCGGCGGGCAGCGCAGCGGGTGGGGTGGGCGCGGCGTGGGAATTCATGCTCAAATTACAACATGGGATTCTGACGGTACGACGATGTTAGACGAGCGTTCCAAGCTGCTGCTCAAGGCGTTGGTCGAGCGCTACATAGCCGATGGCCAGCCGGTGGGATCGCGCACGCTGTCCAAGGCGGCGGGGTTGGACCTGTCGCCGGCGACCATCCGCAACGTGATGAGCGATCTGGAGGAGCTGGGCCTGGTGGCCAGCCCGCACACCTCGGCCGGTCGCGTGCCCACGCCGCGGGGGTATCGCTACTTCGTGGACACCATGCTGACGGTGCGCCGTGCCGAGCTGCCGGCGATCGACGCGCTGTCGACGCCCGCGCTGGCGGCGGACCAGCCGCGCCAGGTGCTCAACCAGGCGGCGCAGTTGTTGTCGCAGCTGTCGCACTTCGTTGGGGTGGTGCGGGTGCCGCGCCGGCCGGTGGTGTTTCGGCACATCGAGTTTTTGCGCCTGTCCGAGCGGCGCGTGCTGGTCATCCTGGTGTCGCCCGATGGCGAAGTGCAAAACCGCATCCTGCACCCCAGCACCGAATTGACCCAGGATCAGCTGCAGACGGCGGCCAACTACCTCAACGCGCACTACGCCGGCCTGACGCTGGACGCGGTGCGCGAGCGCCTGCGCCACGAGGTCGATGCGCTGCGCGGCGAGATTGCCGGCCTGATGATCAAGGCCGTGGAGGAAAGCCGCGCGGCGGCCGAGGGGGACGATGTCGTCATCGCCGGCGAGCGCAACCTGCTCGAAGTGGACGACTTTGCGCGCGACATGGGCAATTTGCGCAAGCTGTTCGACCTGTTCGAGCAAAAAACCCAGGTCATGCGGCTGCTCGACATTTCCAGCCAGGCCGACGGGGTGCGCATCTTCATCGGCGGCGAAAGCCAGGTGGTGCCCTACGAGGAACTGTCGGTGGTCAGCGCGCCGTACGAGGTCGATGGCGAGGTCGTGGGCACGCTGGGGGTGATCGGCCCGCAGCGCATGCCCTACGACCGCATGATCCAAATCGTGGACATCACGGCCAAGCTGGTGGGCAATGCGCTGAGCCAGACACGCGGCGAGTGATGGTCCCGCGCCCAAGCGGCCGCTGCAACAGGCGTGCAGGCGCGGCGCGCTGGGGGCGCGGTGCCTTCAGGGCGTGGGGGGCTCGTCGGCCGCGTCGTCTTCGACGCTCAGCCAGTCGGCAGCGCCGGAGGGTGATGCGCTCGGGTCCGGCAGCGCTTCCACACCGCGCAGCCTGCGCTCGATCGCACGCGTGCGCACGCCGATGTCGCTGAATTTTTTGGCCGCACTGTCGATCGAGCGGCGCGTGGCTTCGATGGTGTCGCCAAACTTGCGAAACTCCGTCTTGACGCTGGCCAGCAGCTGCCAGACCTCGGACGAGCGTTTTTCGATGGCGAGGGTGCGAAACCCCAGGCGCAGGCTGTTGAGCATGGCCGCCAGCGTGGTGGGCCCGGCCACCACGACGCGAAAGTCGTTTTGCAGCGTCTCGACCATGCCGGGGATGCGGCAGACCTCGGCAAACAAGCCCTCCGTGGGCACGAACAGAATGGCAAAGTCGGTCGTGCGCGGGGGGCTGACGTATTTTTCGCGGATCTTGCGCGCCTCGTTTTTGAGCGCGCTGGCAAACGCCGCCGTGGCTTTTTGCACCAGCTCCTTGTCGCCGCTGTCGTGCGCATCGAGCAGACGCTGGTAGTCCTCCACCGGGTATTTGGAGTCGATCGGCAGCCACACCGTGTCGTGGTCGTGCCGACCGGGCATTTTGATGGCGTACTCCACCAGGTCCGCGCTGCCTTCCACCGTGCGCACGTTGCGGTCGTACTGCTCGGCGGTCAACAGGTTTTCGATGATGGCGCCAAGCTGCACCTCGCCCCAGGTGCCGCGCGTGCGCACATTGGTCATGACGCGTTTGAGGTCGCCCACGCTGCCGGCGAGGGTCTTCATCTCGCCCAGGCCGGCGTGCACCTGTTCCAGCCGCTCGCTGACCAGCCGGAACGACTCGCCCAGGCGCTGCTCCAGCGTCGCGTGCAGCTTTTCGTCGACGGTGCGGCGCATCTCCTCCAGCTTGGCCGTGTTGTCGGCCTGGATCGCGGCCAGGCGCTCGTTGAGCGCTTGGCGCAGTTGCTCGGCGTTGTGCTGCGTCCCCTCGGCCATGCTGCGCAGCTGCTGGGCAACGGAGGCCTGCAGCGCGGTAAATTGGCCGTGCAGCAGTTGGCCCAGCGTCTCGAGCTGGCCCTTGAGCGCGGCGGACAGCGAGGCCTGTTGAGCGGTTTGGGCCTGGGTGGCTTCGGCCAGCCGCCCCAGCAGCGCCTGTTGCAGCGAGTCGAAGCGCTGGGTCATCGACGCGTCGAACGCCCCGATGCGTTGTTCCAGCCGCCCCTGCAGTGCACCAAACGCCGTACTCAGCTCGACGCGCCCAGCGCGCGCATCCGCCATGGCCTTGTTCAACCCGTCGTCCAAGGTTTGGCGCATATCGCCCAGCACCTGGTGCGTGGCGTGGACAAAGTCGCGCAGCTGCGTGTCCAGCCGCTCCACGCCCGTGTCGGTGCGGATGCTGGTCTGCGTCAGGCTGTGCAGTTGTTGCTCGACCAGGCCCAGCCGCGCGTCCAGGTCGGGTGGCGTCTCGAGGCGCGGTTTGCGCAGCAGCAGGATCAACAGCAAAACGGCGTTGAGCAGGCCCAGACCAAGGGCGGCAACGAGCAAAGTGTCTGGCGTCATGAAGGGGATGGGGGTGTGATACGGGACACCCGCCAGGCACCCGGTGGGGGCATGCTGCACGGGCGGTCAAGCCATAAGCGTAGACCATTTGGTGCCGCCCGGGTGAGCCATCCGCCCCCTGCCGATCGCCAAGACCGGGGGCTTGGCTAGAATCGCGGGCTTGGGAGGGCCGTTAGCTCAGTTGGTCAGAGCAGGGGACTCATAATCCCATCATCGTGGGACTTGATTTTCCGAAACCAGCCATTGCAAGCCCTTGTCGTGATTGGAGATTTTTCGGCGACATGCGGTGTGCAGTGCCTTGGAGGCGTTAATGTTGCGCAGCTTGTTGCGCAGCTCGCCTCGATGACCCCCGCAGGACTCCCCCCTCCCGGTGGGCCCAGGGGCCTCGCTCGCCCAGAGACCGGGCCACTGAGGCCAGTCGCTGGGTTTCGGGTACCGAGCGCCCAGCGGGAGACAGCCGCGCAACAGCGCCTCGCGCACGCCCCCCAGCGGTTTGTGCGTGCGCTCAGCGCTTAGCGAGACCTGCCGGGCCCCGTACGCCGCGAATCCGGCCACTCTCCTGGTCTTGGAGAGGTGTCATGTGGGCTATCTTTTCCTTGCCATCGCGCCCTAGCGACTGGCCTGTCGGGCATTTTGATGCCCGAAATTCCCCGACTCTAAATTCGCCGCCCGCCGTCGGGACCGATGACCTGGGGTGCCTTAAAAATCCCCGTGCCGGGGGTCACTACACGCAGCTCCTTCACTTTTTTTCAAGGAGTTGTTTCGTGTTTTCGACAGTTACCAAGACCTGCCTGGTCTCTGTCTTTTCTTCTGACCTGCGGGAGGGCTGCTGAGATGGCCCGCACTCACAAACGCCCCCGTCCGCGCAAGCGCGACAAAACCTGGCTCGCTCAAGTCACCATGGCCGACGGCAAGCGCTTGAGCGCCACATTTGACACGTTCCGCGAGGCCGATGACTGGATTGGCGACAAGCTCAGGGAGCGCGACTCTGGCAGGGTCGCAGCGCTGGACGGTCCGCGCAGGACCACACTGGCAGCGGCTTTGGCGTTTTACGCCCAAACCATCACCGTGCGCAAAAAGGGCGCCGGGCGCGAGCTCGGCCGCATCAACCGCTACCTCAGGGCAGCCGGGCTGGCCCCATTGGCCTTGCGCACGGACGACATGGGTCATACCCACTTGGTGAGCGCCGACGAGTCCAGCGCTGACCACCCTTTCCAGCGCCGGGTCAGGGCGCTCAACGCGCAGCGACCCCGAACGCTCGCCTGTATCGAGGCGTTGGCCAACAAGCCGTGCAGCGATATACAGCCCAGCGACATCGACCACTTCGTCTCAGTGATGGCCATGGAAAAACTGGGCAATGCCTCGATTCGCCTGGAGCTCGCGCTCTTGAGTCACTTGTTCAACGTCGCGCGCACCAAATGGAGCTGGTCCGACCTGAAGAACCCGACCGATAACGTCGTCGTCCAGCCGGGTGGCCTGCGCTTTGTGCAAATCAAAGAGAGCGAGTATCTGCGTATCGTCGAGCTCGCGCAGCAAGCCGACAACCCGTATCTCGCCGCCGCCGTGGTGCTGGCCCTGGAGACCGCATTGCGCAAAAGCACGATGCGGCAGTTGACCTGGGACCAAATTGACCTGGAGACCCGGGTGTTCTACGGGGACACCAAAGGCGGGGAGGCCGCGATTCCGCTGAGCCAAACCGCCGTTGAGACCCTGAGCCTTCTCAAGAGGACTTCCGGCGCCAGTGGCAGCGACCGCGTACTGCCCGTCTCCGAGTCGGCACTGCACCAAGCGTGGAAGCGCGTTCGAGACAAAGCCGGACTGCCGCAGCTGCAGTTCCGCGATTTGCGGCACGTACTCCCGACGCTGTTGGCACGCAACAAGGTGAATCAGCATGTTATACAGCAGGTGCTGGGGCACAGGACCTCTTTCATGGCCAAGCACTACGTCAATCTGGTCAAAGACGATGCGCTCAAAGCGCTTGATGAGGTCAGGCCACTGGACAAGAACGTCATGGCCCTGCTGCCGAGCACACCGCTGCAGATGGACGTCGGGCAGCGGCGCGTGCGGCGCCTGAACGCGCGTGGCGTCGGCTCGAGCCACAGCACTGCTGCGCCGTCGGACGCGGCTGCACAGGCCGAGGCGGGTCAAGCTCAAGAGCGTGCGGCGCAAAGGGGGCTTGTCACCCCAACGCCCGACAGCAATGTCGTGCACGTGGCGTTCGGTGCTTCCCCCAGCCGCAAGCGCGTCTGAGTCCAGGTACGGTGCTTCGCCGTGAGGGGGCAGGCCCAGGGCAGGGGCCTGCCCCCTTTCCTTTTTCACACGATTGAGGGCCAAGGCGGATGTCGGATGTCCGCTCGCGCGGCAGTGGGTTGTGCATGCCCGAGGCCAGCGGCATGGTCACCTGTCTCTAGCAGTACGGGTATGGGCTCCAGACGCTCATTAAGTTTCACAACGTCCCGCATCAGCCGGCGCAGCTGATGAAGACCGACCGACTGCTGGCCGTTCTTCTGAAGATTGACGGCCCAGGGATGAGCACCTCTACAGGGACGGTTGGAGCGTTGTCGACGTACTCATGGTGCCCGACCCAATGCTGCTGAAGCGGGAGCAAAGGGCCGGGGCACGCCTGTGATGAGCAGGTTATGCGTTCGCCTTGCCGACTGTCACCGACGCTGCCACCCCATAGCCATTCGGGATGGGGTGGCGGCCCCTGCCCGGGGGCATGGCCGCCAGCCGTCCCACGATGCGGTACAGAGGCTCAATCAGATGCGGGACCGCGTCCAAACGGGCGTCTCCAGTACTGGGTGCCGGTTCAGGGGGCGTCCTCCTTGCAGGCCGTGTTCACCTTCATGTTTGAGCAGGGGATTCAGCCATGGCGGCGGGAGCAGTCGCCATGGCCGCGGGAGGGGGCCGCACTCAGATGACGTTGCGGCGGCGGCTGGAGGCTGGCACCCACTCCCGTTGCTTGGTCAAGGCGCACCCTAGCCACTTCTCCACGACGTCGCTCGCCCAGACCACGCGCTTGCCAATGCGCAGCGGCGGCGGAAATTTTCCGGCTGCCACGAGCTTCTCCAAGGTGCGCTCGCTCACCTGCAGATGTTGGGACAGCTGATTGTGCAACCTCTTTTCTGTAAATTTCCGGTTGGGTGGTCATGACAACCGGGTTACAGGTTGAAGTTGAGATAGACCTTGCCGGTCAGCCACTCGTCGTCGAGTTCGGCGAGCATTGCGGAAACC
>NZ_VJOL01000023.1 GCF_007556705.1 Tepidimonas thermarum | reverse complement strand
GTTTCCGCAATGCTCGCCGAACTCGACGACGAGTGGCTGACCGGCAAGGTCTATCTCAACTTCAACCTGTAACCCGGTTGTCATGACCACCCAACCGGAAATTTACAGAAAAGAGGTTGCACAATCCCCGCACCAGCGCGGTCGTCAACGCAGGCGGTGGGCACTCATGCCGCGGACAGCCATTGTTCCACCTTTTCCCGGCTGGGCACGCCGCCCGCGTGCACGACCTTGCCGTTGATCACCACGCCGGGCGTGGACATGACGCCATAGCGCATGATGTCTTTGAGGTCCTCGACCTTTTCCAACGTGATGTTGACGCCTTTGGCCTTGGCAACCTGGTCGATCAGCGCAAGGGTGTTTCTGCAATTGGCACAGCCGGTGCCCAGAACTTTGACATCCATGTTTTGGCTCCTTGGGTGGTGATGGACGAAGAAAGATCAACACACGACCCACGACCCTTGCCCGAGACGGGTGGTGCCGCAAACGCTGGCGGCATCCCTCGGGCGCAACCGTCACAGCACGGCATTGAACACATAACCAACGACCAGGATGCCGGCGGCCACCACGCCGACGAAGGTCGCAATCAGCCGCATCTTGAGCACCTTGCGCAGGATGATCATCTCCGGCAGCGAAAGCGCGATCACGCTCATCATGAACGCCAGCACCGTGCCCAGTGCCGCGCCCTTGGCCAGCAGCGCCTGCACGATGGGAATGACGCCGGCGGCGTTGGTGTACATCGGCACGCCGATGACGACCGCCAGCGGCACCGCCCACCAGGCATCCTTGCCCATGATGGCGGCCATGAAATCCTCGGGCACGTAGCCGTGGATCAGCGCGCCGAGTGCGATGCCACCGAGGATGTACGGCCAGACCTTGCCGACGATCTCGCGCACCGATTGGAAGCCGGCCTCGATACGGTCCGCGAGCGTGAGCCCGCCCTCCTCGACGGTTGCCGTCACTTTGGGCATGTCGCGCACCCAGTCCTCGAGGTGGCGCTCCATCTTCAGCCGGCCGATGATCCAGCCCGCGACGATCGCCACCGTCAGGCCCAGCCCCAGGTACAGCGCGGCGATCTTCCAGCCAAACAGCCCAAACAGCAGGGTCAGCGCCACCTCGTTGACCATGGGCGCCGAGATCAGGAAGGAGAACGTCACCCCCAACGGCACCCCCGCCTGCACGAAGCCGATGAACAGCGGCACCGCCGAGCACGAACAAAACGGCGTGACGATGCCCAGGGTGGCGGCCATCACATTGGCCACGCCTTCGGTGCGGCCGGCCAGCAGTGCGCGCGTGCGCTCGGGCGTGAAGTAGCTGTTGATCATGCCCATGACGAACACCACACCGGTGAGCAGCATGAGCACCTTGGGCGTGTCATAGAAGAAAAACTGCAACGCGCCGCCGAGGTGGCTGTTGCGGTCCACGGGCAGGGCCGCGACCAAGACCTCCGACAGCGGGTCAAGCACGCGGTAGAGGGCCAGCCACGCGACGGCGGCGAGCAGCAAAAACAGCGCCGGCTGGCGCAGGGGCCAGGGCTTGGTGGAGGCTGCGAGCGTGTTCATGCTAGCGAAGACGGGCTGACCGGCCAAAAGACGCAGGGCCCGTCAGTGGCTCATCCCATCCGGCCGGGGCTGGCCACCCTTGCGCACCATGGGCAGCACGCGATCCCCGAAGGACCAACGGCCGCGTTGCCCCACGGTCCCCCGGATGGCGTGACGGAGACTCGTGCACAACGTCTCACTCCCGCTCCACCTCCAGATACGTGCGGTTGGCCAGCTGCGGCAGCCAAACGTCGGCGTGCTTGAGGTGGCGATACGGCCGGGCGTCGAAGCTCTTGACCGCGGCGCTCATGTCCACGCCGTCGTCGACCGCCTTTTTCATGTGTGCGCGCAGCGCGATCAGCAGGTCGCGCGTGTCCCTCTGCGCGGTGGCCAGGTCGGTCACGCGACCGTGGCCCGGGACGATGACGGCGGGCTTGAGTTGGTCGATCACCTCGAAGCTGGCAAGCCAGGTCTTGCTGCGGCTGACCTCGTGCAGGCCGAGAATGCGGTCCACATAGACCACATCACCGCCGAACAGCACACGCGTCTGCGGCAACCAGACCAGGGTGTCGCCCGGGGTGTGGCCGCCGCCACGGTGCTTGAGTTCGATGACCGTGCCGCCCAGCTCGAGCCGCGTGTCCGGTTCGGTCAGCCAGCGCGTCGGCAACGTGGGCACCGTGCCGTCGAGCCGCTCTTTGAGCACGCGCCGCAGGCCGTCCATGTGTTCGGCCGCGCGCGTCTTCATATCGGCCTGGGCGTCCTGGTGGGCCAGGATCTCGGCGCCCTTGTCCTTGAAATAGCCATTGCCCAGCCAGCGGTGGTCCTGCCCGCCGGTGTTGATGACCCACCGGATGGGCTGGGGCGTGACCGCACGCGCGGCGGCCTCGATTTTCTTGGCCACCTCGTAGGTGGGGCCGCTGTCGATCAGCACCGCGCCAGCGGGCGTGACCACCAGGCCGAGGTTGGCGTTGAGCCCCTCGTTGTCGTAGGTGCGGCCTTCGAGGTCGCCAATGTAGGCGTAGACGTTGTCGGCGACGCGCTCGAATGCGACCTCCACGGCCTGCGCGAGCAGGCTCAGGCCGCCGAGCAGCAGACCGACGAAGAAACGGCGCAGGGACAGTTTTTGGGCGAGATTCATGGGGTTCATCATACGGTGGCGAGGATGGGACGTTGCGGGTCGCAGCGCGGTGCCCCGGCATAAGACGGCGTAGCGGCGCTTAGGACGCAGCCAACCCCTCAAAACCCAGGGAAAACCCTGCGTCAAGCGCGGCAGGCAGGCGGTCAGCGCGTCCACCGTATCGGGCTCTGCGTCCTCGGCCACCAGCGTTTCCGGCAGCTCGACGGTCTCGCGCGCCACGCGCAAGGTGTCGGCAAGCAGGTTGCGCGCCACCTCGAACCGCCAGGCACGTGCGTTGTGGATGTCGCAAAAGCGCTGCCCCTGGCGCAGCGCCTTGATGAACAACGCCTGCATGAGGTCGTCCGCATCGGCCGGTTCGCGCAGGCGCGCACGCAACCAGCGGCGCAGTTCGCGCTCGTGCGCAATCCATGCGCGGGCGACGCCACTGGGGGCGCCCGCGAAACCGGCAGGTATCGTCACGGCAGTGGCGGCAGCAGCGCCGGTCTTGCGCCCTTGCGGGGGAAACGTCACGGCTTTCGGTGTGGCTTACCGGCACGCGTATAACCACCGGCGTCGCGCCTGGTCTGCACCCGCGGGTCCGTCTCATTCATAATTTTGGATGCAAAATCCATTCAACGTTATCATGTCGCCATGACTGCCGTTCCCCTGCTGTCGCGCGCCCTTTACGAGGAAGTGGCCGAGCGCCTGCGCCAGCGCATCTTCAGCCGCGAGTTACCCCCCGGCGCCTGGATCGATGAACTCAAGATCGCCGAGGAGCTGGGCATCAGCCGCACGCCACTGCGCGAGGCCATCAAGGTGCTGGCAGCCGAAGGCCTGGTGACCATGAAGGTGCGGCGCGGGGCCTACGTGACAGAGGTGTCGCAGCAAGACCTGCGCGAGGTCTACGAGCTGCTGGCCCTGCTGGAAGCGGACGCGGCCGAGGCGGTCTGCTGGCGCGCCAGCGATGAGGAGTTGGCAGAACTCGAACGCCTGCATGCGCAGCTCGAGGCGGCGGCGGATCCCGCGACCGGCTCGCGCGAGCGCTTTTTCGAGCTCAACGAGGCCTTTCACCTGCGCGTGCTGGACCTGGGGCAAAACCGCTGGCGCAAGCAACTGGTCAACGACCTGCGCAAGGTCATGAAGCTCAACCGGCACGGCTCGCTGTCCAAGCAGGGGCGCATTGCCGAGTCGTTGGCGGAGCACCGCGCGATTCTGGATGCGCTGCGCCGTCGCGATCCGGCCGCCGCCGCCCAGGCGGTGCGGGTGCACTTTGCCAACGGCCTGCAGGCGGCCGTCTAACGCCCCGCGTGCGGGCGGCCAGCCTGGCCGCAACCCTCGGACAAGCTGCGCGTGATGCGCTGCCTGGTCAGGCCGCAACCGGCTCGCCACGCATCGCCGCGCGGGCGCGCCGCGACACCTCGGCCGGCGGCAACCCCTTGAGCCGGTGGTCGCTCCACACCTGGCGCCAGCGGCGGGCCCCCGGCTGTCCGTGGCGCAAGCCGAGCATGTGGCGGGCGATGGCGTACCACCCCCCGGGCAGCTCCGGCCCCACGCGCGTCATGTAGGTCACCATGCGGGCCTCCACCGCGTCGCGGTCCAGCGCCGCTGCCGCAGTGTCGCCGAAGTAGGCCGCATCCCACGACGCCAGCCACCACGGGTTGTGGTAGGCCTCGCGCCCCACCATCACGCCATCCACCTGCGCCAACTGCTCGGCGATCTGCGCGTCGGTGGTGATGCCGCCATTGACCACGATGGTCAGGTGGGGAAAGTCGCGCTTGAGGCGGTGCACCACGGCGTAGCGCAGTGGCGGGACGGTGCGGTTTTCGGCCGGACTCAGACCATCGAGCCAGGCGTTGCGGGCGTGAACGATGAAGACCGAACAGCCGGCTTCGGCCACGATACCGACGAAATCGCGCACAAAGCCGTAATCCTCCACCCGGTCGATGCCAATGCGGTGCTTGACCGTCACCGGCACGCGCACCGTGTCGCGCATGGCGCGCACACAGTCCGCCACCAGGCGCGGGTGCTCCATCAGACAGGCGCCAAAGGCCCCCCGCTGCACGCGGGGGCTGGGGCAGCCGCAGTTGAGGTTGATTTCGTCGTAACCCCAGACCTCCCCCATGCGCGCGGCCACAGCCAGCTCACGCGGGTCGTTGCCGCCGAGCTGCAACGCCACCGGGTGTTCGATGGCGTCAAACTGCAGGTGGCGCACCACATCACCGTGCAACAGTGCACCGGTGGTGACCATTTCGGTGTACAGGCGCGTGTGGCGGGTGAGCTGCCGGTGCAGCCAGCGGCAGTGGCGATCGGTCCATTCCATCATCGGCGCCACGCTCAGGCGCCAGGGGCTGTGACCGTTTGCAGCGACGGGGTGTTCCATGGGGTCGGGATTATCCCCGACCCCGGGGACAGCAGGGCTGGCGGCCACGGGCCAGCCCGCCGCGACATCAGCCCATGTGCAGGCCGCCGTTGATCGAGAAGTCGGCGCCGGTGGCAAACCCGGCGTCGTCGCTGGCCAGCCAGGCCACGATCGAGGCGATCTCGCGCGGCTCGCCCAGGCGCTTGACGGGAATTTGGGCCACGATTTTTTCCAACACGTCCGGGCGGATGGCCTTGACCATGTCGGTGGCGATGTAGCCGGGGCTGACCGTGTTGACGGTCACGCCCTTGGAGGCCAGCTCCTGCGCCAGCGCCATCGTAAAGCCATGCATGCCGGCCTTGGCCGCCGAGTAGTTGGTCTGGCCGGCCTGGCCCTTTTCCCCGTTGACCGAGGAAATCTGGATGATGCGGCCCCAGCCGCGCTCGACCATGTCGGGCACCACCTGCTTGGTGACGTTGAACATCGACGTCAGGTTGGTGTTGATGACCGCATCCCAGTCTTCCTTGGTCATCTTCAGGAACAGCCGGTCGCGCGTGATCCCCGCGTTGTTGACCAAAACGTCGATGGGGCCGTGCTCGGCCTTGGCCTTGGCAAAGGCCTGCACGGTCGAGTCCCAGTCGGCGACATTACCAACGCTGGCGTAGAAGGTGTAGCCCAGCGCCTTTTGCTCGTCGAGCCACTTTTGGTAGTCGCGCGTGGGGCCGCAGCCGGCAATGACCTTGAACCCCGCTTTGTGCAGGGCCTGGCAGATGGCGGTGCCGATCCCGCCCATGCCACCGGTGACGTAGGCGACGCGTTGCTGACTCATGGCTTGGCTCCTCTGTGGTGTGGGTGTGGAAAATGGTGCGGGCAACGATGGGGGCCTCAGCGCTCGACGCACAGCGACACGCCCATGCCGCCGCCGATGCACAGTGCGGCGAGCCCCTTGCGGGCGTTGCGCCGCTGCATCTCGTGCAGCAGGGTGACCAGCACGCGACAGCCGGATGCCCCAATGGGGTGCCCCAGGGCGATCGCGCCCCCGTTGACGTTGACCTTGGCCGGGTCGATGCCCAGGGCCTGGTTGACCGCGCAGGCCTGCGCCGCGAACGCTTCGTTGAGCTCGAACAGATCGACGTCGGCCACCGTCCAGCCGGCGCGCGCCAACGCCTTTTGCGAGGCGGGCACCGGTCCCATGCCCATGGTGGCCGGGTCGAGCCCGCTGGTGCCAAAGCTGGCGATGCGCGCCAGCGGCTGCAAGCCGAGCTGGGCCGCCTTGCTGGCCTTCATCACCATCACGGCCGCCGCGCCGTCGTTGATGCCGCTGGCGTTGCCGGCGGTGACGGTGCCGGCTTTGTCGAACGCGGGCTTGAGGCCGGCCAGCGCCTCGGCGTTGGTCTTGCGGTTGATGTATTCGTCGGTATCAAAGACGATGGGATCCCCCTTGCGCTGCGGGATGGTCACGGGCACGATCTCGTCCTTGAATTTGCCCGCATCCTGCGCAGCGGCGGCCTTTTGCTGGCTGGCCAGCGCTAGGGCGTCTTGCATCGCGCGCGTGATGCCGTGTGCCTTGGCGACGTTTTCGGCGGTGATGCCCATGTGGTACTGGTTGTACACATCCCACAGGCCATCGACGATCATGGAGTCGATCATCTTCCAGTCGCCCATGCGCTGGCCTTCGCGGCTGCCCATGAGCACGTGCGGGGCCAGCGACATGCTCTCCTGCCCGCCGGCGATGACGATGTCGCTGTCGCCCCAGGCCACGGCCTGTGCGGCCAACATCACGGCCTTGAGGCCCGAGCCACACACGGCGTTGATGGTCAGCGCCGGCGTCTCTTTGGGCACGCCCGCCTTCATGGCCGCCTGGCGCGCGGGGTTTTGACCGCAACCGGCCGCCAGCACCTGCCCCATGATGACCTCGCCCACCTGGTCGGCGGGCACACCCGTGCGCTGCAACAGCGCCCGAATGACGGTGGCGCCCAAATCGGTGGCGGGAGTTTTGGCAAGCGTGCCGCCAAATTTGCCGATGGCGGTGCGCACAGCGCCCACGATGACGATGTCTTCCATGATGCAACCTTTCGCGTGAGAAAAAATGTAACGGGCTCAGACCGAGCGGCCGCCGGCGGCCAGGGTGGCCAAGGCCTCCTGCGCCGACACACGCACGTAGCGCCCCGGGGCGGGTTCGATGGGCTTGTGGCGGCGGTTGCCGTAGCTGCGCGGCGCGGCCACCTGGGGCCCAGCGTGCGCGGCCAGCCACGGCGCCCAGTCGGTCCACCAACTGCCCTTGTGCTCGGTGGCGGCGTCGATCCAGTCGTCCACCGCCGGCGGGAAGTGGTTTGGCGCCCCCGTCCAGTAGCTGCGTTTGCCCTTGGCCGCCGGGTTGATCACGCCGGCGATGTGGCCCGACGCCCCCATAACAAAGCGCACCGGGCCACCCAGGTGCTGGGTGGTCGCATACGCCCCGCCGATGGGCACGATGTGGTCTTCGCGCGAGCCGTACACGTAGGCCGGGATGTCGATGGCGCCGAGATCGATGCGCTCGCCGCAGACCGTGAGCGTGCCGGGTTGGCACAGCTCGTTTTGCAGGTACAGGTGGCGCAGGTACCACGCGTAGTAGCGCCCCGGCAGGTTGGTGCTGTCGCTGTTCCAGTACAGCAGATCAAACGGCGGCGGCGTCTCGCCCTTGAGGTAGTTGCCCACGACGTAGTTCCACACCAGGTCGTTGGGCCGCAAGAAACTGAACGTGGTGGCCAGCTCACGCCCGGGCAGAATGCCCCCGTTGGCAAACTGCAGCTCGCGCAGTTGCACAAAGGCCTCGTCGATGAAGACGTCGAGCACGCCCGTGTCGGTAAAGTCCAGCAGCGTGGTGAGGAACGTGACGCTTTCGACCTTGCGCTCGCCACGCGCGGCCAAGACCGCCAGCGCGGTGCCCAGCATGGTGCCGCCGACGCAAAAGCCCAGCGCGTTGACGGTGTCGGCCTTGCCAATCTCGCGCACGACGTCGATGGCACGGATGACGGCGTTTTCGATGTAGTCGTCCCACGTGGCCTGGGCAAGCTCGGCGTCGGGGTTGCGCCAGCTCATGACGAAGGTGCGGTGTCCCTGCTCCACCGCATAGCGCAAAAACGAGTTGTCTGGCTGCAGATCGAGAATGTAGTACTTGTTGATGCACGGTGGCACCACCAGAAACGGCCGCTCGTGCACCTTGGGCGTGAGCGGCTTGTACTCGATGAGCTGAAACAGCTCATTCTCGAACACCACCTGCCCTTCGGTGGTGGCCACGTTGCGACCGACCTCGAACGCGCTGTGGTCGGTCATCGAGACAAAGCCCTGCTTCATGTCGTGCAGCAGGTTTTGCACGCCTTTGGCGATGCTTTCGCCTTGGGTTTCGAGGGCTTTTTGCTGCGCCTCGGCGTTGAGGGCCAGGAAGTTGCTGGGTGCACTGGCATCGATCCACTGCTGCACGGCAAAGCGCACGCGCGCGCGGGTCTTGGGGTCGGCCTGCACCGCATCGGCCATGCGCATGAGCGTGCGCGCGTTGAGCAAATACCACGCGGCGCTGTAGGCCGCCACCGGGTTGCGCGCCCAAGCATCCGCGGCAAAGCGCCGGTCGTCGCGCGGCGGCTGCACCTGCAGCCCTTGGCGCCACAGCTCACCCAGCTCGCGCAGGTAGTCCTGCTGGATCTCCAGCCACGCGCGCGGATCCAGTTGCACCGGCTGGCCACTGAGGCGCTGCAGCACCTGGGACAGGCCCGCCGCGTCGCCCGAGCCGGGCACGGCGCCCGCGCCACCCGCGGGCTGGGGCACCCCCTGCAGCGTGGTCTGGACGGCCTGTGTCCATTGTTGCAAGGCTTGTTGCGACCACTGCAGCCAGGGGTTTTGGCCATCGCGCGGGTTTGCCGTCATGCGTGTGTCTCCTCTTGGTCATTCACATGCCATGGTAACGCGCTCGCCTGTCGTTTCCGTGACAATGCGAACCTGCCACCGCGGCGCCACTGGCCTGGGGCCCATCGCGCCAGTGCATGTGACACCAGTGTTGCAAGGGTGGCTTCCATGACGCTGACAAAATCCGTGCCCGATGGGGCATGTTCGTGGGGTGGCGCCGATGTATCTCGTGTTGCTGGCGTGGGGCTACGTGGTGGTGATGATGGCGATTGCGGAGACCATGAGCCCCAACGGCACCCTGCTGGGGGCGTTGTTGACGCTGCTGCTCTACGGCGTGGGGCCCATGGCGTTGGTGGTGTACCTGGCCGGCACGCCGCTGCGGCGCAAAGCGCGGCGGCGTGCCGAAGCGTCAGCCAGCGCTGCGCCAGACGGCCGCTGCGAGCCGCCCGCTGCTGCCGAGGCGCCGCGCATCACGCCGGTGCGAGAAGAACCGTGATGGGTTGCTGACGGTGCACCAGGACGGTGCGCCGTCGTGACCCGCGATCGCCCCAAAACCCAAACGCTGCAGGCGCGCGCGCGCCAGCCATGGCAGGTCCGCCCGCCAGCGGTCCGTGCCGGGCGCGCCCGGGACGAACGCGCCGGCATCGTCCGGGTGCGCGGCCACGAATGCCGCGCGCACCTCCGGCCCGACCTCGAAGGCGGCAGGCCCGATGGCGGCACCGATCCACACCCGTATCGCGCGTCGCTGCGCCGGCTCGCGCGCCGCCGGCCACGCCTGGCAAAGCGATTCAAGCACGCCCTGCCCGGCCTCCCCCGCCAGGCCGCGCCAGCCCGCGTGCACCGCCGCGACCGAGGTGCCCCCCGGCGCCGCCAACAGGATCGGCAGACAGTCGGCCACGAGCACGCAGCAGGCCACGCCCCACGCGTCGGTCCAACAGGCATCGGCTTCGACGCCATCGGGCGCCGCGGCGTCCACGCGCACCACGCGCGTGCCATGCACCTGCCGCAAAAACACCGGCCGCACCCCCAGCGCGGCGGCCAACCGCTGGCGGTTGAGCGCCACAGCCGCAGGGTCGTCACCCACGTGATCGCCCAGGTTGAGCGACGCCCACGGCCCCGCGGAGACGCCACCGGCGCGCGTGCTCATCCAGCCGCAGGCGCCCGGCCCAAGGTCGGCGGCCAGGCCGGGCAGGCCGGCGCGCACCGCCTCGATCGGCGCCGCGGGGGTGGCGTCACTCGGCATCGGGGCAGCGCGAGGGGTGGGCGCGCTGGAAGGCGTCGAGCTGCATGCAGCGCTCATAAACCGCCAGGGTCAGCGGAATGCCTTCGTACTCCAAACCAAAGCGGCGGCCGTTGACGATTTGCGGCACCAGGCAGCAATCGGCCAGCGTGGGGTGGTCGCCGTAGGAGTAGACCGAGGGCGGCAACCCGCGCCGTGCGCGCTCCTCGGCCAAGTCCTGCAAGCGGCGTTCGTACGCGCGCAGGCCTTCCATGACCCAGTGGTTGTACCAGGCGGTGCGCTGCGCTTCGTCCAGGCCCAGCGGAGCCGCCAGGTATTTGAGGATGCGCAGGTTGTTGATCGGGTGGATTTCGCACGCGATCGTCTGCGCCAGCGCGCGCACGCGGGCGCGGCCAAGCGGGTCGCGCGGCAGCAGCGGCGGCTCGGGGTGCGTCTCGTCCAGGTACTCGATGATGGCCATCGACTGGCTCAACAGCGCCTCATCGGGCTGCCCCTGGACGTCGAGCACCGGCACCAGTCCGTCGGGGCTGATGGCGCGGTAGGCCGCGCCGTGCTGCTCGCCTTTGGCCAGATGGACGCTGACGTAGTCGTAGTCCAGACCCTTGAGGTTGAGCGCGATGCGCACGCGAAACGAGGTACCGGAGCGAAAGTAGTTGTAGAGCTTCATGGCATCGAAGGGGTGTCAGACCCCACAGTCTAGCCGCGTGGCGCACCCAGACAAACCCCGAGACGGCCACCATGAGCGGGCGCGGCGCCCTACACTACGGGACACCGCACAGCACTCCCCAACCAGTCCGTGCGGACCTGCCCATCCACGTCGTTTCCGGAGATCTGCACCATGATCCAGCGCCGCACCCTGCTGCAATCGGGCGCCGCCGTCGCCCTGGGCGCTCCCGCCCTGATCGGCTTTGCACAGCCCAGCGTCACGCTCAAGTTTCACACCTTCATGTCGCCCACGTCCAACGTGTGGCTCAACATGCACAAGGCCTGGATGGACAAGGTTGAGAAAGACTCGGGCGGGCGCATCAAATTCGAAGCCTACCCGGCCATGCAGCTGGGGGGCTCGCCGGTGCAGCTCTACGACCAGGCCAAGGATGGCGTCGTGGACATCGTGTGGACGCTGCCGGGCAACACGCCAGGGCGGTTTCCGCGCACCGAGGTGTTCGAGCTGCCGTTCATGATGACCAACGCCGAGGCCACCTCCAAGGCGTTTTGGGAGTACGTGCAGACCAAGGCCGCCGATGAATACCGCGACATCCACCCGATTGCCTTTCAGGTGCACGGTCCGGGCATGTTCCACGTCAAGCCCCGTGTGATCACGCAGCCCGACGATTTGCGCGGCCTCAAGATGCGCGGGCCGACACGGCAAATCACCAAGATGCTGGGCTACCTGGGGGCCACGCCGGTGGGCATGCCGCTGCCGCAGATCCCCGATGCGCTCTCCAAGGGCGTGATCGACGGCTGTGTGATTCCGTGGGAGGTGGTCCCCTCGGTCAAGGTGCACGAGCTGGTGAGCCACCACAGCGAGTTCGACCCCGCGGGCGGCGCGCTCTACACCACGACGTTCGTCATGGGCATGAACAAGGCGCGCTACGAGTCGCTGCCGTCCGACTTGAAGAAAGTCATCGATGCCAACTCCGGGATCGAAACCTCGGCCTTTTTGGGGCGCACGCAGCAAGCCGGCGACGCCCCGGCGCGCAAGCTTGCCGTGGAGCGCGGCAACAAGATCCACACCATCGGCATGGAGCAGGCGCAGGAGTTCCGCCGCCGCGCCCGGCAGGTCGAGGTCGAGTGGGTGCAGGACATGGACAAGCGTGGCTTCAACGGCCGCGATTTGCTCGACACCGCGCGCAAGCTGATCGAAAAACACACCAAGCGGTAATCCACCACGGCCCAGCGCACGGTCATGCGCGTGCGCTGGCACTACACTGGCGGGCATGTTGCGCAGTCCCATCCGGTTTTGCCGTGCGTGTGCCACCGCTGTCGAGTACCGCGTCCCCGACGACGGCGACACGCGCGTGCGGGCGGTGTGCCCAGCGTGCGGCACCATCCACTACGAAAACCCACTCAACGTGGTCGGCACGGTGCCGCACTGGGGCGCGCAGGGGCAGCAGGTGCTGCTGTGCCGGCGCGCCATCGAGCCGCGCTGGGGCAAGTGGACCCTGCCCGCCGGCTTCATGGAGCTGGGCGAAACCACCGAAGAAGGCGCCGTGCGCGAAACGCAGGAGGAAGCCGGCGCCGACATCGCGCTGGAGGGGCTGTTCACCCTGCTCAACGTGGCGCGCGTGGGCCAGGTGCACATCTACTACCGCGCGCGGCTGCTCAGCGACCGCTTTGCGCCCGGCCACGAAACGCTGGAGGCGCGCCTGTTTTACGAGCACGAAATCCCGTGGGAGGATTTGGCGTTTCGCACCGTGCAGGAGACGCTGCGACGCTACTTCGAGGACCGGCGGCGCGGGCAATTTGGCGTGCACACCGGCAACATCGGCTAGGGCGCCCGGGCCGCACGATGCGCCGCGCGGGCGTCAGAGCGTGCGGCAGTAGTCGCGTGCCAACGCCTCCAAATCGGTGGCGGGCATCGGCCGGCCTATCAGGTAGCCCTGCACCTGGGTGACGCCGATGGCCTCGAGAAAGTCGCACTGACGCTGGGTTTCCACCCCCTCGGCGATGACGTCCACACCCAGCGATTGGCCCAGCGCCACCACCGCGCGCACGATGGCGCGGTCTGCGGGCCCGCGCGTGATATGGGTGACAAATGCGCGGTCGATTTTGATCGCATCGACCGGAAACTGCAGCACATACGCCAGCGAGGAGTGGCCAACGCCAAAATCGTCGATGGCCACCTTGACGCCAGCGGCGCGGTAACGCTGCAGCAGCCGCACCGTGTGATCAATGTCCTGCATCGCCAGACTCTCGGTGATCTCGAGCTCGATGCAATGGGGCGATACACCGCTGGCGCGCAGGGCCGACTCGATCTGCCCAGGCAACACCGGCGCCAGAAACTGCCGCGGCGACAGGTTGATGCCCACGCGCAGCGCAAGCCCGGCGCGCTCCCAGGCCGCGGCCTGGCGGGCCGCCGTCTCCAGCACCCACGCGCCGACATCGACGATCAGGCCGGACTCCTCCAGCAGCGGCACAAACTCCACCGGCGAGACCATGCCAAACTGCGGCGACTGCCACCGCAGCAACGCCTCGTAGCCGACGATACGCCCGGTGCCGAAGTCCATTTGCGGCTGGTAGAACAGGCACCATTCATCGCGCGCCAGTGCCTGGGCCAATGCGGCCTCCATGCTCAACAGCCGCTGGCGGCGCTGGGTACGGGCATCGTCGGCTTGCGCGCCCATGTCGTCGCGCCCCTGGGTGCGCGCGCGCTGCTGCGCCTCCTGCGCCAGGGTCAGCAGCGACTGCGGCTCGCATCCGTGACGGGGACACAGCGCCCAGCCAGCGCTCATGGTGAGCAACCAGGACTGCTCCCGCAGCATCACGGGCTGGCGCAACAGCGTCAGTACGCGCCGCCATTGCGCCAACGCAGCCGCCTCGTCGGCGGCCTGGATGGCGACCGCAAATTCATCGCCCCCGATGCGGGCGGCATCGGCGATGACACGCTCGTCCATCGCGCGCCGCAAGCGCTGCCCCAGCAGCGCCAGCAGCTCGTTGGCCCCGCTTTCGCCCAGCGTTTCGTTGTAGCGGCCAAACCGGTGGATGTCGACGGTGCCAATCAGCACGACCGCCTTTTGACCACCACCCGCCGCTTCGATGTGCTGCGCCGCGCGGTGCAAAAACAGGCGCCGGTTGGGCAACGCGGTCGTGTCGTCGTGCAGGGACAGGTAATCGACCAGCGCCTCGGTGCGGCGCATGTCGGTCACATCCTGGAACACGCCCATGACGCACTGCGCGTCGTCGCCGTGCCGCCCGCGCTCGCCGACCACCCGCACCACGCGGTCGCTGTCACGCACGCGGATCCGAAATTCCTGTTCCAGTCGCGCCCCGTCGTCGCGCACCGCCCCCAGCGCCGCGTTGAGCCGGGCTCGGTCATCGGTGTGGACACGGTCCAAAAAATCCTGTCGCGACACGCCTTCGCGCGCATCCAGCCCGGCCAGCGGCTCGATTTCGTCGCTCCAGCGCAAGCGGTCGGTGTCCAGATGCCACTCCCAATAACCCAGGCCGGCGATTTTGCGCACCGACAGCTCGCGCAGCCGGGCACGGCGCACCTCGCGCGTCAGGTCACCCGCGCGCAGGGCGTAGCGCACGCGCTGGCGCAGCAGCGCCCAGTTGATCGGCTTGGTGATGAAGTCCGTGGCCCCAGCCTCGAACGCCGCCTCGATCGAATCGATGTCGTCGGCCGCGGTGAGCATCACGATCGGCAACGCATCATCGGCCAGCAGACGCCGGATGTGCGCACACGCGGCGTGACCGTCCAGAACCGGCATCATCACGTCCATGAGGATCAGGTCGGGCCGCTCGGCCTGCACGGCGGCAATGGCCGCCTGCCCGTCGGGTGCCTCGACGACGCGGTAGCGCTCGCGCGCGAGCACGGCGCGCACCATGGCCCGCGTCGCCCGGTCGTCATCGACGATGAGCACGGTGGCCAGCGGCGCGCCGGCATTCGCAGCACGGGCACTGTCGTCCGAAGCAGGCAGGGTCAGGTCGTTCATGAATGCACGGTGGCCGTGAATGCGCGGTGGCCGCGGCGGGGCGGCGGAAGGTCGGCGCGGCAGCAGCCCACCCTTCTACAATAGCATCACTTGGGGTCAATCCGCCCACCGCCGTTACCGACGCCCATGTCCGTCCTGCTCAACACCGCCAGCCTGAACGAACTGCTCAGTTTGCTGGGGGACGAGTTGCGCGACATTGCGCGTCTGTATGTGGACCAGCTCGACAGCGAGCTGGCCGAACTCGACGCGGCGTGGACCGCGGGCGACTGGCCGCGCCTGCACCGGCGTGCCCACGCGCTCAAGGGCAGCAGCGGCAACCTGGGCGCGGTGGCGCTGGCGGAGACGGCCAGCCGGCTTGAAAAAGCGGCCCAGGCCGGCGACGCGGCGCTGGTCCAAACCGAGCTGGCCGCGCTGCGGCAGCTTGCACCGGCCACGGTGCAGGCCCTGCGCGACGGCCGCTACGTGCGCTAGCTGAACAGCCGCCGCGCCTCGGGCGATCCGGCCGGGACCGCGTGCGCCTCCAGCGCTTCGTAGAGGGCGTCGAGTTCGGCACCGATGCGATCCAGCGCATCGGCATCGAGCACCTGGCCGGCGTCATCGGTGACCAGACCGTCCATCGCGCTGGCCAGCGCCTGCGACAGCTCGCGCAAGCGCTGGTACGGGCGCTCGCTGCGCGGCACGTGGGTGGCCTCCAGCGTCAGGCGCACCTCACGCAGGATGGCCAGCGCCGGGTCGTCCGCCAGCGCCGCCTGCGTCTCCAGTTGCAGCACCAGCACGGCCCCACCCCCCTGCGACGCGGGCAACACCAAGCGGCCGGGCAGCGTGCCAGGCACGAACCCCACCCGCGCCGCATGTTGCATGACGTAGTCCGGGCTCCACGCCGCACGGCGCGCGCGGATGGTAAAGGCCAGTTGCGCATCGTGGGCGGCTGCAAACTGGTCGAGCTCGCGCGCGCGCTGCACCACCGCCATCATGTCCGGGAAGTCGGCCGCGGCCAGCAAGTGCTCGGCCCAGCCCTCGATTTTTTGCACGAACTCGGAATATTCGATTTCGTTGAGCGGCCCAGCCCGGTTGGCGAGCTGCACCCCGGCGCGCAGCGCCTGGTAACGCTGACCCGGTCGCGGCGCCTCCCACGCCTGGGCGTCGGTGGCATCCTGGGGCAGCCCCTCGATGAACAGCGGCTTGCTGCCCACCCGGCGGCTGCCGGGCATGGACTGCAGCACCGCATCCCCCGAGACGGGCTTTTCCAGCTGCAGCGGCACGATCACGTCCAGCCGCGCCGACAGCACGGCTGGTGGCGCTGCGGCGGCCGCCGGTGCGCCGGCGGCGAGCGGTTCGGTGGTCGCCTCGTCATCCAGGCTCGGCTCCAGACGTGGCGCGGCAGCAACGCTGCCTTCGCCGTCTGCAGCCGGTCGGGCGCGCCGCGGCGCCAGCCGCCGGACCTGCCAGCGGTGGTAGCCCCACACGCCCACCAGCAGCAAGCCGCCCATGACGATCAGGCCGATCTGCAATGAATCCATCATGCGCCCCCATTGTCCATCAACGAGGCCGCCCCGGCGAGGTCGACCGCCACGATGCGCGAGACACCCTGCTCCTGCATGGTGACGCCGATGAGCTGTTGGGCCATTTCCATGGCAATGCGGTTGTGGCTGATGAAAAGAAACTGGGTGTCGCGGCTCATGCGCGTGACCAGGCGGGCATAGCGCTCGGTGTTGGCGTCGTCCAGCGGTGCATCGACCTCGTCGAGCAGGCAAAACGGCGCCGGGTTGAGCTGGAAGATGGCAAACACCAGCGCGATCGCGGTCAGCGCTTTTTCGCCACCGGAGAGCAGGTGGATGGTCTGGTTTTTTTTGCCGGGCGGCTGTGCCATGACCTGCACCCCGGCGTCGAGGATTTCCTCGCCCGTCATGATGAGCCGGGCCTGGCCGCCGCCAAACAGCTCCGGGAACATGCGCCCGAAGTGGGCGTTGACGGTCTCAAAGGTGTGCGCCAGCAGCGCGCGGGTCTCTGCGTCGATTTTGCGGATGGCGTCTTCCAGGGTCTGGATGGCCTGCTGCAAATCGTGCGACTGGCTGGCCAGGAACTGCTGGCGCTCACGCGCCGCGCTGAGCTCTTCCAGCGCCGCCAGGTTGACCGCCCCCAAGGCGGCGATGTCCCGTTGCAGCCGGTCGATTTCCCCAGGCAGCCCGGACATGCGCACGCCGTCGGCCTGCACGGTCTGGGCCACGTCGTCGAGGTTCGCGCCGGCCTCGGCCAGCCACTGGCTGTATTGCTCGAGTGCGAGCTGCGCGGCCTGCTCCTTGAGCTGAAATTCGGTGATGCGGGCACGCAGGGGATCGAGTTCGCGCTCGATGCGCAAGCGCTGCTCGTCGGCGGCGCGCAATCGCGCGGTGAGCTCGTCGTAGCGGCTGCGCGCCTGGGCCAACACCTGCTCGCACCGTTGGCGCTCGGCCAGTGCGTCCTGCAAGCCGTTGCGCTCGGTGCTCTCGCTCAGGCGCTGCAGCTCGGCCTGCACCTGCTCGCGTTCCAGGTCCAGACGGGCTTGCTGCTCCTGCGCGGTCTGCACGTCGCGCTGCAACGCCGCGCGGCGCGCGGCCAAGGCGCGCTGGGCAAACGCCGCCTCCTGCGCCTGCCGCTCGGCGGCGCGCACCTGCTCGCGCGCGGCGCTGACCTGGCGCTCAGCCTGCGCCGCAGCGTCCTCGAGGACGGTGAGCTGCTCCTGCGTGTCGGCCAGTTGCAAATCGAGCGCCTCGAAGCGCGCCTCGGCCTCGAGGCGGCGCGCCTGCAGCGTTTCCAGCGCCTGCTCCACCTCGTCCAGATCCTGCTCGAGCTGCGCCTGGCGCTGGCGGGCCTGATCGGCAGCCTGCTCGCCCTTGAGCAGCTCGACCTGGATGGCGTGGCGGCGTTGTTGCGCGTCGGCCAGATCGCGGCGCGCCTGCCGCAGGTGCTCCGTGGTGTCGGCCCAGCGCGCTTCGGCGCGCTGCACCTGGGCGCGCGCTTCGTCGTGGATGAGCGCCTGGGCGCGAATTTCGCGCTCCAGGTGGTCGATTTCGTGCGCACGCGCGAGCAGACCGGCCTGGGGTTCGTCGGCGGCGTAGAAGGCCACGTCGTGCGGGCCCACGCTGTGCCCCTGCGGTGTGTAGCAGCGCTGCCCGGGCGCCAGCGCCGCGCGCTGCTGCAGCGCGGTGGCCAGGTCGGGCACGCCAATGGCACCCTGCAGCCACGTCGCCAACACGGCGTGCAGGGCCGCGTCGTGCACCCGCACCCGCTCGATCAGGGGCACGCCACCGGCAGCGGCCAGCGGCGCTGGCGCAGCCGCGGCCGGCGGCGGCGCAAAAAAGGCCAGCTTCGCGGGCGGGGGGTCCCGTTCGAGCGAGCGCACGTTGTCGAGCGCGCCGACTTGCAGCGCGCGCAGGCGCTCGCGCAAAGCGGCTTCGAGCGCGGTCTCCCAGCCCTCGTCGGTGTCCAGGCGCGTCCACAGGCCCGCCAGGGTATCCAAGCCATGCCGCTGCAGCCAGGGTTGCAGCCGCTCATCGGTCTGCAGTTTGTCCTGCAGGGCACGCAGCGCCTGCAAACGGGCCTGCAGCTCGGCCAGCCGCCGCGCCTGCGCGTGTTCCGCCTGCTGCGCGGCGCGCCGCTCGTCCTCGAGCTGCGGCAACAGCGCTTCGGCCTCGGCCAGCCGGGCTTCGGCGGCGGCGTGCTCGGCGTGCACGGCATCCAACTCGGCCCGCCAGTGCTGCAGGCGCTCGGCGTCCGGCGGCTGCACACGGGCGTGGTCCTGCGCCAGCCGGTCGCGGCGCTGTTGCAGCTGGCGCGCCTGTTCATCGAGCCCGCGCTGCTCCGCCGCCAGCACGCCGATGGCCTGCTGGACCTCGGCCACCCGCTGGCGCTGCTGGGCGACACGGGCCTGCGCCTGGCGCTGCGCGTCTTCCAGCGCCGGCAGACGCTGCGCCAGCTCGTCCAGCCGCGCCGCCAGCACCTCGGCCTGCTCGGCCGCACCGAGCTCCTGCTCGTCCAGCGCCGCCAGGGCTTGGGCCGCCTGCTCGGCGCGCGCGCGCCAGTCGGCGCTTTGCTGGGCCAGCGCCGCGCTGCGCTGCTCGGCGCGCTGGCGCCCCTCGACGACGAAGCGGATTTCCGCCTCCAAGCGCGCCACCTCGGCCCCGGCCTCATAGAGCTGCCCCTGGGCGCGGTTGACCGCCTCGCCGGCGTCGTAATGGGCTTGGCGAATCGCCTCCAGATCGGCTTCGGCGCTGCGCAGTTGGGCCACGCGTTCCTCGAGCGCGTTGACCAACTGCAAGCCGTCGGCGCGCACCTGCTCGAGCTGGGTCTGCGCCTCGCGGCGCTTGAGCCACCAGAGCTGGTGTTGGCGCCGCGTGACGGCGGACTGCAGCTCGTGGTAGCGCCGCGCGACCGCGGCCTGCTGCTCCAGGCGCTCGAGGTTGGCGTTGAGCTCGCGCAGGATGTCTTCGACCCGGGTCAGGTTCTCGCGCGTGTCGGCCAGTCGGTTGGCGGTTTCGCGCCGGCGCTCTTTGTACTTGGATACCCCGGCTGCTTCCTCCAAAAACAAGCGCAGCTCTTCCGGCCGGCTCTCGATGATGCGGCTGATCGTGCCCTGGCCAATGATCGCGTAGGCGCGCGGCCCCAGGCCCGTCCCCAGGAAGACGTCCTGCACGTCGCGCCGGCGCACCGGTTGCTGGTTGATGTAGTAGCTGCTCGTACCATCGCGCGTGAGCACGCGCTTGACGGAAATTTCGGCGTATTGGTTCCACGGCCCGCCGGCGCGGCGCGCGCTGTTGTCGAAAATCAGCTCGACGCTGGCGCGCTGCGCCGGCTTGCGCGTGGTGGTGCCGTTGAAGATGACGTCCTGCATGGACTCGCCGCGCAGCTCGCTGGCCTTGGACTCGCCCAACACCCAGCGCACGGCATCCATGATGTTGGATTTGCCGCACCCGTTCGGGCCCACCACCCCCACCAGCTGCCCCGGCAACTGGAAGGTGGTCGGCTCGGCGAACGACTTGAAGCCGGACAACTTGATGGTTTGCAGACGCACGGGGCGCTAGTTTACGGGGCCGCAGCCGCTACCATTGCATCCCATGTCCCTGCCCCTCAACCCGCTGCTGCAGCGGCTGCAGCCTTACCCGTTCGAGCGCCTGCGCGCCCTGGTCGCCGACGTCACCCCCAACCCTGCGCTGCGCCCGATCAACCTGGGCATTGGTGAGCCGCGCCACCCCACGCCCGCGGTGCTCACCGCGGCGCTGCACGCTGCCATCGACGAAGCCAGCGGCGGCCTGGCGGCCTACCCGGCCACCGCGGGGACGCCGGCGCTGCGCGCAGCCTGCGCTGATTGGCTGCAGCGCCGCTATGGCGTCACGGCCGACCCTGCGACGCAGGTGTTGCCGACCCTGGGCTCGCGCGAGGCGCTGTTTGCGCTGGCGCAGGTGGTGCTCGACCCCCGCGCCTTCGCCCAAGGGGCGCAGCCCGTGGTGGTTTGCCCCAACCCGTTCTATCAGATCTACGAAGGCGCTGCGCTGCTGGCGGGCGCCACGCCCTGGTACGCGCCCAGCGACCCACAGCGCAACTTCGCCACCGACTGGGACAGCGTGCCCGAGGCGGTGTGGGCGCGCACGCGCTTGGTGTACGCCTGCTCGCCCGGCAACCCCACCGGGGCGGTGATGCCGCTGGCCGAGTGGCAGCGCCTGTTCGAGCTGAGCGACCGCTATGGCTTCGTCATCGCCAGCGACGAGTGCTACAGCGAAATCTATTTCCGTGACGAGCCGCCATTGGGCGCCCTGCAGGCTGCCGCCGCACTCGGGCGCCGCGACTACCAGCGCCTGATCATGCTGACCAGCCTGTCCAAACGCAGCAACGCGCCCGGGCTGCGCAGCGGCTTTGTCGCGGGGGATGCGGCGCTGATCCGTGCGTTTACCCTCTACCGCACCTACCACGGCAGTGCCATGAGCTTGGCCGTGCAGCGCGCCAGCGCCGCCGCCTGGGCCGACGAAGCGCACGTCAGCGCCAACCGCGCGCTCTACCGGGCCAAGTTCGAGCGTGTCACCCCCATCCTGGCGCAGGTGATGGACGTGCGGCTGCCCGACGCCGGTTTTTACCTGTGGGCGCCGGTGCCAACGCGCTTTGGCGGCGACGACACGGCTTTTGCCCGGGAATTGCTCGCCCAATACAATGTCACCGTGCTGCCAGGCCGCTTTCTGGCCCGCGAGGTGCAGGGCCACAACCCCGGCGCCGGGCGCGTCCGCATGGCCCTGGTGGCCGACGTCGATGAATGCCTCGAAGCCGCCGAGCGCATCGTGCGCTGTGCCCGCGGCTGACCGCCGGCACCGCCTCGCACCACCCTGATCCTTCCTCGCCTTACGAGACCATGACGCAACAACTGCAGCAAATCATCGAAAACGCCTGGGACAACCGGGCGCAGCTCGCACCGGGCAATGCCCCGCAAGAGGTCATCGACGCCGTCGAGCACGTGATCGACGAACTCAACCAGGGTCGGCTGCGCGTGGCCACGCGCCACGGCGTTGGCCAGTGGAGCGTGCACCAGTGGATCAAAAAGGCGGTGTTGCTGAGTTTTCGGCTGCACGACAACGAACTCATGCGCGCCGGCGACCTGGCCTTCTACGACAAGGTCAAGACCAAGTTTGCCCACCTGAGCCCGCAGGAGATGGCCGCCACCGGCGTGCGCGTGGTGCCGCCGGCGGTGGCGCGCCGCGGCAGCTACATCGCCAAGGGGGCCATCCTGATGCCGTCCTATGTCAACATCGGCGCCTACGTGGACGAGGGCACGATGGTGGACACCTGGGCCACGGTCGGCTCGTGCGCGCAAGTCGGCAAGAACGTGCACCTCTCGGGCGGTGTCGGGCTGGGCGGGGTGCTCGAGCCGCTGCAGGCCAACCCGACCATCATCGAGGACAACTGCTTCATCGGCGCGCGCTCCGAAATCGTCGAGGGCGTCATCGTCGAAGAAAATTCGGTCATTTCGATGGGGGTCTACATCGGCCAAAGCACGCCGATCTACGACCGCACCACCGGCGAGATCCTCTACGGCCGCGTGCCCGCCGGCTCGGTGGTCATCAGCGGCAGCCTGCCCAAGGACGGCGGGAAATACAGCCTGTACGCCGCCATCATCGTCAAGCGTGTGGACGCGCAAACGCGCGCCAAGACCAGCCTCAACGAGTTGCTGCGCGACTAAGCGCCAACGGAGACCATGCCCATGGGCCCGATGGAGCAGCTGCTGCGGCTGATGGCCGAGAAGAAGGCCTCCGACATTTACCTGTCGGCGGCCTCGCCCGTGCTCATCAAGATCAACGGCGTGACGCAGCCGATCAACGCCCAGCCGCTGCCTGCGGATGGTCCCTACCGGCTGCTGGCCGAGATCGTCAAGGCCGAACATCTGCGCGAGTTCGAGGACACCGGTGAGCTCAACATCGCCATCCCGATGACGGAGGTGGGGCGGTTTCGCATCAGCGCGATGCGCCAGCGTGGCACCTGCGCCGTGGTGGTGCGCTTCATCAGCGGGCAAATCCCCAAGGTCAGCGAACTGGGCATCCCGCCGGTGCTCACCCAGATGATCATGGCCAAGCGCGGCCTCATGCTGGTGGTGGGCGCCACCGGCTCGGGCAAGAGCACGACGCTGGCCGCCCTGCTGGACCACCGCAACGAAAACACCACCGGCCACATCCTCACCATCGAGGACCCGATCGAGTACCTGTTCAAAAACAAAAAAAGCGTGGTCAACCAGCGCGAAGTCGGCACCGACACCGCCACGCTCAACGTCGCGCTCAAAAACGCGTTGCGCCAGGCGCCGGACGTGATCCTGATCGGCGAGATTCGCGACCGCGAGACGATGTCGCAGGCGATCGCCTACGCCCAATCCGGACACCTGGTGCTGGCCACGCTGCACGCCAACAACAGCTACCAGGCGCTCAACCGCATCCTCAACTTCTACCCGGTCGAGGTGCGGCCGACCATGCTCAACGACCTGGCCTCCTCGCTCAAGGCCATCGTGTCGCAGCGGCTGCTGCGCACGGTCGATGGCGGGCGCACGCCGGCGGTGGAGGTCATGGTCAACACGCGCCTCATCAGCGAACTGATCGAGAAGGCCGACTTCTTTGGCGTGCGCGAGGCGCTCGAGAAGTCCATGGCCGAGGAATCCCAAACCTTCGAAGCCGACCTGGCGCGCCTGATCCTGGCTGGCCGCATCACGCGCGAGGAGGGGCTGGCCTACGCCGACTCGCCCACCAACCTGCTGTGGCGGCTGCAAAACGACGACCGTGCCCGGGCGCTGGCGCAAACCAGCACCACGGCTCCGGGCGAACCGGGCAAGGGCGGCGGCCCGTCCTTCGAAGGTTTTCTGCCCCCCAAGACCTGACCCGGCGCCCCGCGCCCCGCTTGCGATGTCCGACACCTTGCGGCTTGCCCAAGCCCTGATTCGCTGCCCCTCCGTCACCCCCGACGATGCGGGGTGCCAAACCCTGATCGCCGAGCGCCTGCACGCGCTGGGCTTTGCCTGCGAGACCCTGGTCAGCGGCCCCGACGACTTTCGCGTCACCAACCTGTGGGCGCTGCGCCCCGGCGCCACGCCCGATGCGCCGGTGATCGTGTTTGCCGGGCACACCGATGTCGTGCCCCCTGGCCCGCTGGAGCGCTGGAGCAGCGACCCCTTCACCCCCACGGTGCGCGACGGCAAGCTCTACGGGCGCGGCGCCAGCGACATGAAAGCTTCCCTGGCGGCGATGGTGGTGGCGTGCGAGCGCTTTTTGCGCGCCCACCCGCAACCGGCGTTGACGCTGGGCTTTTTGCTCACCAGCGACGAAGAAGGCCCGGCGCGCGACGGCACGGTCGTGGTGTGCGAGGCGCTGCGCCAACGCGGCCAGCGGCTCGATGGCTGCATCGTGGGCGAGCCGACCAGCGTGCAGCGCACCGGCGACATGATCAAAAATGGCCGCCGTGGCACCCTCAGTGGACGGCTCACCGTCAAAGGCATCCAGGGGCATATCGCCTACCCGCACCTGGCGCACAACCCGATCCACCTGCTCGCCCCAGCGCTTGCCGAGCTCGTGGCCACCCAATGGGACGCGGGCAACGCGCACTTCCCGCCCACGAGCTGGCAGGTCAGCAACATCCACGGCGGCACCGGGGCGACCAATGTCATCCCGGGCACCGTGGTGGTGGACTTCAACTTTCGCTTCAGCACCGAATCCACCCCGGAGGGCCTGCAGGCCCGTGTGCACGACATCCTGGCGCGCCACGGCCTGCAGCACGGCACCGACTACGACCTGGCCTGGACGCTGGGCGGGCGGCCGTTCCTCACCCCCCGTGGCCCGCTGGTGGACGCGGTCACGGCGGCCATCCGCGACGTCACCGGGCTGCAGGCCGAGTTGTCCACGACCGGTGGCACCAGCGACGGGCGCTTTATCGCCACCATCTGCCCCCAGGTGGTCGAGCTCGGACCGCCCAACGCCACCATCCACCAGGTGGACGAACACATTGCGCTGGAGGACCTGGAGGCCCTGACCGCGGTGTACGCGCGCGTGCTGCAGCGCCTGGCGGGGGTGGCATGACGGGCACCATCCCGCTGGCGGCCCTGCTGGCCGAGGCGCAGGCCCGCCTGCAATCGGCCAACCTGAGCTTTGGCCACGGCACCACCAACGCGCGCGACGAAGCCGCTTGGCTGGTGCTGTGGCGGCTCGGTCTGCCTTTGGACAGCGATTTGCAGGCCCTGGCGGCGCACCCGGTGGCGCCAGACGCCGCGGCGGCCGTGCGCGCGCTCATCGAGGAGCGCATACGCACCCGCAAACCCGCCGCCTACCTCACCGGCGAGGCGTGGCTGCAGGGCGTACCGTTTTATGTGGACGAGCGCGTCATCGTGCCGCGCAGCCTGATTGCCGAGCCCATCGCCGCCGCCCCACAGGCCGACCCCATCGACCCCTGGTTGGGGCCGCATACACGGCGCGTGCTCGACCTGTGCACCGGCAACGGATCGCTGGCGGTGCTGGCGGCGCTGGCCTGGCCCGACGTGACCGTGGACGCGGCCGATATCTCGGCCGACGCGCTGGCGGTTGCGGAGCGCAACGTCGCGCGCCACGGCCTGCAAGGACGGATCCGGCTGTTGCAATCCGACGGCTGGTGTGCCATCACGCAGCGCTACGACCTGATCCTGTGCAACCCGCCTTACGTCAACCGCCAGACGCTGGCCGCGCTGCCGGCGGAATACCGCGCCGAGCCGGTGCTGGCCCTCGACGGCGGGGACGACGGCATGGACTTTGTGCGCCACCTGCTGGCCCGTGCCGAAGCCCACATGAACGACGATGCCGTGCTGGTGCTGGAAATCGGCCACGAGCGCGCGCATTTCGAGCGCGCCTTTGCACACCTGGCGGTGGAGTGGCTGCACACCAGCGGCGGGCCCGATGCGGTGCTGCTGATCACGCGCGCGGCCCTGGCGGCAGCGCGCGAGACGCTGCCGCCCGATCCCAAGCGGTGTGCGCCATGATCACCTTGCGCGATGTCACGCTGCGCCGCGGTGGCAAGGTCGTGCTCGACGGCGCGAGCCTCACCCTGCACCCCGGCGAGAAGGTGGGCCTGGTGGGCCGCAACGGCGCCGGCAAATCGAGCTTGTTCGCGCTGTGGCGCGGCGAGCTGCACGAGGACAGCGGCACGGTCGAGCTGCCCCACCACTGGCGCGTCAGCCACGTGGCGCAGGACATGCCCGACACCGACGAGCCGGCCACCGAATTCGTGGTTGCGGGCGACACGCGCTTGCTCGAAGCGCGCGCCCAATTGGCCGCGGCCGAAGCCGCCAACGATGGGGAGGCGATGGCCCTGGCGCACGCCGCCCTGGCCGACGCCGGCGCACACGGCGCACGCGCACGCGCCCAGTCGCTGATGCTGGGACTGGGCTTTGCTCCGGCGGAACTGGACCGCCCCGTCAACAGCTTCTCGGGCGGCTGGCGCATGCGGCTGCAGCTCGCGCGCGCGCTCATGTGCCCCAGCGACTTGCTGCTGCTCGACGAACCGACCAACCACCTGGACCTCGATGCCCTGGTGTGGCTGGAGAGCTGGCTGCAGCGCTATGAGGGCACCCTGGTCGTCATCAGCCACGACCGTGAATTTCTGGATGCCGTCACGCGCGTCACCGTGCACCTGGACAACGGCCGCCTGATGCGCTATGGGGGTGGCTACAGCCGCTTCGAGGAGATGCGCGCCGAGCAACTGGCGCAGCAGCAAGCCGCCTATGCGCGGCAGCAGGAGCGCATTGCCCACCTGCAACGCTTCATCGAGCGCTTTCGCGCCAAGGCCACCAAGGCCCGGCAGGCGCAAAGCCGCCTCAAGGCGCTGGCGCGCATGGAGCGCGTGGCGCCCGTGCTCACGAGCGCCGATTTTCAGTTCGCATTCTCCGACCCCGGCGCCCTGCCCAACCCCATGCTGACGCTGCACGACGTAGCGGCCGGCTACACCAGCGCGGACGGCACGGTGCGCGCCGTGGTGCATGACGTGCGCTGCAGCGTGCTGCCGGGACAGCGCATCGGGATCCTGGGCGCCAACGGACAGGGCAAGTCCACGCTGGTCAAAACCATCGCCGGCGTCTTGCCGCCGCTGTCGGGTCGTGTCCTGCCCGGCAAAGGCCTGCGCATAGGCTACTTTGCGCAGCAGGAGCTCGACGTGCTGCGCGCCGACGAAGGGCCCCTGCAGCACCTGGTGCGCCTGGCGCGCGCGGCCGAGGCCGCCGGTGCGCTGGTCGGTCAATCGACGCGCGAGCAGGACTTGCGCACCTTCCTTGGCCACTTCCAGTTCAGCGCCGAGGCGGTCCATCAGCCGGTTGGCACCCTCAGCGGCGGCGAAAAGGCGCGGCTGGTGCTCGCCCTGCTGGTGTGGCAGCGCCCCAACCTGCTGCTGTTGGACGAGCCCACCAACCACCTGGACCTGACCACCCGCGAGGCGCTGGGCATGGCGCTCAACGCGTTCGAAGGCACGGTGCTGCTGGTCAGCCACGACCGGGCGCTGCTGCGCAGCGTCTGCGATGCGTTCTGGCTGGTGGCCGACGGCCGTCTGCAGCCCTTCGACGGCGACCTGGACGACTACCAGCGCCACCTGCTGGACGTCGCACGCCAGCGCCGTGACGCTTTCCAGGCGAGCGCAACGCCCGCCACCGTCCCTGCCGGCGGACCCGCCACCGCGCTTACACCGCAGCAGCGGCGACGCGAGCAGGCCCAACGCCGCCAACAACTCGCCGAACGGCTCAAGCCCCACCGGCGCGAACACCAAGCGCTGGAGGCACGCCTGGACACCCTGCACACCGAGCAGCGCACGCTGCACGAGCAACTGGCCAGCGCCCGTGACGGGGCCACACTTGCCGAGGCGGGGCGCCGCCTCAAGGCCATCGAAGCCGAATTGGCCGCAGTCGAAGAACGCTGGCTGGCGGTGGCCGAAACCATCGAGGCGCTGGAGCGAGAGGCCGCGCAGGCCGACGCCGACCTGCGTGCGGCCTGACCGCGCCACGCCATGAACGCCCCTGCCGATCTGCCACCGCTGCCCCCGGCCTTTGTCGCGCTGCTCGACGCGCTGGTCCCGCCCGCGTGGCGGCCCCGGGTGGACGCCAGCTACACCGCGCCCAAGGCGGTGGTGTTTCGCCACAACCCGCTGCGCGCGCCAGACGCCGCGGCCGTGGTGGCCGCCCTCGCCCCCTTGCAGCCGGAGCCCGTGGCGGGCATGGCCGGCGTGTACCGGCTGCCTGCGCACGACCGCCAGGCGCTGACCCACCACCCCCTCGTGAGCGACGGGTATCTGTACCTCCAGGGCATCGCCAGCATGGCGGCGGTATGGGCACTCGACCCGCAGCCGGGCGAGGAAATCCTCGACCTCGCCGCTGCCCCCGGGGGCAAGACCGCGCTCATCGCAGCGCGCATGGGCAACACGGGGCGCATCGCCGCGGTGGAGCCGGTGCGCGCGCGTTTTTTCCGGCTCAAGGCCAATTTGCAACGGCTGGGCGTGCGCTGCGCGCAGCTCTACCTCAAAGATGGCGCGCAGGTGGGGCGTCTGGTGCCGCAACGGTTCGACCGCGTGCTGCTGGATGCGCCCTGCTCGTCCGAGGCCCAGTTCACCCGGCTCGATCCGGCCTCGTGGGCGCACTGGAGCCCGCGCAAGGTGCGCGCCAGTGCCGCCGTGCAGGCACGGCTGCTGCGCTCGGCCGCCCAAGCGCTCAAGCCCGGCGGGGTGCTGGTCTACAGCACCTGTTCGCTGTCGCCGCAGGAGGATGAATGCGTCGTCGATGCGCTGCTGCGTGAGCGCGACGACCTCGTCCCCGAAGCCCTGCCCTGGCCGGTGGACCTGCCCGCGCTGCCCGGCTTGACCACTTGGGACGGCGCACCGCTGCACCCGGGTCTGGCGCTGACGCGGCGCGTGCTGCCCACCGAATGGACCGACGCCTTTTTCCTGTGCCGCCTGCGCAAGCGCGGCTGAGCGCAGCGCGCACCGCGCATCAGGCCGGGCGCGTGGCCTTGCCCACCGCCAGCGCCGCCGCCACCGCCAGCAGCAAGGTGACGGCACCGCCGGCCAGCGTGGCGGCGTACCAGCCGTGGTCCATCCACACGCCAAACACCAAGGGTGCAATCGCAAACCCCGTGTCCAGCCCCGAATAGACCGTCCCGTACACCCGCCCGGTTGCGCCTTTGGGGGTGGCGCGCTTGATCAGCATGTCGCGGCTGGGGCCCCCAATGCCCACGGCAAAGCCCGTGACCGCCAGCAGCGCCATCGAGCCCCACCCGCCCAGCCAACCCGTGGCGGCCAGCAACATCAACAGCGCCCCGGCGCCCATGGCCCCAGCCACCACCCGATCGACGGCGCGCGTGCGCGAGGCCACGAAACCGCCCGCCAGCATGCCCACGGCGCCCGCCAGCATGTAGGCGGTCACGGTCAGCGTGGCGGTTTCCAGGGGCACCCCGTGCACCGCCTGCAGGATCGACGTGGCGTAGGTCTGCACCACCGCCAGCGTCATGGTGGAAAGCAAAAAGAAACCAAAGCACCACCACACCACCGGCAAACGCAAAAACGCGAGATCTTCGGCCCGCGTGGCCCCTTGGCGGCGGGGGACGACCTCGGTGTGCAAATGCTCGCGCTGCGACCACAGCAGCACCCACACGCCCGCATACACGACAAACGCCGCCCAATACGCCCAGCGCCAGTTCGACAGGGCCGTGATGCCCACCAAAAACACCGGCGCCAGCGCCCAACCCAGGTTGCCGGTCAACCCATGCGCGCTGAACGCGTGCCCCAGGCGCGGCGCCGACACCCGCTGGTTGAGGATGGAGAAATCCACCGGGTGAAACGGGGCGTTGCCCAGACCGGCCAGCACCGCCGCCAGCAGCAACCCGGTGTAACCCTGGGCCAGCGCGGCCGACAGCGCCGACCCCATGAACAAGGCGATCGCCACCATCAAGACCGGGCGCGCCCCCACCAGATCCACCCAAAATCCGGACAACGCCTGCCCCACGCCCGATAGGACGAAAAACACGCTGGTCAGCAGCCCCACCTGCGAGAAGGTCAACCCGAACTCGCGCATGAACACGGGAAACAGTGGCGCCAGCAGCAGGTGCGAAAAATGGGATGTGGCGTGGGCCAGGCCGACGAGGCCGATCACGGTCGCATCGCGTTGCCACGGCACGGCCGCGGCGCCAGAGGCCCCTGTCTCGGATGGCAAGGTGGACATGCGCGCATGGTACGCCCATGCGGCCGATGCGCTGGCCGCCGAGGCGACAGCAAAGGCACAATAGCCCCATATGAACATCGTGATCCTCGACGATTACCAGGACGCCGTGCGCAAGCTCGCCTGCGCCCACAAGCTCGACCCCTACCCGGCCAAGGTCTACACCAACAACGTCAAGGGGGTCGGCCAGCTGTCGGTGCGCCTGCGCGATGCGGATATCGTCGTGCTGATCCGCGAACGCACCCCCATCACGCGCCAGTTGCTCGACAAGCTGCCGCGCCTGAAGCTCATTGCCCAGACCGGCGCCGTGGGCCGGCACATCGACGTGCAGGCCTGCACGGAGCGCGGCGTGGCCGTGGCCGAGGGTGTGGGCGACCCGGTTGCACCGGCCGAACTCACCTGGGCGCTGATCATGGCGGCCATGCGGCGCATCCCGCAGTACGTGAGCCATCTCAAGCACGGTGCGTGGCAGCAGTCGGGGCTCAAAGCCGCCTCCATGCCACCCAACTTTGGCCTGGGGCTGGTGCTGCGCGGGCGCACCCTGGGGATTTGGGGCTATGGCCGCATCGGCCAGCTCGTGGCCGGCTACGGACGGGCGTTTGGCATGCGCGTCATCGTCTGGGGCAGCGAGGCCAGCCGTGCCCGCGCCGTGGCGGACGGCTACGAGGCCGCACCCGACAAAGCAACCCTGTTTGCCACCAGCGACGTGCTCAGCCTGCACCTGCGCCTGTCGGAGACGACCACCGGCTGCATCACCCTCGACGACCTGTCGCGCATGAAGCCGACGGCGCTGCTCGTCAACACCGCGCGCGCGGAGCTGATCGAACCCGACGCGCTGGTGGCTGCGCTCAACCGTGGCCGCCCTGGCATGGCGGCGGTGGACGTGTTCGAAAACGAACCGATTTTGCAGGGACACGCGCTGCTGCGGCTGGAAAACTGCATTTGCACGCCGCACATCGGCTTCGTCGAGCTCGACAGCTACGAGCGGTACTTTTCCGCGGCCTTTGACAACGTCGTCAACTACATCAAGGGCACGCCCACGCACATCGTCAACCCCGGGGCGCTGCACGTGCGGCGCTGACGGCCCGCAGCCACAAGGCGGGCGCACACCGGCGGGCGCACACCGGCGGGCGCACACCGGCGGGCGCACACCGGCGGGCGCGGCTCCCTGCGGTCAACCCCGCGGCGGCTGGGGCGGCGTGTCGGCGGGCAGCTGCCAGTCGCCCAAATCGAAGTCCAACCCGTCGTCCGCCGCGGCTGCGGACGGCGGCGCGACCGCCTCATCGCCCTGCGGGGCTGGGGCTGGACCCGGGGACACCCCCGCGGCCGGTGCCGCCCATGCGCTGATGTCCGGCAGCTCGAAGTCGAGAGCACCGCTTTCCGTCGGCGCTGGCGGTGCCTCGTCCGTCGTGGCAGCCGCACCCAGCGCTTGCGCACCCAAGGCCCCCGTACCCGCTGCCGCCGCACCCGCCACCCCCGGCGCGGGTGCCACATCCGGCAGCAGGTCGAGCACACCGTGCAGCACGAGCAGATCGTCGAACGCGGTCAGTGTCCGCACGCGCAAAGGCGCGGAGGGATCGCCCGGTTGCGAGGCGAGCGCGGCCTCGATGTGCCGGCGCGCCGCGTCGGTGGGCCATTGCGCCACCAGCGCCTGCACCAGCGCGCGATCGGCTTCCACGCCTTCGGTGCCGGGCTCGCGCGCCAGCAGCCGTTGGAAGTGATGCTCGTACATCGCCTGCGGCAAGCGGGTGTCGAGACCGTGGGCCTGCGCCAGCGCCCACCAACGCAGGTAGGGCGCCTCGCTGGCGCGGGGATGCGCCTGCACGAACGCCCGCAACGCCGCCACCGCGTCGGCCGCCTGCCCCAGGGATTCGAAGAAATCGACCTGCTCCCACAAGGCGTGCAGCGCCGCCACGTCCAGCGCGGCGATGGGCACCTCCTGGAACATCGATGCACCGGCTTCGCTGACCTCCAGCCCCGCCATGTGATCGGCGGCGGCCGCCGGCTCGCGCACCGCGGGCGCCGCCGGACCAGCGGGTAGGGCATCCGCGGCGCCCGGGGCGGCTGTGGTGGACGTCCACCACGCCGACGGCGCGGGCACGGCTTTGCGCGCGCGTTGCCACAACCACAGCACGGCGCCCAACAGCACCACCACCAAACCGCTCAGTGCAACCAGCAGCCCGTCCGCGCGCGACTCGCGCGCCTGCGTCAATTCGCGGTTGAGGCTCTCCACCGCCATCAGCAGCCGTTGCTGCTCCGCGCGCAGCGTCGCAATCTCCTGCTGCACCGCCGCGGGTGGGGTGCCGTCGGCGGCCGGTGATGCCGGCTCGGTGGCCGCGGGGGTCTGCGGCGCGGCAGGGGCCGTGGCGGCGGTCTCCGGCGCAGCCCCGCCGGGCGCCCCCGTACCCGGAATGTCCACCGGCGCCAGCTCCAGTCGCGGTCCCCGGCGCTCGGGTGGCGGCGGGGGTGCGCTGCGCACCGCACCGCTGTCTTCCCTCTGCGTGGCAGGCACGGCAGGCACCGGGCGCACCTTGGTGGCCATGCGAATCCCCGCCGGACGCGGCGTGGTGGCCAGGGAACGGATCGGGGTTTCGGGCAACGGCGTGCGCACTGCCGCCGGTGCTGCATGGGCCGCCGGGGCGGGGGACGCGGCGCCAACCGGCGGCAACGTTGCGGGGGTGACACCCACCGGGGCACGCGTCACCGGCGCCGCCACGGGCGCGGCCGGCTGGGCGGGCTCGATGTCGGCCAACAGCGTGTAGGCGCGCGCAAAGCGGGCCGGACAGCCCACGCGCAGCTCGAGCGTCACGAACGGCTCGTTGACCGGCTGGCGCGCGCGCACCCGCAGCACGCTCGCGCCTGCGGAGCCGCGCTCGACCGTGACGCTGACACTGCCGGCGGCAAGCCGCGTCTCGCCATAGCGCACGTCCGCTTCGACACAGACAGCGGCACCACCGTCGCCGGCCTCCCACTGACCTTGCACCACAATATCGAGCGGTCGGCCGATAATGACAGCGCCCTGCACCGCTCCCAGCGACTGGGCGTGGCTTTGCACGGCCGATACGATCAGCAGGCTGGCCAGCGCGGTTTTGGCGTGCATGCGGGTTTCCTGTGGAGTACCAATACGCGTTATCGATGGCCGATTCTGTCACATCCGTCCCCAACCACTCCGTATTGCGCATGGCTCAAACATCCACCTGTGTTACTTTTCGCAACATCGGCATCGTTGGTGCCGGCGCCATGGGGCGAGGCATCGCCCAAATCGCGGCGCAAGCGGGCTGCACGGTGCACCTGCTCGACGCCCAACCCGCTGCCGTGGAGGCGGCGTGTGCCGCCTTGCGCGACACCTGGGACAAGCTGGTCGCCAAAGGGCGCCTCGACGCCGACGCCGCCCAGGCATGCGCAGCGCGGCTACGCCCGGTGGCCGATGTCGCCGGCTTGGCCGGATGCGACCTGGTGATCGAAGCCATCATCGAGCGGCTCGACGCCAAGCAAGCGTTGTTCGCCCAGCTCGAAGACGTCATGGCCGCCGACGCGGTGCTGGCCACCAACACCTCATCCCTGTCGGTCACGGCCATCGGCAGCCGGCTGCGCGCGCCGCAGCGGCTGGCGGGTTTTCACTTTTTCAACCCCGTGCCGCTGATGAAGGTGGTCGAAGTGGTTGCCGGCCTCAAAACCGACCCGTCGGTTTGCGAGCGCCTGGCTGCGTTTGCGCGCGACATGGGACACACCCCGGTGTTGGCGCAGGACACGCCCGGCTTCATCGTCAACCACGCCGGGCGTGGCTACATCACCGAGGCGCTGCGCATCGCCGGCGAGCGGGTGGCCGACTTCGCCACCATCGACCGCATCCTCAAGGACCAAATGGGCTTTCGCCTGGGGCCGTTCGAGCTGCTGGACCTCACCGCGCTGGATGTTTCGCAGCCGGTGATGGAGTCCATCTACCACCAGTACTACGAGGAGCCGCGTTTTCGCCCCAGCGTGATCGCCGCGCAGCGGCTGGCAGGCGGCGTGCTCGGACGCAAGGTGGGCGAGGGCTTTTACCGCTACGCCGACGGCCAGGCGCAAGTCCCGCCCGAGCCCCCGGTGCCCGCCGTGACCGCGCTGCCGCCGGTGTGGGTGCCGGGGCGCGCAGCGCGTCGCGCCGAATTGTTGCAGCTCCTCAAGGACCTGGGCGCCACGATCGAGACCGCGGCGCAGCCGTCCGAGCAGGCGCTGATCGTGGTGGCGCCGCTGGGCCACGATGTGACGACGGTGGCAGCCGTCGAGCGGCTGGACCCCGGGCGCACCGTCGGTATCGACATGGTGCTGCCCGATGCCGCCGTCAAGCGCCGGGTGTTGGCCACCAACCCGGCCACACGCAGCGACATGCGCGCCGCCGCCCACGCCCTGTTGGCGCGCGATGGCAAGGCCGTCAGCGTGATCCGCGACAGCGGCGGCTTCGTCACCCAGCGGGTGGTGGCCACGATCGTCAACATCGCCTCGGACATCTGCCAGCAGGGCATTTGCTCGCCGGCGGACCTGGAAACCGCCGTCACCCTGGGGTTGGGCTATCCAATGGGGCCGCTGGCCATGGGCGACCGGGTGGGCGCCGCCAGCGTGCTGGAGATCTTGTTCAACCTGCAAACCGTCTATGGCGACATGCGCTACCGCCCCTCCCCCTGGCTGCGCCGCCGCGGCGCGCTGGGGCTGAGTCTGCTGCACACCGAGGAGTGATGCCATGACCGCCACGCTCAAAAGCCACAGCCAGGGTCAGACGCTGGTGCTGACCATTCACAATCCGGAACACCGCAACGCGCTCGGGCCCGAGATTTATGTCGCCGGCATCGAAGCGCTGATCGCCGCCGAGCGCAACGCCGAGGTGCGCTCCGTCGTCATCACCGGCGCGGGCAACACCTTTTGCGCCGGCGGTAACCTGCAGCGGTTGCTGGCCAACCGCCAGCAATCGCCGGACGTGCAGGCCGACAGCATCGAGGCGCTGCACAGCTGGATCGAAGCGGTGCGCAGCTTTCCCAAGCCAGTCGTGGCCGCCGTCGAGGGGGCGTGCGCGGGCGCGGGGTTCTCGCTGGCGCTGGCGTGCGACCTGCTGGTGGCCGCGCACGACGCGGTCTTCGTCATGGCCTACGTCAACGTGGCGCTGTCGCCGGACGGCGGCGCCACCTGGAGCCTGCTGCGCCAGCTGCCGCGTGCCACCGCGTTGCAGCTGCTGATGCTGGGTGATCGCGTGGGTGCGCAGCGGCTGCACCAGCTCGGCCTGGTGACGGCCGTGGCCGCGCCTGGCGAGGCGCTGGATGAGGCGCTGCGCCTGTGCGAACGGCTCAACGCCAAGGCGCCCAACGCCCTGGCCAGCATCAAGTCCCTGGCCAACGACGCGCAGTCGCAGTCGCTGGCGGCACAATTGCGCGACGAGCGCGACCATTTCGTGCGCAATCTGCACCACCCCAACGCCGGGGAGGGCATTCGCGCCTTTCTCGACAAACGCACCCCCCAGTACCGCTGACCGGGCTGCGGCGGCGCATCGGCCGGCGCGGCGATGCGCCCCAGCGCCACGGGGTCACCGAGGAGACATCCCCATGACCGTTCAGTCGCTCACACGACAGCCCCTCGACGAGCCGATTCTGACAATGGAGGAACGCGAGGCGATCAACCATGGTCGCTGGTTTTCCAGTCTTTCTCCGTCGCTGCGGCACGACATCCTCCGATGCGCCTTCGTCAAACGCTACCAGGACGGCGACCTGATCGCCGCGCGCGGCGATCCGCCGACGGTGTGGAGCGCCGTGGCCAAGGGGGCCGTGCGTGTGAGCTCGACCTCCATCACGGGCAAGCAAATCACCCTGACCTACGTGGAGCCGGGGGTGTGGTTTGGCGACGTGGCGATGTTCGACGGGGATGCGCGCACGCACGATGCCTACGCCCATGGCGCCACGACGCTGCTGTGCGTGGCCCGCAGCGACTTTCGCAAGATCTTGGACCAGCACGTCGAGCTCTACGAGGCCCTGCTGCGCCTGCACGCGCGGCGCATTCGCACGCTCTTTGGTTTGGTCGAGGACCTCAACACCCTGCCCCTGCGCGCCCGGCTGGCCAAGCAGCTGTTGCACCTGTGCCGCTCCTACGGCGTGCCGTGCCTGAGCAACGGCAACGAAATCCGCATCGGCTTGCAGCTGGCGCAGGAGGAGCTGGCGCAGCTGCTGGGCGCCTCGCGCCAGCGCGTCAACCAGGAACTCAAGGCCATGGAGCGCGACGGTGCGATCCGCATCGAGCCCGGTGGCCTGGTGGTGCGCGACCGCGCGCAGCTCATGCGCATCGTCGAATCCGAACCCTGACCCCCGGCCATGCGGCAGGCGGGTCGGCCCTTGCCCTGACCCGCCATGTCCGAGTCCACCGCTGCCCCTGACCACACCACCGGCCACGCCATCGACACCGCCGCGCTGCAGCGCTGGCTAAGCGCCCATTTGCCCGGCTTTGCCGGGCCGCTGTCGGTCGAAAAATTCCCCGGGGGCCAGTCCAACCCCACCTACCGCCTGGTCACCCCAGCGCGCACCTATGTGATGCGCACCAAACCGGGGCCTGCGGCCAAGCTGCTGCCATCGGCGCACGCAATCGAGCGCGAATTTCGCGTCATGCAGGCGCTGGCGGGCACCGGTGTGCCGGTGGCGCGCATGCACGTGCTGTGTGAAGACGAGTCCGTGATCGGCCGCGCCTTCTACGTCATGGAATGCGTCGAGGGGCGGGTGTTGTGGGACCAGTCGCTGCCCGGGATGACGCCGCAGCAGCGGCGTGCGCACTACCTGGAGATGAACCGCGTGTTGGCCACCCTGCACCGGGTGGACGTGCAGGCCGTGGGACTGGCCGACTATGGCAAAGCGGGCAACTACTTCGAGCGGCAGATCGCGCGCTGGAGCAAGCAATACGTCGCCTCGATCACCGAGCCCATCCCGGAGATGGACGCGCTGATGGCATGGCTGCCCGCGCATCTGCCGCCACAGGCGCGCGATGAGTCGCTGGTGAGCATCGTGCACGGCGACTACCGGCTCGACAACCTGATGTTCCACCCGCACGAGCCACGCATCGTGGCGGTGTTGGACTGGGAGCTCTCGACGCTGGGCCATCCGCTGGCCGACTTCAGCTACCACTGCATGTCGTGGCACATCGCGCCGGGGGCTTTCCGCGGCATTGCCGGGCTGGACCTGGCGGCGCTGGGCATCCCCTCGGAAGACGAGTACATCGAGCGCTACTGCGAACAAACGGGTTTTGCCGACCCGCAGGCGCTGCGCCGCGACTGGCCCTTTTACCTGGCCTACAACGCCTTTCGGCTCGCCGCCATTCTGCAGGGCATCGCCAAGCGGGTCGAGCTGGGTATCGCCTCCAGCGCGCAGGCGCGCCAAAGCGCGGCCGGCGCGCGGCCCCTGGCGCAGCTGGCCTGGCGCTTTGCCCAACAGGCCGCGTGACCCCTTTCCCATCCCCCCTGGAGATCGCCATGGACTTTGCTTACAGCCCCCGTGTTCAAGCGCTGCGCGAGCGCCTCATCGCCTTCATGGACGAGCACGTCTACCCCAACGAGGAGCGCTTCGAGGCCGAGGTGGAGGCCAACCGCGCCGCCGGCAACCCCTGGCTGCCCACCCGCATCGTCGAGGAGCTCAAACCCAAGGCGCGCGCCGCCGGGCTGTGGAACCTGTTCTTGCCCAACTCGCCACGCGCGCCGCAAGGCTTGAGCAACCTGGAATACGCGCCACTGTGCGAAATCATGGGCCGGGTGACCTGGGCCGCCGAGGTGTTCAATTGCTCGGCCCCCGACACCGGCAACATGGAAACCCTGGAGCGCTACGCCAGCGAGCCGATCAAGGAGCGCTGGCTCGAACCGCTGCTGCGTGGCGAGATCCGTTCCGCCTTTCTGATGACGGAACCCGAGGTGGCCTCATCCGACGCCACCAACATCCAGTGCCGCATCGAGCGCGATGGCGACCACTACGTCATCAACGGGCGCAAGTGGTGGTCCTCCGGCGCGGGCGACCCGCGCTGCGCGGTCTACATCGTCATGGGCAAAACCAACCCGGAGGCGCCGCGCCACGCGCAGCAGTCGATGATCGTGGTGCCTGCCGACGCCCCGGGCATCCGCGTCGTGCGCGCGCTGTCGGTGTTTGGTTTTGACGACGCGCCGCACGGGCACATGGAAATCGAGCTCAACGACGTGCGCGTGCCGGCCGAAAACATCCTGCTCGGCGAAGGGCGCGGCTTCGAGATCGCACAGGGGCGGCTGGGCCCCGGGCGCATCCACCACTGCATGCGCTCGATCGGGGCGGCCGAGCGGGCGCTGGAGCTGATGTGCCAGCGTCTCAACACCCGGGTGGCGTTTGGCAAGCCGCTGGCGGCGCAAACCATTTGGCACGAACGCATCGCGGAAGCGCGCTGCCTGATCGAGCAGGCGCGGCTGCTCGTCCTCAAAGCCGCCTACATGATGGACACGGTGGGCAACAAGGCGGCCAAGACCGAAATCGCCATGATCAAGGTGGTGGCCCCCAACGTCGCGTGCCGGGTCATCGACTGGGCCATCCAGGCCTTTGGCGGTGCTGGTGTTTCGCAGGTCACACCACTGGCGCGCAGCTATGCCCACCAGCGCACGCTGCGCTTGGCCGACGGCCCCGACGAGGTGCACCGCAACGCGATCGCCAAGCTGGAACTGGCCAAGCACCTGGCGCGCGCGCCGGAGGTGGACATGCCCATCACGCGCGGCTGCTAAGGGGCCGCGCACGCAGGCCGTCAGACGTTGCAGTTGGCGCGCACTTCGGCCAGGGTCGTCAACCCCAGCAACGCCTTTTCGATGCCGTCTTGGCGCAGGGTGCGCATGCCCTCGCGCACCGCCTGCAGCTGGATGTCGGCCGGCCGGCTGCGCAGTTGGATCAGGCGCCGAATCTCCGGGCTGCTCACCAGCAGCTCGTGCAGCGCCAGCCGCCCGCGGTAGCCCGTGTGCCCGCACTCGGGACATCCGGGCGCGTGCGCGATCATGAGCTCACCATCGCGGCTGAAATGCTGGCGCCACTCGCGCTCCAGCGCCTGCGCATCGCGCAGCGGGTGATCCTCGGGCAGCGCACTTTGGTAGTCCTGCATCCACTCGCGCAGGCGCTGCGGCCCCAGGGGCTCGTAATCGACACACGCGGTGCACAGCCTACGCACCAGCCGCTGGGCCAAAATGCCCTGCAACGAATCGGCGAACGAAAACGGGTCCACCCCCAGGTCGACCAGGCGCAGCACGGTCTCGGCGGCCGAGTTGGTGTGCAGCGTGGACATCACGAAATGCCCGGTCAGCGAGGCCTCGATCGCCATCTCGGCCGTCTCGGCATCGCGCACCTCGCCCACCATGATCACGTCAGGGTCGGCGCGCAGCAACGAGCGCAGCGCCTTGGCAAAGGTCCAGCCGATTTTGGCGTTGACCTGGATTTGGCGCAGCCCGCGCTGCGTGATTTCCACCGGGTCTTCGGCCGTCCAGACCTTGCGCTTAGGGGTGTTGAGGCGCTGCAGCGCTGCGTGCAGCGTGGTGGTCTTGCCCGACCCCGTGGGCCCCACGCACAAAAACAAGCCGTAGGGGCGCGTCAGGATGTGCTCGATCGCCGCCAGGTAGTTGTGTATCGTTCTTTCTGTAAATTCCATTTTGCCGGTTGTCTGCTGGGCGGGGATCTCCGGCGCTACGCGCCTACGCTCCCCGCCCAGCAGACAGCGCGAGGGTGGGTCTGACGCCATGACTTCGAGAAAGGAGTGTAACCCTCATGGCAATACGAGTCGAAACCAACCCCTTGGAAGCCGCTTATGCGATCTTGCT
>NZ_VJOL01000022.1 GCF_007556705.1 Tepidimonas thermarum | reverse complement strand
ACCGTGACCCGCCAAGCCTGTATGGCTTACAAGGACTTCGAGTCCTTCAGGAGAATGAGGCGCGGGTCAGCGGATTCCATCAGGGCCAGCAGGTCTATTCCTGCACAACAGGCCGGATATAGAACTGCAGCCTATCTGTCCCAGCACACCAAAAATCGTCCTTGGCAAACGGGAGGCGTCCATATAGGGATGCCATGGATGTCCGCACCGTTGAACAGCGCCACTACCACCGGGTACGGGCGGTGTTCGAAGAAGCCTTGGAACTGTGCCGGCCGTTGCTGGACCCCCGACAGGGGATCGCCGGGCAGGCCCTCACCCACCACGTGCCGCTGCGGGTGAAGGAGCACTTCCCGGATCTGACGCAAGAGGAAGTCCTGGTGCTGTCCATCGCGCTGCGCGCCGCCTGGACACGCCGACGCAGCGCGGGCTGAGCGCCACCTCAGTCGCCCAGGCGGGAGACGTCCCGCACCGCCCCCTTGTCGGCGCTCATGGCCAGCATGGCGTATGCCTTGAGCGCGGCGGAGACCTTGCGCTTGCGCGGCTTGGCCGGCTTCCAGCCCAGGGCGTCCTGCTCGGCCCGGCGCCGTTGCAGCTCGGCGTCGTCCACCATCAGCTCGATGGCACGGCGCGTGACGTCGATGCGAATCCGGTCGCCCTCGCGCACCAGGCCGATCACGCCACCGGCGGCCGCCTCCGGCGACACGTGACCGATCGACAACCCCGACGTTCCCCCGGAGAAGCGCCCATCGGTCAGCAGCGCGCAGACCTTGCCCAGCCCCTTGGATTTGAGGTAGGACGTCGGGTAGAGCATCTCCTGCATGCCGGGGCCGCCGCGCGGGCCTTCGTAGCGGATGACCACCACGTCACCGGGGCGGATTTGATCGCCCAAAATCGCCTCCACCGCCGCGTCCTGGCTTTCGAACACCCGCGCCGGCCCTTCGAAGACGCGCAGCACCGACGTCGGCACGCTGGTGGTGTAGCGCAGTTGCTCCACCTCGTACATGCTCTCGTCGATGCCGGCCGTCTTGACGATGCAACCGTCCTGCGCCAGGTTGCCGTACAACACCGCCAGACCGCCGTCTTGGGAGTACGCGTGCTCGACCGAGCGGATGCAGCCCGCCTGGCGGTCCAGGTCCAACGACGGCCAGCGCGTGCTCTGGCTAAAGGGCTGCTGCGTCGGGATGCCCGCCGGGCCGGCACGGTAGAAGGTGCGCACCTCTTCCGAGGGGGTCACCATCACGTCCCAATGCGCCAGCGCATCGCCCAGGGTCGGGCTGTGCACCGTGCGTGCCGAGGTGTGCAACAGGCCGGCGCGCGCCAGCTCGCCCAGGATGCCCATGATGCCGCCGGCGCGGTGCACGTCCTCGATGTGGTACTTGTTGGTGTTGGGCGCCACCTTGCACAGCGTGGGCACGCGGCGCGAGAGGCGGTCGATGTCGGCCATGGTGAAGTTGACCTCCGCCTCGCGCGCGGTGGCCAGCAGGTGCAGCACGGTGTTGGTCGAGCCGCCCATGGCGATGTCGAGCGACATGGCGTTTTCGAACGCCTCGAACGTGGCGATCGAGCGCGGCAGCACGCTCTCGTCGTCCTGCTCGTAGTAACGACGCGCCAGTTCGACGATCAGGCGCCCGGCGCGGCGAAAGAGCTGTTCGCGGTCGGCGTGCGTGGCCAACACCGTGCCGTTGCCGGGCAGGCTCAAGCCCAGCGCCTCGGTCAGGCAGTTCATGGAGTTGGCGGTGAACATGCCCGAGCACGAACCGCAGGTCGGGCACGCCGAGCGCTCCACCTCGGCCACGGTGGTGTCATCGACATGCGGATCGGCGGCCATCACCATCGCATCGACCAAGTCGAGCTTTTTGATCTGCACCGTCTGCTCGCCCGGCACCGCCAGCCGCACCTTGCCAGCCTCCATCGGCCCGCCCGAGACGAACACGGTCGGGATGTTGAGCCGCATCGCCGCCATCAGCATGCCGGGGGTGATCTTGTCGCAATTGGAGATGCACACCAGCGCATCGGCGCAGTGCGCATTGACCATGTACTCCACGCTGTCGGCGATCAGCTCGCGGCTGGGCAGGGAATAGAGCATGCCGTCGTGGCCCATGGCAATGCCATCATCGACCGCGATGGTGTTGAATTCCTTGGCCACGCCGCCGGCGGCCTCGATCTCGCGCGCGACGAGCTGGCCCAGGTCCTTCAGGTGCACGTGGCCCGGGACGAACTGCGTGAAGCTGTTGGCCACGGCGATGATGGGCTTGTCGAAGTCGCCATCCTTCATGCCGGTGGCGCGCCAGAGCGCGCGCGCGCCGGCCATGTTGCGGCCGTGGGTGGTGGTGTGGGAACGGTAAATGGGCATGGTAGACGCTCTCAGACGGGCAAAGCAAAACCAACGGGACGGGGCGCTCGACCGGCGCCAGCCGGTCGGCGGGTGGCATTCGGCGCGGTTATTGTGCCAGCCGCGCCATCACCTGCGCGGCGTGCGGGCACGCAAATCGGCGCGCGCTTTTTCCAGGCGCGCGGCCTTGCGCGCCTCCTCGCGCTTCATGGCCTGCCGGCGCGTGTAGCCCGACCAGTCCGCCCACCACCACCACAGCGCCGCCAACCCAAAGGGTGCCAGCACCCAGCCCCAGGGCAGCGTCGCCACCCACGCAACTTCGGCCCATTTGAGGACCAGCAGGATCACCCCCAACACCAAAAACGCCATGACCACCCCCCAATCGCCGTGCGCCCGGGATGCGTGCGCGGTCACACGTATCCGTTGCAACAACCTGTAAATGCGCATTGTGCGCTGGATGCGCGCCGATAGAATCCTAACCGACGCGCCTTGCGTGTCCACATTCAAACCCCACTTGGCATAAGGAACCGCACCATGAAACGCGCACTGCTGATCCTCGCCGCCGCTGCCGCCGTCTCGGCCCCGGCGTTGGCCGACGAGGCCCTGGCAAAAGCCAAAAACTGCATGGCCTGCCATGCGACCGACAAGAAGCTGGTCGGCCCCGCGTACAAGGACGTGGCCAAGAAATACGCCGGCGACGCCAAGGCGGTCGACATGCTCGCCACCAAGATTCAAAAGGGCGGCTCGGGCGTCTGGGGCGCCATCCCGATGCCGGCCAACCCGCAGGTCAGCGAGGCCGAAGCCAAGAAGCTGGCGGCCTGGGTGCTGAGCCTGAAGTAATCGGCACCACCAGCGCCCGGCGCGTCACCACCCCGGACGTCGGCACGGGCGCACGGCGCACCGAAAAAATGCCAGGCTCGCCCCGTGGCGAGCCTCTTTTTTGGGGATGGCGCCGCAGGGATACGGCCGACGCCCGCCGCCCCCTGCCCGTCCACGGGGACGGCGCGCCGACCGCGTCGCCACCAGCGCGGCGCGGCCGATGCGATCCGTGCGCTCAGTTGGTCTTGGCCAGCTGCTCGAGGATGTGCGGATTCTCCAGCGTCGAGACGTCCTGCGTGATCGCCTCGCCCTTGGCGATGGCGCGCAGCAGGCGGCGCATGATCTTGCCCGAGCGCGTCTTGGGCAGGTTTTCGCCAAAGCGGATGTCCTTGGGCTTGGCGATCGGGCCGATCTCCTTGGCCACCCAGTTGCGCAACTCGTTGGCGATCTGCTTGGCCTCCTCACCCTGCGGCAGCGGGCGCTTGAGCACGACAAAGGCCACGATGGCCTCACCGGTCAGGTCGTCCGGACGGCCGACGACCGCCGCTTCGGCCACCAGATCGGTCTTGGCCACCAGGGCCGATTCGATTTCCATCGTGCCCATGCGGTGGCCGCTGACGTTGAGCACATCGTCGATGCGGCCCGTGATGCGGAAGTAGCCGCGGTCTTCGGAGCGCACCGCCCCGTCGCCAGCCAGGTAGTAGCCCTTGAGCTCCTCGGGGAAGTAGCTCTTCTTGAAGCGCTCCGGGTCGCCCCAGATGGTGCGAATCATCGACGGCCAGGGTTTCTTGACCACCAGAATGCCGCCCTGACCGTGGGGCATTTCGTTCCCCTGCTCATCGACGATGGCGGCAAAGATGCCCGGCAGCGGCAGCGTGCACGAACCCGGCACCAGCGGCGTGGCCCCGGGCAGCGGCGTGATCATGTGACCGCCGGTTTCGGTCTGCCAGAAGGTGTCGACGATCGGACAGCGCTCGCCGCCGACGTGCTTGTAGTACCACATCCACGCCTCGGGGTTGATCGGCTCGCCGACCGAACCCAGGATGCGCAGGCTCGACAAATCCCAGTTTTTGGGGTGCACCGCCGCGTCGGTGTCCGACGCCTTGATCAGCGAGCGGATGGCCGTGGGCGCGGTGTAGAAGATGGTGGCCTTGTGGCGCTCGATCATCTGCCAGAAGCGCCCGGCGTTGGGGTAGGTCGGCACGCCCTCGAAGATGATTTGCGTGGCGCCCGCCGCCAGCGGACCGTAGGCGACATAGGTGTGGCCGGTGATCCAGCCGATGTCGGCCGTGCACCAGAAGACGTCGCTGTCCTTGAGGTCGAACGTCCACAGCATGGTCTGCTGCGCCCACAGCAGGTAGCCGCCGGTGGAGTGCTGCACCCCCTTGGGCTTGCCGGTGGAGCCGGAGGTGTAGAGGATGAACAGCGGGTGCTCGGCGCCGACGAATTCGGGCGGGCACTCGGTGCTTTGCCCCGCCAGGGCGTCGTGCAGCCACACGTCACGCCCGGCCACCATGTTGCAGGCGCTGCTGGTGCGCTGCCACACCACCACGTGCCGCACGGTGTCGCAACCGCCCAGCGCCAGGGCCTCGTCGACGATGCCTTTGAGGGGCAATTCCTTGCCGCCGCGCATCTGGAAGTTGGCGGTGATGACGGCCACCGCGCCCGCATCCTGGATGCGCTCCTGCAACGCCTTGGCCGAAAACCCGCCAAACACCACGCTGTGGGTGGCGCCGATGCGCGCACACGCCTGCATCGCCACCACACCTTCGATGGTCATGGGCATGTAGATGACGACGCGATCGCCCTTCTTGACCCCCAGTGACTTGAGCGCGTTGGCAAACTGGCTCACGCGCGCCAGCAGCTCCTTGTAGGTCACGCGCGTGACCGCGCCATCGTCGGCTTCGAAGATGATGGCGGTTTTGTGCTCGACCGGGGTGCCGATGTGGCGATCCAGGCAGTTGTACGAGGCGTTGAGCTCGCCGTCGGCAAACCACTTGTAAAAGGGCTTGTTGGACTCGTCCAGCACCTGGGTAAAGGGCTTGTGCCAGGCCAGCAGTTCGCGCGCGCGCTTGGCCCAAAAGCCTTCGAAATCCGCCTCGGCCTCGGCACACAAGGCGCGGTAGGCGTCCATGCCGGACACGCGCGCCTGCGCCACCAGCGCCGGGTTGGGATCGAAGACGCGGTTTTCTACCAGCATCGAGGTGATGGCGGAGGTCGATTCAGCCATGTCGGGGTCTCCTCAGGACGTTTGGAGTGGGGACAACGATAGCCGCGAACTGTGCAGCGGGTCTCTGACGAGGCCCTTACGCAAACGCACCAGCGGCGCGCGGGGCCGCGCCACTACAATTGGCGCGCCTTGCCGAGGTGATCCGTCCCATGGCCAACATCCACAAACCCATTCCGCCACTGCCCAAGCTGATCTTTGCCAGCCGTTGGCTGCAGTTGCCGCTCTACATCGGCCTGATCGTAGCGCAAGCGGTGTACGTGTACCACTTTTGGGTGGAGCTGGTGCACCTCATCGAGGCCGCGTTCGGCAACAGCGCCGCGCTGGACAAGCTCGTCACCAGCATCGGCTACGTGCCCACGGCGCCACTGGACGGCCTCAACGAAACCATCATCATGCTGGTGGTGCTGGCGCTCATCGACGTGGTGATGATCAGCAACCTGCTCATCATGGTCATCGTGGGGGGGTACGAAACCTTCGTCAGCCGGCTGCGGCTGGAGGGGCACCCGGATCAGCCGGAGTGGCTCAACCACGTCAACGCCGGCGTGCTCAAGGTCAAGCTCGCCACCGCGATCATCGGCATCAGTTCCATCCACCTGCTCAAGACCTTCATCAACGCTGGCAACTACACCGAAAAGGTGCTGCTGTGGCAGACCGTGATCCACGCGGTCTTTTTGCTCAGCGCACTGGCCATTGCCCTGACCGAAAAACTCATCCACCACCCGGGCGACGACGAGCCGCATTGAGGCGCCGCACGCCCGCTCACCGCGCGCCGCTGCGCAACGCCCCGGCCGCGTCACACCAAGGACCTGCACCATGACCGCCATCCGCCAGGACGACCTGATCCAGTCGATCGCCGACGCCTTCCAGTACATCAGCTTCTACCACCCCGTCGACTACATCCAGGCGCTGGGGCAGGCCTACGAGCGTGAGCAAAGCCCCGCCGCCAAGGATGCGATCGCGCAAATCCTGACCAACAGCCGCCTGAGCGCCGAGGGCCACCGCCCGATCTGCCAGGACACCGGTATTGCGGTGGTGTTTTTGAAGGTGGGCATGAACGTGACCTGGCCCGACGCAACCATGAGCGTGCAGGAGATGGTCAACGAGGGCGTGCGCCGCGCCTACCTCAACCCGGACAACCCGCTGCGCGCCTCGGTGCTGGCCGACCCGGCCGGCGCGCGCAAAAACACCAAGGACAACACCCCCGCCGTGGTGCACTACGAAATCGTGCCCGGTGACGGCATCGAGGTCATCTGCGCGGCCAAGGGCGGTGGCTCGGAAAACAAGTCCAAGATGGTCATGCTCAACCCGTCGGACTCGATCGTGGATTGGGTGCTCAAGACCGTGCCCACCATGGGTGCAGGCTGGTGTCCGCCGGGCATCCTCGGCATCGGCATCGGTGGCACGCCCGAGAAGGCCATGCTGTTGGCCAAAGAGGCGCTCATGGCGCCGGTGGACATCCACGCGCTGATCGACAAAAAGAAGGCCGGCGCCACACTGACCCGCGTGGAGGAACTGCGGCTGGAGCTGTACGAGAAGGTCAACGCGCTGGGCATCGGCGCGCAAGGCCTGGGGGGGCTGACGACGGTGGTGGACGTCAAGATCCTGGACTACCCCACGCACGCGGCCAGCCTGCCGGTGGCCATGATCCCCAACTGCGCGGCCACGCGGCACGTGCACTTCCACCTCGACGGCAGCGGCCCCGCCAAGCTGGAGCCGCCCAAGCTGGAAGACTGGCCTGCCGTGACCTGGACGCCCGACACGCAAAGCGCCAAGCGTGTCAACCTCGACACCCTGACCAAGGAGGAAGTGGCGTCGTGGAAGGTGGGGCAAAAGCTGCTGCTCAACGGCAAGATGCTGACCGGCCGCGACGCCGCGCACAAGCGCATCGCCGATCTGCTGGCCAAGGGTGAGAAGCTGCCGGTGGACTTCACCAACCGCGTCATCTACTACGTCGGCCCGGTGGACCCGGTCCGTGACGAGGTGGTGGGCCCCGCCGGCCCGACGACGGCCACGCGCATGGACAAGTTCACGCGCATGATGCTGGAGCAAACCGGGCTGATTGCGATGATCGGCAAGTCGGAGCGCGGACCGGTGGCGATCGAAGCGATCAAGGACAACCGCAGCGCCTACCTGATGGCCGTTGGGGGCGCTGCCTACCTGGTGGCCAAGGCGATCAAGGCCGCGCGCGTGGTCGCGTTCGAAGACCTGGGGATGGAGGCAATCTACGAATTCGAGGTTCGCGACATGCCGGTGACCGTGGCGGTGGACGCCAGCGGCACCAGCGTGCACGAAAGCGGCCCGGCCGAGTGGCGCCAGCGCATTGCCAGCGGCGAGTTCAAGGGCATCGCCGTCACCGCCGGTTGACCCCCGACGGCGCGCGCGGGCGCGGTCAGTGCAAGTGGCGCGGCTTGCGCGGGCCGCCGTGGCCACCGCTCGGGCCGGCGCCGCGCGGCGGGCGGCCCAGTTGCAGCGAGTTGACCATCGCGTCGAAGCGGTTGGCAAACAGGCGGTCGATGGCCTCCACCACACCGCCCAGCTCCGACGCGTCGAAGTGCCGCTCCATCAGCTGCACGACATCCTGCACCAGCAAGTCGCGCTGCACCTGCATGATGGCCGCCGGTGTGGGCCCGACGAAGCACATCAGGAAGTCGTCGCGTGCTTCCGCATCGGGGGGGGCCTCCTCCTCGTCGAAGTCGAGGTCGTAGAACGAGACCTCGATCGCCGCGCCCGTGGCCGCGATCTCGTTGAGGCCCATGCAGGCCTCTTCGATCGCCAGGCGAAAGTCCTCGTCGCCCTCGATCGTCCAGCACATCTGCAGGACATGTTCCTTGGGGTCGAAGCGGATGCCGGGCTCCTCTTCGTAGGCGCTGGCGGCGGCATCGATGAGCGAACGTGCGCCCACGTACTTCCACAGCGGCCGCAGCGCCTCCTGGATCTGGGGGTAGTCCACGTCGTCGCGCAGGGGGACGTCACCGTGGACGTGGATTTCGAACGGAGGATTGTCTTGGCTCATGATCGCCACCGCTGGGTCAAAGCTGCGATTGTAAGGCGGGGGTCTGGGGGGGAGGCCGGGATCGCGGATCCACCGATAGAATCCTCGCCTGCCATTGCGCTGCGGGTGTGATGGAACCGGTAGACATACAGGACTTAAAATCCTGAGGCCGTAAGGCCGTGCGGGTTCGAGTCCCGCCACCCGCACCATGGGCGCTATCCAGGCGATGGCGCCATCGTCATCGAGCGCAGCCGCGGCAGGACAGAGGGCGCGCAGCGATGCGCTCAGCCTCGCATGGCTTGCTGCGCGGCCTTGGCCAGAAAGCCCGAGCGCGTCATGCCGTTTCCGCCTTGCCGTCAAAGCGCGTGGTGTCAACCTCCCCCAGTGCCCACACGCCGCCTGCATAGTCAGGGTTGACCGTGTGCGCGGAAAGGGGCTTGGGCTGCGGCACATCGCTGCCGTCTTCCGTCAAGCCCTCCAAGTGCAGCTCGATCGCCTCGACCGCGTTGTCCAACGCCTGCTCCAGCGTGTCGCCGCCAGAAAACGACTAGGAAGACGAAAGGCAGGAGCTTTTGCGAAGAGTGTCGGCGCTTCGATGGGTGGAGATGTGATGTGGGCCGGCGGTAACCCACACCCCGGTGCGGCACTCGAATAACGTTAATCCGCCCGCATCAAGACGCACCGTTACGTTACAGACGCTACATGCACCCGCCAAATTTGTCAACACCGGCGTTTGGTGTCTGCGCGGACGTTTGGGTGTGACCACAGCGAGGTGGTTCGCCGTGGCCCTGAGCAGTTACTCGAAGGTGGACCGCCCACGTAAAAGACTGCACGTTACACCCGCGCACAGTTTCGCGTCGCCATCAACCGTGCGCAACCGTTCAGAAGGAGAGGTGTCTGGGACGCCTACCCCACCTGCGGCGACCGCCTACGCGCGCGGCGTGAGACAGTGGATTGGGCCACCGGCTCACGTGTCTTTGGCGTGGCAGCCATTTCCTAGCCGACCACTCCGAGCGCGATCAGCTTCGCTTCATAGGCATCACGATCCAATGCGCAGTCGATGAACAGGAGAAAGTCTTTGTTACTCAACTTGCATTGTTTTGCCATGCGCGCGACCAGGTGGTCGTCGATTTCCTGAGCGCCGTGGCTGGTTTTTGTAAACACCATTGTCTTCTTGCCTTGCCGCGTATAGTAGTGGAAATAGCTGTGATCACCTTCCCTGTTGCGAAAACCTTTTTTCAGCAGGCTTTTCTCGATCTCGCTTCTTTTACGGGGCATGATCAACCTCTGTGAAGGCATTTCGCAACACATGCTTGAGTTTCAGCGCCGCAACATCCAATTCCTCGTCGGGCGCTTTTGCATACTCCTGCCACAACATTGCAATCTGTTCGTGCAGCTCTGCCAGCAATGACTCCCGCGTCGTGGCATAAACATCGATGGCCAGCGCTTCGTCTTCGATGCACATGAGCTGCTTGGTCTCATCCAAAAAAGGCTCCATCGTCAGAGATCGATTAGCTTTCAGGTGGATCTTGCCATAGCGCACTTTATCGATCACAAGAGGAGACAGATCGAGATCGCGAATGTCTGTCACATCGATGATTTGCTTGGGCAAGCCTTGCTCATCGAGCACCACACGACCAGTGACCTGGATCAGGTCTCTGCGTTTTTCATAGAGAAAATCTTCTACCGCTTCTTCGTAGATGCAGGCGAGTTCCTTGCTGGTCGGCGGATAAATGATGGTGACCTTACGCTCGGCGAAATCGATACTTTTCATTTCTCCGGTGACCACACGCGCGGCCTCCCGTTGCTCCTTTGGCACCAGCACGGTTTCGACAAACGGAATGGTTTTCTCATCTAGACAAGCGAATGGTTGCCTTTGCTCGTCTTGCAGCTCTAGCCTCCACGGCGCACCTGCGCGGGGGGCCATTCCTTTGATGGAATCAAGCACCCGGCGCTGGATGTTTGGATCTGGCATTGCCTGGTGCAGGGCCTCGGCATTCTGACGGGCAACACCTTGGACAATTCGTTTGAAAATGGAAAAGGCTTTGCCTGCCAAATCTTGTTGAAACAAATCGGCTTCGCCGCCGATCTCAACGGGTAACACATAGCTGCCAGGCTCTGGAACGGTGCAGACCAGTTGCAGGCTTTGGCTGATATGGGACGGGACGCGCGCCCGCTCCTTGATGCCGCGACCTGCAAGGTGCAGGCCGATCAGCTCGAACGCGCGTTGTGCATTCTCCAAAATCTGGATCAGCACGCCTGCTGGCACGGTATGCGTATCCTGGCCGTTGCGCTCGATATGAAATTGAAACGCAGTCCGGTGCGCGGTGAAAGTCATTGTTGATGTGGTGTGCTGGGTAAAGCGCCTGACGGCAAGCGTAGCATGCTCATCCTGATGGCGTTTTTTGTCAAGCCTTGCGCCTCCGCGCGCGGCTTGCGGGGGCCAGCGGCGCGGCCAGTTGCTGGTAGCGCGCAAACAGAAAGGCCACGCGCGCGGGGTCGTCCTTGCCGCCACGGTAGCCGTAGGCCGCGTCCACCGCGCGGTCGAGCGCCGCGTGGGCCTTGACCAGCGCAGGCGGCATGGTGAGCGGGTCGTAGAGGTCGGCCAGTGTTGCGCCGGGAAACTGCGCGCGGGCATCGAGCACCCATTGCGCGGCGGTTTCGATGGCGGCGCGCTGCGCGTCCGTGGGGCTGGGCCAGGGGAAGTTGTTGTAGACGATGCTGGCGGAGTAGCGGTAGCGGCTCTCCAGCCGCCCGCACACCGCGCGCACCCAGGCGTTGTGCATGGTGCTGGAGAGGATGCCGAAGTGGTAGTGGGTGGCGTGGTGAACAATGCGCATCAAATTGCTTGCCAACGCATCCGCATGCAAGAAACCGATAGGGATGAACGCGCGCCGCTCTGACGAAACTTCCGGGATCACCAGATACGGCGCATCCGGGATGTTCTCCACATGAAAGCGGGTTGGCGTGGCTGCGAGCTTTTGCGTCGGCGCGCTTTTGCTTGCCAGCCGGTAGCGGCGAACGGCTTCGACGCGCTTGATGACCTCCGGCATCTGGCGCAACTCATGGGGCGGGCAGTTGCCCAGCCACAGACACCAGCGTTCCTGGCCGTTGATGAATTCGTCCGCGCCGATCCAGCGGCGAAACCAGCGCTCAGCCTTGGGCTCGCGCGCGACAAATGCCGCTTTTTCCTCGGGCGTGAAGAGGTAGTGGCCGCCGTCGATGGGTTTGTTGCCTATGCCAATCTCTGGCACGTCGCACAGCGGCTTTTGGCGTCTGGCAAGCAGCACATCAGGCCCTTCCACCAGATACGGGTTGATGCGCTGCACAGCGTGCGCGAGCGGCTCGCCCTTGGGGTTGTCGCCGTAGTCGAACAGGGTGCACTGCGCGGGTTCGTTCAAGCCAAAGCCGATGATGACGCAGTGCACGGCGGCCACGCCCTTGCCTTCGTTGCTCCACTGGAAGGTGCGGTGGGCGAAGCGGATGCGCACGCCTTGCGCGAGCAGCCAGCCCCACAGCGGAGCGACCTGCTCGCCCTGGGTGATGCTGTTGGTGGAGACGAAAGCTATGTCGATGGCTGGGTTGGCGCGCGCGTATTCGGTTGCCTTGACATACCAGCAGCTCACATAGTCCAGCAGGCCGCTGTTTGGGATGTGGCCCATGACGCGGTCCACGTCCGCGCGCTGCGCGGGGTTCATGTATTTGGCCCCCACAAACGGCGGATTGCCCAGCACGTAGTGACACTGCGCGGGCGGCAGCAGGCTGGCCCAGTCCAGGGCGAGCGCATTGGCGCAGACGATGTGCGGGCTGTCTGAGAGCGGAATGGAGGGCCGGGTGGTGCCAAAGCGCTCGGCGGCTTCCAGGTTCATCTGGTGGTCGGTGATCCACAGCGCCACGCGCGCGATGTGCGCAGCGGCCTCATCGATCTCGATGCCGTAGAACTGCGACACGCGCACCCGGCACAGATGCGACACGTCCAGCAGCCCGCCCATGCCGGCGTTGGTCAGGCCCAGTTCGGTCATGGCCTCGATGGCGTCCATCTCCAGCAGGCGCAGTTCCCGGTAGGCGATGACCAGGAAGTTGCCGCAGCCGCAGGCCGGGTCCAGAAACGTCAGCGTGGACAGCCGCTCGTAGAAGGCTTGCAGCAGCTTGCGGTTGTTCTTGATGCGGGCGAGTTCGGCGCGCAGCGCGTCCATGAACAGCGGGTTGATCACACGCAGGATGTTGCGCTCGCTGGTGTAGTGCGCGCCCAGCTCGCGGCGGCTGGCCTGGCGGCGCTCATCGGGCTTGTGCGCTTCGAGCACGCCCTGGAACATCGCGCCAAAGATGGCCGGGGAAATGCCGCTCCAGTCCAGCCGGGCGCAAGTGATCAGCTGCTCGCGCAGGCGCGCGTCGAAGGCCGGGATGCGCGTGGGCTCGGCAAAGAGCGCGCCGTTGATGTAGGGAAAGCGCGCCAGGTCTTCGTCCAGGTGGGCCTGGCGCTGGCCTTCCGGGGTGTTGAGCACCTGGAAGAGTTCGGCCAGCACGCGCCCGGTGTCGGCGCCGTCGGCGCGCGTGCGCTCCAGCAGGCGGCGAAAGAGGCCGTTGTCGCCAAAGATACCGGTGTCGTCGGCAAACAGGCAAAAGAGCAGCCGCGTGAGCAGCGCTTCCAGGTCGCGCCCGGTAAAGTGGGCACGCAGCAGCCCTTCGTGCAGTTGGCTGATGGCGTAGGCCGCCTCGCGGTCGGCTTCGGATTCTTCCGTGTAGTCGGCGAGCGCCCCTTCCACCAGGAACATGAACCAGTCGGCCTTGCGCGGCAGCTCCGCCAGGCGGCACTGGTGGTAGCCGCCCCCTGCTTGCAGGTCGTAGAGGCGAATGCGCGCAAAATCGCTGGTGATGATGTAGCGCGGGCGTTCGTGCTCGGGTAGCGCCAGGAAGTAGTCGGCGGCCTGGTCGAACGCGGCGTCCAGGTTCGCGCCCAGGCTTTTGTGTTCGACGATGAGCTTGCCGGGGATGAAGCTGTCGATGAAGCCGGGCGCGCCATCGAGCTTCTTGACCGCCTGCTCGTAGATGGTGGCGCTCTCGGCGCGGATGCCAAAGCATTCGTAGAATGCGCAGCCAGAAGACCTGGGCCTGGGATTTTTCGCGGGCAGCGTCCTGCCACTGCTTGGCGAAGGCGGCAAGCCGACGGCGGATTTCGTTGCGGGTGAGGCTCATGGTGGTGAACGGGTTCAGGCCGACAAGATGCTGCCCACGGAGGTTTGACGAACGATCACGGTCCGCTCATCCCGGCATCATGCGAGCTGCTCGACCGTGATGCCCAGCGCCTTGGCCAGTTTCTCGCGCGTGGCCTTGCGCGGCTTGTGCTCGCCGGATTCGATCTGCGACAGAGCCGCCTGCGACATGCCAGCACGACGGGCGACTTCGGCCTGCGTCAGGCCCAGGTGCTCGCGCCATGCGCGCGCTGGCGTCATGCCGTCGCGCAGGATCATGCCTGCCACCTCGTTGGGGATCAGGTCGCGCTCATCGCGCCCGTACAGCGCGACGAACTGGTCGTATGGCACTACCACGAAGGCTGGTCTGCCGTCCGGCCCGTTGATGGTCTGGAAATCAATACGTGCGTTCATTGCGCCTTTTCACGTTCACAAGTGGCATTATAAGAAAAATATAAGAAAAACACCCGCAGGGGTGGCCACGAATCGCGCAACTCGGGGAGCTGGATGCCGCAACTGACCCTCTCCGACTTCACCCCGCACGCTGGCCAGCGCCGCATCCTGCGCGCAGCCAGCAAGCGCAACGTCTGCTGCATGGGGCGGCGCTGGGGTAAGACGGAAATGCTCAAGGAGGTGATCGTCGCCTACCCCGGCGGGGCGCTTGGCGGCAAGGATGGGCGCGGCAGAAAGGGCCTGCCGTGCGCGTGGTATGCGCCCAACGACAGCTACTTCAGCCGCGTGTTCTTCGAGCTGGTGGAGCAGTATCAGCCGGTGATCCGCAAGGCCAGCACGCAGCCGCGCCCGGTTATCGAGTTCATCAACGGCGGGCGCATCGATTTCTGGACGCTGGCCGACCTCGACGGCGACGCCTGGTTTATCAGCACGCCCAACGGCATCAACTACTTTGCGATAGCGATGGGGGCGACAGCCTGTGTGCTTATGCGCGCCGCTGCCAGGCCGCGGCGAAGAAGCCGTCGGTGCCGTGGCGGTGCGGCCACAGGCGCAAATACCCGTCCGTGACCAGGGCCTGCGGCGCGGTGACGCGCGCCTCGGCCAACAGGGTTGGCGCATCCAGCGGGACGAAGTCGCCGCGCATGGCGGCGGTGAAGGCTTGGGCGACGTGCTCGTTTTCTTCGACCAACAGGCTGCAGGTGGCGTAGACAAGCCGCCCACCCGGGCGCACCAGCGCGGCCGCGGCGGCCAGGATGCGCTGCTGCAGCGCGGCCAGTTCGGCAACGCTGTCCGGGTGGTGGCGCCACATGAGTTGCGGGTGCCGGCGCAGCGTGCCCAGCCCGGTGCAGGGGGCGTCCACCAGCACGCGGTCGATTTTGCCTGCCAGGCGTTGCAGGCGTTCGTCGCGTTCGTGCGCCAGCGCCATGGGGTGCACCTGGGTCAGGCCCGCGCGCTGCGCGCGCGCCGGCAGCGCCTGCAGGCGCCGGGCCACGGTGTCCAAGGCGTAGAGGCGGCCGCTGTCGCGCATGTCGGCCCCCAGGGCCAGGGTTTTGCCACCGGCACCGGCGCAAAAGTCGGCCACGGTTTCGCCGCGGCGGGCACCCACCAAGGCGGCGATGAGTTGCGAGCCTTCGTCCTGGACTTCGATGGCGCCACGGGCGTAGGCCTCCAGCCCCTGTAGGGGCACACGGGCGGGCAAACGGATACCCCACGGCGCGTGCGGCGTGGCTGCGGCAGGCAAACCCGCCGCCTGCAGCTCCGCCAGCACGGCGGAGCGCTTGGCACGCAGCGCATTGACACGCAGGTCCAGCGGGGCGGGCTGGCGCAGGGCGGCGGCCAGCGCCTCGACCTCTGCGCCGACCTGGTCGCGCAACCGGTCGATGAGCCAATCGGGCAGCCCAAGCCGCACCGCCTCGGGGGTGTCCGCCAGTGGGACCCCGGCGGCGCGCGCCTGCAGCGCCTCGACTTCGGCGGCTGCGGCCGCATCGGCATCGGCCAGCGCCGGCAAGGCCGCCGCCGGCCACGCAAGGCGCATGACGGCGTCGCACCAGCCGGGCTGGGTGCGGTAGCGCGCCACGTCCAGCGGCGCCGCCGCTTGGCCCTGCAGGGCCGCCGCCAGCCAGTGCCAGCGCGGCAGGTCGCGCAGCGCGGCGTAGAGGGCATCGCCCATGGCGTGGCGCAGCCGGGCGCCAACGCGCTGCGGGCCGCGGAAGGCTTCGGCCAGCAGCGCATCGGGCGGCTGTTGAAAGCGCAAGGTCTCCTGCAGCAAACGCGCGGCCAACGTCAGGGGCGCCGCCGCCGTGGGACGGCGCGCCGGGGCACGGGTGGGTCGGGTCATGGGGCGATTGTCGCCCAGCGATGTGCGGCCGGGCGCGCGGCCGGGGTGCGGGATAATCGCGCGCCATGCCAGACATTGCTTCCGAGGTGCGCCGGCGGCGCACCTTTGCCATCATCTCCCACCCGGACGCCGGTAAAACCACGCTGACCGAGAAGCTGTTGCTGTTCTCGGGCGCCATCCACATCGCGGGCAGCGTCAAGGCGCGCAAGGCGGCGCGCCACGCCACGTCGGACTGGATGGAAATCGAAAAGCAGCGCGGCATCTCGGTGGCCAGCTCGGTCATGCAGATGGAGTACCGCGACTGCGTGATCAACCTGCTGGACACGCCGGGCCACCAGGATTTTTCGGAAGACACCTACCGCGTGCTGACGGCCGTGGACGCGGCGCTGATGGTGATCGACGCCGGCAACGGGGTGGAGCCGCAGACGCGGCGGCTGCTGCAGGTCTGCCGCGCGCGGAATACGCCGATCCTGACCTTCATCAACAAGATGGACCGGGAGGTCAAGGCGCCACTGGACCTGCTGGACGAAATCGAGCGCGAGCTGGGCATGACGGTGGTGCCCTTTACCTGGCCAGTGGGCATGGGCAAGCTGTTTCACGGCGTGTGGGACCGCCGCGCCGAGCAGATGCGCGTCTTTGCCCCGGGCGAAGACCGTCGCGGCGGTGACGAGGAAATCCTGGCCGGGCGCGACAACCCCGCCATCGCGCAGCGCTTTGGGCTGGAGTGGCAGCAGGCGCGCGACGAGCTGGAGCTGGTGGAAGGCGCCACCCCGGCGTTCGAACACGCGGCTTTTTTGGCCGGCACGCAAACGCCGATGTTTTTTGGCTCGGCCATCAACAACTTTGGCGTCAAAGAGGTGCTGGACGCGCTGGTCGATCTGGCGCCGCCGCCGGGGCCGAAGCCCGCGCTGCAGCGCGAGGTGGCGCCGACCGAGCCCAAGTTCAGCGGCGTGGTGTTCAAGATCCAGGCCAACATGGACCCTGCGCACCGCGACCGCGTGGCCTTCGTGCGCGTGGCCAGCGGCCGCTTCGAGCGCGGCATGAAGCTGCGCATCACCCGCACCGGCAAGGAGTTCAAGCCCAACACGGTGGTGTCGTTCCTGTCGCAGCGGCGCGAGCTGCTGGAGGAGGCCTACGCCGGCGACATCATCGGCATCCCGAACCACGGGCTGCTGCAGCTGGGCGACACGCTCACCGAGGGCGAGGCGCTGCAGTTCACCGGGCTGCCGTTCTTCGCGCCGGAGATCATCCGCAGCGTCGAGGTGGCCGACCCGCTGCGCACCAAGCAGCTGCGCGCCGGCCTGCAGCAGCTCGGCGAGGAAGGCGCGATCCAGGTCTTCCGGCCGATGGCGGGCTCGGTGCTGCTGCTCGGCGCGGTGGGGCAGCTGCAGTTCGAGGTGGTGCAGCACCGGCTGGAGACGGAGTACGGCGTCAAGGCGCGCATCGCCGCCAGCCCCTACCACGTGGTGCGCTGGGTGACCTGCCCGCCCGACAACGGCGGCGAGGCGGAACTCAAGCGCTTCATCGACGCCAACATCCACCGCATGGCGTGGGATGCCGTGGACGCGCCCGCCATTCTGCTCGACCACGCCGCCACGCTGCGCGCGGTGGAGGGCAACTGGCCCAAGATCCGCTTCCACGCGATGCGCGAGCACGCTGGCCTGGTGTTCCACAGCGCCTGACCGCACCCAACCCGCCGTCACCATGCGCCTGTTTGCCCCCCTGTACGAACGTGCCCTGCGCTGGGCGCGCCACCGCCACGCGCCGCGCTACCTGGCGGCACTGAGCTTTGCCGAGTCGTCGTTTTTTCCGGTACCGCCCGACGTCATGCTGGCGCCGATGGCGCTGGCCAACCCGCAGCAGGCCTGGCGGCTGGCGTGGCTGACGACGTGGACCTCGGTGCTGGGTGGGTTGGCCGGCTACCTGATCGGCTGGCTGGCGTTTGCGGCCCTCGAGCCGTGGCTGCGCGGCAGCAGCTACTGGCCGGCCTACCAGCAGGCGGTGGCGTGGTTCGACGCCTGGGGCGCCTGGGCGGTGTTCATCGCCGGCTTCTCGCCGATTCCGTACAAGGTGTTCACCATCGCCGCCGGGGCGCTGGCGATGCCGCTGCTGCCGTTCGCGCTGGCCTCGCTCGTCGGGCGGGGGGCGCGCTTCTTTCTGGTGGCCGCGCTGATGCGCTGGGGCGGCGCGCGCATGGAGCCGCTGCTGCGCCGCCACATCGACCGCATCGGCTGGGCGGTGGTGGCGCTGGTCGCCGTGGGCGCAGCGGTGGCGTACACCTGGCGCTGACCACCCCGCCACTCACACCGACCCCGCCCGCTCCACGACCAGAATGCGCGCCGGCCCCTGCGGATGGGCCACGTGCTCGCAGCCGACCTCGGCAAAGAAGACGTCGCCCGGCTCCAGCAGGCGGCGGTGCTCCTCACCGGCCTCGCGCCAGCGCATCTCGACGCGGCCGTCGAGCACGGTAAACACCTCCGCCCCATCGTTGACGTGCCAGCGGTAGGGCGCGTCGGTCCAGTGCAGACGTACGGTGATGCCGTCGAGCTGGGCGATGTCGAGCGCGCCCCAGGCGCGCTCGGCGGTGAAATCACGGGGGTGGATGATGGTGGGCATGGGGGGCTTCCAGGGTGGCTGGGGCGGTCGTTGCACGAGGTCAGTACGGCCGGCCGTCCTTGTGGGTAAAGACCCAGCGGCCATCGACACGCACGGCCCGCAGGTCATCGTCGGGGTAGTGCACCGTGTCGCCGGGGGTTCGATCGCCGATCTCCAAGTAGACCACCGTTTCGGCGGTCGGGTTGACGAGCTGGTGCGCATCGCCCGAGCCGGCGGCAAAACCCGCGCACATGCCCGGGGCCAGCGGCGTGTCGCCGGCGTTGGTGCGCAGCACGGGGTGGCCTTGCAGGATGTAGACGAATTCGTCCTGGTGGCTGTGCCCGTGGCGCAGCGACGAAACCGCACCCGGCGCCAGTTCGGTGAGGTTGACACCGAAGCGGCTGAGCCCGAACACGTCGCCCAGCGCCCGCTTGATGCGGCCGGTCATGCGGGCGGCAAACGGTGGCGGGTAGAGCGAAGGCTGGGTACGGGGCGGCACGTCGAGGGCGGCGACCGCCACGTCAGACACGGGAGCGGATCCGACCGGCATGATGGTATCTCCTCGAAGGGGTAGCATGACAACGACGATTCGTCGCACACCACGGGTATCCTGCGCCATGCAAGCTGCCGGCACAACGGTTTCCACCCCGATCTCGGTCTCGGCCCGCATCGGCGCCATGATCGTGGGCGCGGCCGCGGCGCGGGGGGTGGCGGCCGATGAGCTCATGGCCGCAGCGGGGTTCGATGTGGCGTGGCTGGACGACCCGGACGCGCGCATGCCACTGGCGGTGGAAACCCGCCTGTGGGACGAAGCGGCGCGGCGCAGCGGCGACGTGGCTTTTGGGCTGCATGCGGCAGCGGCGATCCGCCCGGGCATGTTCCAGGTGCTGGACTATGCGGTGCGCACGGCGCCGGATCTGGGCACGGCCCTGCAGCGGCTGGCGCGCTACAACCGGCTGCTGCACGACGTGGCCACGTTCGACATCCAGCCCCAGGGCGCGGTGGTGCGCATCGTGCACCGCTTGGCCGACCCCCGCGCGCTGCCTAGCCGGCATGCGGTGGAGTTCACGCTGGCGTCGCTGGTGGTGGTGGCTGCGCAGATCGGTGCCGCGCCGCTGCGGGCCGTGGCGGTCGAATTCGCGCACGCGGCCGTCGGTGGCGTCGAGGATCACCGCGCGGTGTTTGGCGTCACGCCGCGCTTTGGGGCTGCGCAGTCGTGCCTGGTGCTGGACGCGGCGGTGCTGCGACGCCCGGTGCCTGCGGCCGATGCGGAGCTGTCGCGCATCGTGACCGCCCATGCGGACAGCCTGCTCGAGCGGCTCGGTCCCCCAACCGCGTCGTGGTCCGACCGGGTGCGGCGCGCCTTGCTGCAGGGGCTGGACAGCGAGCGCGCGACCTTGCCCGCCGTGGCCCGCCAGCTGGGCCTGAGCGAGCGCAGCCTGCAGCGGCGGCTGCATGAGGAAGGCACGGCCTTTGCCCCGCTGCTCGATGCGGTGCGGCACGAGCTGGCCCTGCGCTGGGTACGCGAGGGTCGGCTGGCGCTGGGCGAAGTGGCCTACCTGCTGGGGTTTTCGGAGCCCAGCGCGTTTCATCGCGCCTTTCGCCGCTGGACGGGCACCACCCCGCAAGCAATGCGCCGCAGAGCCGCCCAACCCGCGACGGACGCCGACCGCCCGGCCTCGACGGATGCTCGCTGACGTCATCGCAGCGGGGCTGTGCGGGCCAGAAACGCCAGCAGCGCCGGCGCAACCTGCTGCGGCACTTCCAGATGCGGGTAGTGGCCCGCGCCTTCCACCAGGATGGGCTCGCAGCCCAACCGCTCGCCCAGCCAGCGCGCCTCGGCCACGGGGTTGGGGAAGTCGGGGTCGCGCGTGCCCATCACCACCAGCGCGGGCACCCGGCTATGTCCCACGATCGCCTCGGTGTCGGCCTTGGAAAGGCCCACCATCGTGCGCAGCGCGGCCATGCGCCCCGGCTCGCGCAGGTTGGCCGCCAGCGCGGCGCGCGCCTGGGCGTGATCGTCCGGCTTGCGCAATGGGAACAGACTGTCCCAAAACGCCATCCAGAACGCCGTGCGCCACGGACCGGCGAAGCCCACCGCCACCGCCGCCCGCGCCCACCACGGCGGCTGCCCGTCGCGCACCACCGGGCCCAGCAGCACCACGCCGCGCACCTGTGCGGGCATCTCGTGCGCGGCCCACAGCGCCGAGCCGGCGGCAAACGAGTTGCCCAGGATCACCGCCGGTCCGGCCTGCAGGTGCCGGATCAGCTCGAGCGCATCGAGCCCGATGGCGCGGGCCGAGTAGTCGTCCCACGCCACCGACGAGTCGCCATGGCCGCGAATGTCCATCGTCACCACGCGGTAGCCGGCGCGCCACAGCAAGGGGCGCACAGCACGGTATTCGTTGCGCAGATCTCCCATGCCGGGAATGGCCAGCACCAGCGGCCCGGGGCCGCCGGTGTCGTCGTAGGCGATCCGGCCCTGGGGCAGCGTCAGATGACGGGTGACGGCCGGGGGGATGGAGGCCGACGCCACCCCCGCGGCCAGGGGCAGGGTCAGGGCGGCGGCGGCACAGGCGCGGGTGAAGATTCGTTCGACGGCGGACATGGCAACGGCTCCAGCAACACGGGGGAAGGCAAGGCCCCACTGTGCCGGATGCGGCGCGCTGCGGCGATGACCGACGACGCCAGACAATGGACGTCAGGCGCCAGCGTCGCGCAGCCAGCGTTCGATGGCGCGCGGGTAGATCAGGTGCTCCTGCGTGAGCACGCGCGCGGCCAGCGCCTCGGGCGTGTCGCCGGGCAGGATCGGCACCACCGCCTGCTCCAGAATCGGGCCGTGGTCCAGCTCCGCCGTCACCAGGTGCACCGTCGCGCCGGCAAAGCGGCAGCCCGCCTCGATGGCACGCTGGTGCGTGTGCAGCCCCGGGAAAGCCGGCAGCAGCGACGGGTGGATGTTGACGAGCCGTCCCGCAAAACGCTCGACGAAGCCGGGCGTGAGGATGCGCATAAAGCCGGCCAGCACCACCAGCGCCCGCCCGTCGGGGTCGAAGCGACCGATCGCTTCAGCCAGCGCCGCGTCGAACGCCTCGCGGCTGGGATAGGCCTTGTGGTCCACCACCGCGGTGGGCAGGCCCTCCCCGGCCGCCCAAGCCAGCCCCTTGGCGTCCGGCCGGTTGCTGATGACGGCGGCGACGAACGCCCCGTGGCGCTCGCGCCAGCGCCGCTGCTGGGCCGCGCGCACGATGGCCTGCATGTTGGAGCCGGTCCCGGAAATCAGGATCACCAGCGGCCGGGAAGCGGTAGGGGCGTCGGAGCTCATGGGCCGGCAGTGTAGCGGCTGCTGTCACCGTCCCGACAGCCAACAACCGAACGACCGTGCATAAAGAGGGCTTCGACGCACGAGGAGACGATGCATGGATCTGGCCTTCACGCCCGAGGAGCGGGCGTTTCGTGACGAGGTGCGCGCCTGGATCGCGGCGCACCTGGACCCGGCCGTGGCCGCCAAGGTGCACGCCGGGCTGCGCTTGAGCAAGGACGACATCCAGGGCTGGGCGCGCACCCTGGGCCGGCAAGGCTGGCTGGCCTACCGCTGGCCGCGCGCGTTTGGCGGGCCGGGCTGGACCCCGGTGCAGCAACACCTGTTCGACGAGGCGCTGGCCGAGGCGGGCGCGCCCCCCATCCTGCCCTTTGGGCCGGTGATGGTGGCGCCGGTGATCATGGCCTTTGGCACGCCCGAGCAGCAACAGCGCTTTTTGCCTGGCATCGCCAGCGGCGAGGTGTGGTGGTGCCAGGGCTACAGCGAACCCGGGTCGGGGTCGGATCTGGCCAGCCTGCGCACCCGCGCCGAGCGCGATGGCGATCACTACATCGTCAACGGCCAAAAGACCTGGACCACGCTGGCGCAACATGCCGACTGGATTTTTTGCCTGGTGCGCACCAGCACCGAGGGCAAGCCGCAAACGGGCATCAGCTTTTTGCTCATCGACATGAAGTCGCCCGGGGTGACCGTGCGGCCGATTCGGCTGCTCGATGGCGAATACGAGGTCAACGAGGTCTGGTTCGACAACGTGCGCGTGCCAGCCGACAACCTGATCGGCGAGGAAAACAAAGGCTGGACCTACGCCAAGTACCTGCTGTCGCACGAGCGCGCCAACATTGCCGATGTCAACCGCGCCAAACGCGAGCTCAAGCGCCTCAAGCGCCTGGCGCAGGCCGAAGGGCGCTGGGATGACGCCCGGCTGCGCGACCAGATAGCCGCGTTGGAGGTGGACATCGTGGCGCTGGAGATGCTGGTGCTGCGCGTGCTGGCCGCCGAGACCAGCGGCAAACCGGCGCTGGACATCGCCGCGCTGCTCAAGATCCGCGGCAGCGAAATCCAGCAGCGCCTGGCCGAGCTGATGATGCACGTGGCCGGGCCGCTGGCCCTGCCCTACCTGGAGCCGGCGCTGGAAGGCACCTGGACGGAACCCTACCCCGGTGGTGACCCTGCGTTGGCGCCGCTGGCACCGCGCTACTTCAACCTGCGCAAGACCACCATCTACGGCGGCAGCAACGAGGTGCAGCGCAACATCGTGGCCCAAACACTGCTGGGCTGAGGCCCCGCGATCACGGAGACACCGACATGGATTTCGATTTCAGCGATGAGCAGATGCAGTTGCGCGATGCCGTGCAACGCTGGGCCGAGCGCAGCTACGGGTTCGAGCGGCGCCGCGCCATCGCCGCGGCAGGCGGTTTCGACACCAACGTCTGGCGCGAGCTGACCGAGCTGGGCCTGACCGGGCTGACCATCCCGACGGCGCACGGCGGCATGGGCCTGGGTGCCGTGGAGGCCATGGTGGCGCACGAAGCCCTGGGCGCGTCGCTGCTGCTGGAGCCCCTGCTGCCCTTGCACGTGGCGGCCGCGGTGCTGCAGCACCACGCCGATGCCGCCGCGCAGGCGGCTTGGTTGCCGCGCATGGCCGAGGGCACGCTGGTGGTGCTGGCCCACGTCGAGCGGCACGGCCACCACCGGCTCGACGCTTGCACCACCACCGCGGTGGCCGATGGGGCGACGTGGCGCCTGAGCGGCCGCAAGCACGTGGTCCCGGCAGGCGACCACGCCGCGGCCTGGCTGGTGCCCGCGCGGCTGGATGGCGCGCTGGCGCTGTTTGGCGTCGAACGCGGCGCCCCAGGCACCAGCGTCACCGGCTACCCCACCCAAGACGGCAGCCGCGCCGCCGAGGTGGTGCTGGACAACGCCCCGGGCCAACTGGTGTGCCGCGATGGCGCGGCGGCGCTGGCCTGGGCACAGGACGTGGGCATTGCGCTGGTGGCCGCGCAGGCCGTGGGCGTCATGGACCGCACGCTGGCGCTGACGCTGGAATACCTGAACACCCGCAAACAGTTCGGCGTGCCCATTGGCAGCTTTCAAGCGCTGCGGCACCGCGCCGCCGACATGAAGATGGCGCTGGAGCTGGCACGCGGCATGAGTATGTACGCCTCGCTGCGCCTGGCGACCCCGGAGGCGCAACGCCGCCAGGCGCTGGCGCGCACCAAGGTGCAAGTGGGTCAATCGATGCGCTTCGTGGGCCAACAGGCGGTGCAGCTGCACGGCGGCATCGGCGTCACCGACGAGTACCTGGTCAGCCACTGCTTCAAGCGCCTGACGCAGCTGGAGCTGACCTTTGGCGACACGCTGCACCACCTGGGTGAGGTCGCCGCGCGCATGACCGACGAGGCCGGGGTAGCGGCCTGAGCGCCGGCCGTCGCCCCGGCGACAGATGACCTAGCAGGCGCCGGGGCATTCGGGGGTTTCCCGGTTGGCGCCGTGCCCCGCGCCCCTGCACCATCCGTGTCCATGAGCGACCTCACCTACGACACCGATTTCGTGGTCATCGGATCGGGCTTTGGTGGCAGCGTCAGCGCCTTGCGCCTGGCCGAGAAGGGCTATCGGGTCACGGTGTTGGAGCAGGGCCGCCACTGGCTGCCGGAGGCGCTGCCGGCGACCAACTGGGACTTCGCGCGCTGGCTGTGGCGGCCGGCGCTGGGCTGGCGCGGCTTTTTTGCGTTGCGTTTTTTCCGCCATGTGGTGGTGCTGCACGGCAACGCGGTCGGCGGCGGCTGCATGATCGGCTGCCGCATCGGCGCCGAAAATACGCTGGACCGCACCTGGGCGTCAACCCCAGCCTGACCATCACCGCCCTGGCCGAGCGCGCCATGCAGCACGTCCCGCCGGCGGCCTTGCAGCGGTGGGACGCCACGGGTGTGCCGATTGGGGCACACTCGGAGCACGCATGATCCCGCTTGCCCCGACATCGCCATGAACGCCCTGCGCACCGACTTTGCCGCCCTGCCGCCCGATGACATTGCCGCGGCCCTGCAAGCCCAGCTGGCGCGCATGCGCAGCGCGTTTGCCCGCAGCGCCCCGGCCTCGGCCGCCGCGCGGCGTGCGGCGCTCACGCGCTTGCTCGACGCCGTGCTGGCGCACGAGGCGCAGTGGGTGCGCGCGATCGAGGCCGACTTCGGGCGGCGCAGCCCCACCGAGACCCGGCTGCTGGAACTGGGGCCGCTGGCCGACGAAATCCGCCACCTGCGGCGCCACGTGGCGCGCTGGATGCGCCCGCGGCGCGTCCCCGTCAATCCGCTGTTTTGGCCCGCCCGTGCCCGCATCGTGCCGCAGCCGCTGGGGGTGGTGGGCATCATCGGTGCCTGGAACTACCCGCTGCAGCTGACGCTGTCGCCCCTGGCCAACGCCTTGGCGGCGGGCAACCATGTGTTGCTCAAACCGTCGGAGGGCGCCCCCCACACCGCGGCGCTGCTGCAGCGCGTGCTGCACGAGGCCTTTGCCAGCGAGCAGGTGTGCGTTGTCACCGGCGGCGCCGATGTGTCCGCGGCGTTGGCGGCGTTGCCGCTGGATCACCTGCTGTTTACCGGCTCCACACGCGTGGGGCGGTTGGTGGCCCAGGCCGCCGCCCCCCTGCTGACGCCGCTGACGCTGGAGCTGGGCGGCAAATCGCCCGCCATCGTCGGGCCTGGCGCGGACCTGGCGCAGGCGGCCGACCGCATCGTCACCGCCAAGGGCTGGAACGCCGGGCAGACCTGCATCGCACCCGACTATTGCCTGGTGCCGCGCGCCCAGCGCGACGCCTTCGTGCACGCGCTGCGGGCGCAGGCGCGCCGCCGCTGGCCGCAGGGCAGCGCCGACGCCGACTACACGGCGCTGATGTCGGCCGCCGCCTGGCAGCGCATGGTGCGGCTGGCCACCGAGGCGCAAAGCAGCGGCGCCACCCTGGTGCCGCTGTGGGACGAGGCGCTGCCCCACCCCGGGCAGGAGGCCCCGAGCCCGGCGGTGCTCGGGCCGGTGGCGGTGCTGGACCCACCCCTGGACGGCACGCTGATGCGCGAGGAAATCTTTGGCCCCCTGCTGCCCGTGCTGTCCTACGACACGCTCGAGGAGGCGCTGGCGCACATCAACGCCGGACCGCGGCCGCTGGCGCTGTATGTGTTCGAGCGCGACGCCCGCCTGATCGAGCGCGTGCTGCAGGGCACCACCAGTGGGGGGGTCACCGTCAACGATTGCATGTTGCACCAGCCGCAGCACGCCTTGCCGTTTGGCGGCGTGGGCGCCAGTGGCGTCGGTGCCTACCACGGGCGGCATGGCTTCGAGCGGTTTTCGCACCTCAAAGGCGTGTACCAGCAACACCCGCTGGTGGGCGCGGTATTCGACCGCTGGGTGCGGCCGCCTTACGCGCCCTTCGTGCAGCGGCTGCTGGGCTGGATGCTGCGCCGCTGAGCACCGGCACCCGCCCTTAGCGCTAGCTGGCCCACCACCAGCCGGCGCGCCAGCCCCACACCACCAACGCCGCCGCCACCAACAGGGGCAACAGCCAGCGCCAGGGGGACGGGTCATCGGCGTGGGGGTCGGGCCCCGCACGCTCCGACCCCGGCGGCAGCGTGGCCAGGGCGGTCAGCCGCGCGCCAAAGGCGATGCTGATGCGCGCACGGATGTTGACCGCCCAGCCATTGGCATCGAGCAACGGGCCGATGTTGCGCTGGCGCAGCTTGAACCACGCCAGCAACACCGATGGCCCCGACACCAGCGTCATCACCCCGGCGATGACGAGCGGCATTTGCCACCACGCCAGCTGCAAAAAGCCCGTGACCACCGCCGCCAACGCGGTGCCGATGGCGCCCAACGCCAACCCGATGGCGGCAAAGATGCCGGCAAAGCGCGCGATGTCAAACGCCTGCTGACCCGCCGACTTGGCCGCGCCGGACGAAACCGTCTCGGCACCGGCACCGACGCGCTGCGCCGCCTGCGTCTGCACGGTCTGCTCGCGCGCGGCGGCCCATTTGCGCACCTGCTCACCCACCAAGCGCGCGATGCGGCGGTACGGCGCCCAAAACGCTTCGCGCACGCTGATGGGGTTTTCCACCACGCGCAGCACGCGCGCGCTCCAGTCCCGCCCCTGCCGGTCCACGAACACCCCATTGCGCCCCGGCACCATGAAATCCGGGGCGTCACCGGCGCTGAGCGCGGCGACGATGGTCATCGGCGCCTCGCCGGCGCGCTCGCACTGGCAATACAACAGGTACAAGCCGCTGTACGCCGCCAACTGGGCGTGCGCGGCCGCATCGGCCACCGGCAGGCAAAGGCGGCACTCGCGCTGGTCGATGTAGAGCGTACCGGCCTGGAACACCGCCGGCTGCTCCATGCCGTAGAAATCGGCCAGGTTGACGAAATTGCGCAGCAGTGTGGCCAAGTCGCGGCGCAACAACAGCAACCGGCGCAGCGCATCCAGCCGTTCGGCCAAGGGGGCCGCGGCGCGGTCCTGCTCGATGAGCGCGCGCAGTCGCGTCGGCACCTCGGCGTGCGTCCACTCGGCCAGCGTCTGGTCGTCCCAATCGGCCACGGGCGTGTCCGGGCGCGCCGCCCACCAATCGCGCCAGGGGCGCAGCCGCGCCTGCAGCGCCGCCCAGTCCGCGGCGTCCAGGGCGTCGCGCTCGCCCAGCAGCGGCGTCACCGCCTGGGCGCGCAACGCGGCCACCGCGTCCGCCCACGCCGGGTTGAGGCCCTCGCGCAGCGGCAGCACGGGCAGCGGCCGTGGGTGGGCCAGCGGCAGCGCGGCCAGCGCCGCCTGCGTGGTGTCCAGCATGTCCTGCGCCAGCGCCTGCAACCGCGGCAGCGTGCCATCGAGCACGTCGGCCGCGCGCGCATCGAAGGCCACCAACCGGCAGCGCGTGTAGTGATCCTCCACTTTGGCGGCAACCGCGTCCACGGCCTGCAGCGCCGCGGCCATGGCCACGGCGTCGCCCGCGGGTTGCGCCGCGCGCCAAGCCAGCACCGCGGCCACATCGGCCTCGGCGGCCGCCAAGAGGGCCTCGTCGATGCCCAGCGCACCGCTGCGGTCGGGGACGCTGGCGCGCGCCGCCGCGATGCGCTCGACCCAGTCCTGCAACCCCTGTGTCGCGGCCAACGCGGCCGGCACCACCCCGTCGCCATTGGGCAACGCCGGCGGAAACACCCGCGCCGCATCGTCCATGTCCGCCGCACGCAGCTCGGCGTCGCCGGCGCGGCCGACGCGCTCCAACAACGCGGCCGCGGCGGCAAGCAGCGCGCGCCCTTCGTCGTCCTCGACCAGGGCGGCCAGCGGCAGCGCATCGCCCGGGGTCAGGATCAGGGCCGGGTCGCGCAGCCGCTCGCACACCCAGCGCACCGCGGCGCGCACCTCGGGCAAGCGGATGCGCCCATCGCCATCGGTGTCGAGCGCCGCCAGGGTCGGCGGCGCGATGGCCAGCCCCGCCGTCGGGCAGGCCAGGGCTGCCCAGAGCTTGGGATCGAGGTCGGGCAAGGCGCGCAAATCCGCGGCGCGGTCGATGCGCACCTGGTGGACCCCGCCGGCGCGGAAAAAACGCCAGCGGTGCACCTCGGCAGCGGCGGGGGCGGGGATGTCGGGCATGGCCGGCTCCTGGGTGGGGCGCGTGGTGGGGTCGGCGCGGGCGGCACGCAGCGCCTCAGGCGTGCAGGCGCGAGTGGCGCGGCAGGTGCGCCATCAAAAATTCCATTTGATCGGCCAGGATGCGCCGGTTGCGCAGGATGAAGTCCTCCCACAGGCTCGGCACATAGGGGGCGTAGAGCAAGGGCATGTGCGCCTGCTCGGGCGTGCGGTTGCCTTTGCGGTGGTTGCAGGTGCGGCACGCGGTGACCACGTTCATCCAGTGATCGCGCCCGCCCTGGGCCAACGGCACCACGTGCTCGCGCGTGAGCACCGCTTCGTCAAAGCGCTGACCGCAGTAGGCGCACAGTTGGCGGTCGCGCGCGAACAGCTTGGCGTTGGACAGCGTGGGCACGATGTCGAACGGGTTGATCGCCGTGTGCCCGCGGGTGCCGATGATGGAGTGGATGGCCACCACCGACTGCACGCCGGTGCGGGCGTTGTGGCCACCGCGAAACGTCGCAATGTGGGCCCCCGCCACCCAGCGCACATCGCCGGCGGCGTAGTGGAGCACGGCCTCCTCCAGCGTCAACCACGCCTGTGGCAGGCCTTGCGCGGTCAGCTTGAGCACTCGCATGGCTGTGTCATAGTAACGCGCTTTGGCGACGACTGCGTGACAGCCGCCTACCGACCATGAAAATCCTGTACGGCCTGCACAACCTGCGCCGGCACCCGCCCCAGCCGCGGGCGCTGACGATCGGCAATTTCGACGGCGTGCACCGCGGCCACCAAGCGATGCTGGCCTTGCTGATCAACGAGGCGCGGCACCGCGGGGTGCCGTCGTGCGCGGTCACGTTCGAGCCGCACCCGCGCGACTTCTTTGCGGCGCGGCTGCGCCGCCCGGAGCTGGTACCCGCGCGCATCGCCACGCTGCGTGACAAACTGGCCGAACTGCGCCGCTGCGGCATCGACGAGTGCGTGATCCTGCCCTTCGACGCGGCCCTGGCCGCCTTGTCGGCCGAGGCCTTCATCGACGAGGTGTTGGTGGGCGCGCTGGGGGCGCGCTACGTGCTGGTGGGCGACGATTTTCGCTTTGGGGCGCAGCGCCGCGGGGACTACGCGCTGCTCGACGCGGCGGGCGAGGCGCGCGGCTTTGACGTGGCGCGCATGATGAGCTACGAGGTGCATGGCCTGCGGGTGTCGAGCTCCGCCGTGCGGGAGGCGCTCAGCGCCGGCGACATGGCACACGCGGCGGCGCTGCTGGGCCGGCCCTACGCCATCAGCGGGCACGTGGTGCACGGGCGCAAGCTGGGCCGCGCGCTGGGCGAATCCGCGCGCGGCCGTGGCGACGGTTTTCGTACCCTGAACCTGCGCTTCGACCATTGGAAGCCGGCGGCCAGCGGCATCTTTGTGGTGCAGGTGCACGGGCTCGATCCCGCGCCGGATGCCGCGCCGCTGCCGGGCGTGGCCAACCTGGGCGTGCGGCCCTCGCTGGACCCCAACGACGTCAATGGCGGTCGGGTGCTGCTGGAGACGCACTGCCTGAGCTGGCCCGAGCGGGTGCAACGCGCCCTGGCGCACGCCCCGTCCCCGGGTGAGGCCTACGGTAGAATCATCCGCGTCGAGCTGCTGCACAAGCTGCACGACGAACGCCGCTACGACAGCCTCGATGCCCTGACCGCTGGCATCGCACAGGATTGCGCCGATGCCCGCGCCTGGTTTGCCGCGCACGGCCCCACGCCCGCTCGCCCATCATGACCGACCGCCGCGACACCGCCCCGGCCCCCGATTACGGCCACACGCTCAACCTGCCGGAAACCCCGTTTCCGATGCGTGGCAACCTGCCGCAGCGCGAGCCGGGCTGGGTGCGCCAGTGGGAGGAACAAGGCATTTACCAGCGCCTGCGCGAGGCACGCCGCGGTGCACCCAAATTCGTGCTGCACGACGGCCCGCCCTACGCCAACGGCCGCATCCACATCGGGCACGCGGTCAACAAGGTGCTCAAAGACATGATCGTCAAGGCGCGCCAGCTCGCGGGCTTTGACGCGCAGTACGTCCCGGGCTGGGACTGCCACGGCCTGCCGATCGAAAACGCCATCGAAAAGCTGCACGGGCGCGGACTGAGCCGCGATGAGATGCAGGCGCGCGCGCGGGCCTTTGCCACCGAGCAGATCGCGCTGCAGATGGCGGACTTCAAGCGCCTGGGGGTGCTGGGCCAGTGGGATGCCCCGTACCGCACGATGGACTTTCGCAACGAGGCCGAGGAGCTGCGCGCCTTCAAGCGCGTCATGGAGCGGGGGTTCGTCTACCGCGGCCTCAAGCCCGTGTATTGGTGCTTCGACTGCGGCTCGTCGCTGGCGGAGTTCGAAATCGAATACGCCGACAAGCAAAGCCAGACGCTGGACGTGGCGTTCGAATGCGCCGAACCCGAGCGCGTGCTGCAAGCGTTCTTCCGCGACAGCGGCTTGCCGCACGCCAGCCCGTCGGGGTTGGCAGGCCGCCCTGTTTATGCCGTCATCTGGACCACCACCGCGTGGACGATACCGGCCAACCAGGCGCTCAACGTCAACCCCGCGCTGCCCTACGCGCTGGTGGACACGCCGCGCGGGCTGCTGATCCTGGCCGAGGCGCTGGTGGAGCCTTGCCTGCAACGCTGGGGCCTCAGCGGCGATGTGGTGGCGGTGGCGCCAGGCCGGGTGCTGGAGCGCATCGCCTTTCGCCACCCGCTGGCGCATGTGCACCCGGGCTACGACCGCTTGAGCCCCGTGTATCTGGCCGACTACGCCACCGCCGACGACGGCACCGGTATCGTGCACTCGGCCCCCGCCTACGGGGTGGAGGACTTCAACAGTTGCGTGGCGCATGGGTTGGCGTTGGGGGACATCCTCAACCCCGTGCAGGGCAACGGCGTGTATGCGGCCGACCTGCCGCTCTTTGGCGGCCAGTCGATCTGGCAGGCCTCGCCGCTCATCATCGAGACGCTGCGCGAAGCCGGCCGGCTGCTGACCACCCAGACCATCACCCACAGCTACCCGCACTGCTGGCGCCACAAAACGCCGGTCATCTACCGCGCGGCGGCCCAGTGGTTCATCCGCATGGATGCGCCCACCGCGGCCACGCAAGGCATTTTTGCCACCGACCCAGCACCGCGCACGCTGCGCGAAATGGCGCTGGAGGCCATCGAGCACACCCAGTTCTACCCCGAAAGCGGGCGCGCGCGGCTGCGCGACATGATCGCCAACCGGCCCGACTGGTGCATCAGCCGCCAGCGTAGCTGGGGCGTGCCCCTGCCCTTCCTGCTGGATGTGGACAGTGGCGAGCCACACCCGCGCACGCCGGAGATCATCGACCTGGCCGCCGCCGTGGTCGAAGCCGGCGGCATCGAGGCCTGGAGCAAGCTCGGCGTGGCCGACATCTTGCAGCGCATGGGCGACGACACCGATCCGGCGCGCTACACCAAGAGCACCGACATCCTGGAGGTGTGGTTCGACTCCGGCACCACGCACCACACGGTGCTCAAAGGCAGCCACGCCGGCGCCGGCCACGACAGCGGCCCCGAGGCCGACCTGTACCTGGAAGGCCATGACCAGCACCGCGGCTGGTTTCACTCCTCACTGCTGACCGCCTGCGCCATGCACGGGCGCGCGCCCTACAAAGGGCTGCTGACGCACGGCTTTACCGTGGACGGCCAGGGCCGCAAGATGAGCAAGTCGCTTGGCAACGTCGTGGCCCCGCAGGAGGTCAGCGACAAGCTTGGCGCCGAGATCATCCGCCTGTGGGTGGCCGCCACCGACTACTCCGGCGACCTGGGCATCGACGACAAAATCCTGGCCCGGGTGGTGGACGCCTACCGGCGCATGCGCAACACGCTGCGCTTTTTGCTGGCCAACATCAGCGACTTCGACCCGCGCGCCGACGCCGTGGCGCCCGAACAGATGCTGGAAATCGACCGCTGGGCGTTGGCGCGCGCTGCGCAGCTGCAGGCCGACATCCTGGCGCACTACCACCGCTACGAGTTTCACCCCGTCGTGGCCAAGGTGCAGGTGTATTGCTCCGAAGACCTGGGCGCGTTTTACCTGGACGTGCTCAAGGACCGGCTCTACACCACCGCGCCCAAGAGCCTGGCGCGGCGCAGCGCCCAGACCGCGCTGCACCAGATCACGCACGCGCTGCTGCGCTGGATCGCACCCTTCCTTTCGTTCACGGCCGAAGAGGCGTGGGCCCTGATCGGCCACACACCGTCGATCTTCACCGAAACCTACCTCGCGCTGCCCAGCCCCGACGAGGCGCTGCTCGCCAAGTGGGCGCGCATCCTGACCATCCGCGACGCGGTCAACAAAGCCATCGAGGACGAACGCGCGGCCGGGCGCATCGGCCCCTCGCTGCAGGCCGAGGTCACGCTGACGTTGCCGCCCGAGGACCATGCGCTGCTGGCCACGCTGGGCGATGACGCCAAGTTCGTCTTCCTCGTCTCGGCGCTGACGCTGCAGGCCGGAGCGTCGCTGGCCGTGGCGGTCACGCCGTCGCCGCACCCCAAGTGCGCACGCTGCTGGCACTGGCGCGCCGACGTTGGCCACGACAGCGCGCACCCGCACCTGTGCGGGCGCTGCACCCGCAACCTGTACGGCGAGGGCGAGGCCCGGCACGCCGCCTGAACCACCCTGCCATGGCCAAAGCCTCGTCCAAGGGCATGCTGACCTGGCTCGGGTTGGCGTTCCTCATTGTGCTGCTGGACCAGCTCACCAAGGGGCTCATTCTGGTGCTGTACCGGCCGGGCGAGGTCACGCCGGTGACCTCGTTTTTCAACATCGTGCGCGTGCACAACCCCGGCGCGGCGTTTTCGTTCCTGGCCCAGGCGGGTGGCTGGCAGCGCTGGTTTTTCACCGCTGTTGGCGTTGCCGCGGCCGTGTTCATCGTGTGGATGCTGCGCGCGCACCCGGGGCAGCGCCTGTTTGCGTTCTCACTGGCGTGCCTGTTGGGCGGCGCCATCGGCAACGTGATCGACCGTTTGGTGCACGGCTACGTGGTGGACATGTTGGACTTTCACTTCCGCTGGCTGGCGCCGCTGTTTGCGGGCGGGCACTTCCCCGCGTTCAACCTGGCCGACAGCGCCATCACCCTGGGCGCCTGCGGCCTCATTCTGGACGAGATCCTGCGGGTGCGGCGCAGCCGCTGACCGGGGCGGCCGCAGGCGCTGCGGGCGCGCCAGTGCCGTCTTGGGCATCACACCGGATGAGCGCCACCAACTCGGCCAACGGCGCCTCCACCGCCGCCTGCGCGCGTGCCTCCACATCGCGGTACAGGGCCAGCACCCGCTCGCCCAGCGGCGTCAGCATCGCGCCGCCGCCGTGGCTGCCGCCGCGCTGCTTGTGCACCAGCGGCGCGAGGAAATCGCGGTTCATCGCCTGCACCAACGACCACACGCGCTGGTAGCTCATGCCCAGCCGCCGACCGGCTTCGGCGATCGAGCCGGTTTCGGCAATGCCCTGCAACACGTCCGCCTTGCCCGGGCCGATGGCCACGGCATGCTTGACCTGGATGCGAAAGCGCGTGCGCGCTTCCAGCGGGGAGACCTGAAGGGACGGCTTCATCCGGTGCATGATACCAAGCACGGGCCATCATTATCTATATATGACGATATCGCATGGATAGAATAACGAAGGTGTCCAACACCCCACGTACGCGGAGACCTCCACCATGCTTGAACACCCCAGTCCCACCCCCGCGCACACCCGCCGCCGCTGGTTGCTTGCCGCCCTGGCGCTGAGCGCGATCGGCTGGCAAAGCCACGCGCTGGCCCAAGCGCCCGCAGGCAACCCCCCCACCGTGGCGGCGGCCTCGGACCTCAAGTTTGCAATCGAGGAAGTCGCCCGCTTGTTCGAACAGCGCACCGGCCAGCGGCTGCGGCTGGTGTTTGGCTCGTCGGGCAACTTCTATTCGCAAATCCTGCAAGGCGCGCCGTTTCACCTGTTCATGTCGGCGGATGAGGGGTTCGTCTTCAAGCTCGCCGACGCCGGCAAGACGCTCGACCGCGGCCGGCTCTACGCCTATGGCCGCATCGGCATCCTGGTGCCCAAGGGGTCGCCCCTCAAGGCCGACGGCGCGCTGCGGGACCTGGCCGCCGCGCTGCAGGACGGGCGGCTGCGCAAGTTTGCCATCGCATCGCCAGACCACGCCCCCTACGGCATGCGCGCCAAAGAGGCGCTGCAACACGCCGGCCTGTGGGAGAAGATCGAACCCCGCTTGGTCTATGGCGAAAACATCGCGCAAACCGCACAGTTCGCCACCTCCGGCTCGACCGAAGGCGGCATCATCGCGCTGTCGCTGGCCCAGGCCCCGCAGGTGGCCGCGTTGGGGACCTTTGCGCTGATTCCGGCATCGTGGCACCAGCCGCTGGCGCAGCGCATGGTGTTGCTCAAGGATGCGCCTCCTGCGGCGCGCCAGTTCTACGACTTTTTGAGCACGCCTGAGGCCCAGGCCATCATGGTGCGCTACGGCTTTGCCATGCCCAAGGAGTGATCGGTGGATTGGTCCGCGCTGGCGCTGTCGGTGGAGCTGGCTGCCGCCACCCTGGTCGTGCTGGTACCGCTGGGCTTGTGGATGGGGCGCTGGCTGGCGCGCGCCAGCTTCGTCGGCAAGTCGTTGGTGGAGGCTGCGGTGGTGCTGCCGCTGGTGCTGCCGCCCACGGTGCTGGGTTATTACCTGCTGGTGTCGCTGGGGGCGGCCTCGCCGTTGGGGGCGTGGCTGCTGGAGCACTTCGACCTGCGCTTGACGTTCAACTTTGCCGGCCTGCTGATCGCCTCGGTGGTGTTCAATGTCCCGTTCATGGTGCAGCCGATTCAGCGTGCCTTCGAAGCCATCCCGGCCCAGTTGACCGAAGCCGCCGCGGTGCATGGGCTGTCGCGCTGGCAGACGCTGTGGCGGGTGGAGCTGCCGCTGGCCTGGCCGGGCATCCTGTCGGCGACGGTGCTGACCTTCGTGCACACGCTGGGTGAGTTTGGCGTCGTGCTGATGGTGGGGGGCAACATCCCCGGCGAGACCAAGACGATCGCCATCAGCATCTACGATCGCGTGCAGGCGTTCGACCTGGCCGCCGCCGACCGCATGGCGCTGCTGCTGCTGGTGCTGTCGCTGCTGGCGGTGGCAGCGTCGTTCTTCGCCGCGGCGCGCACGATCCGGCGCTAAGAGGGGGTGACCATGGGCGCTGCCTTGCACGTCGAAATCGAACAGCACCAGCCGATGCCGCTGCACGGCACGGTCCAGTGCCAGCCTAACGAGCTGCTGGCGCTGGTGGGGCCATCGGGCGCCGGCAAGACCTCGTTGCTGCGCTGCCTGGCCGGGCTCATGCGCCCGCAAAGCGGCCTCATCCGCGTCGGCAACGAGGTCTGGGTCGATACGCAGGCTGGCGTGTTCATGCCGCCCCAACGGCGCCACGTCGGGCTGGTGTTTCAACACTACGCGCTGATGCCGCACCTGAGTGCGCTCGACAACGTGGCGCTGGCGCTGCTACACCGCCCACGCGGCCAGCGCCGCGCCGAGGCGGCGCACTGGCTCGAGCACGTGCGTCTGACGCCACAGCAGATGCAACAGCGCCCCGCCCAGCTCTCCGGCGGGCAGCAACAGCGCGTGGCGGTGGCGCGTGCGCTGGCGCGCCAGCCCCGCCTGCTGCTGCTGGACGAGCCGTTTTCAGCCGTCGATCAGATGAACCGTCAGGGCCTGTACGACCTGCTGGCCGACTTGCGGCAGGAGCTGGCCATCCCCATCGTCCTCGTCACGCACGACCTGATCGAGGCGCGGCACCTGGCCGACCGGCTGGTGGTGATGGACCAGGGCCGGGTGCTGCAAAGCGGCACCCCGGCGCACATCTACCGCAGCCCGCGCAACGCGCGCGTGGCCGACTTGGTGGGGGTGCAGAACCGCTTTCAGGGCGTATGGCTGGGGCCGCGCGACGCGGCTGACCGCGCCGCTGGCGCCGGCTGGCTGCAGTGGCACCTGCCGGATGGCACGCCGTCGCCCCTGCAGCTGCGCGTGCGCGACAAAGGCAAGATTCCCCCCGGGCAGCGCGTGACCTGGGTGGTGCAGGGCGACGGCCTGCACCTGGACAGCGAACGCGCCGCAGGCGGCCACGCCGCCAAACCCTGCGAGCAGGCACTGGCCAGCACCGTGCGCACGGTGCGCAACCTGGGCGAGACGACGATGGCCACCGCCAGCGTCGATGGTCTGCCGGGCGTGGAGCTGCGCCTGGTGCGCTCTGGCCCGCTGCGGCAGGTGCTGCAGCCCGGCCAGCCGCTGCGCGTCTGGCTCGACTGCGACTGGGTGCATGTGATGCCCACCCGCAGCGCGGGTTGAAGGCCGCGCCCGGCTCGGGCGCGCACGCCGGCCCCGCTATGATGGGCGGCAAACGTTCGGGGTGACAGCATGCAACCGTGGTGGCAGCGTTGGTTTGCGTGGCGGGATGAGGCCGGGCCGCTGGCGCCGGTGGTCTATGACCCCGGCCTGGTCGCGCTGTCGCTGCTGATCGCCTGTGCGGGCGGTGTGGCCGCGCTGTTGCTGGTCAATCTGGCGCGGCATCCGCAGCGCTTCGGCACCACCGTGGCCCACGGGGCTTATGGCTTGGCCGCGCTGACCTTGGGGGTTAGCGTATCGGCCATGCACTTCATCGGCATGCTCGCAGCCGACCTGTGCCAGCCCGTGCGCTACGAACCCTGGATCACCGCGCTGTCCGTGCTGCCCAGCGTGGTCGCCTCGGCCATCGGCCTGCGCCTGTACGCCCGGCGCGAGCGGCCCAACGGGCGCGCGATCGCGCTCGCCGGGCTCTGGGTGGGGGCAGGCATCGGCGCCATGCACTACAGCGGCATGCTGGCGCTGCGCATCGACAGCGCCCTGCGCTACGACCCGCTGGGCTTTGCGCTGTCCATCGTCGTGGCCGTGGCCCTGGCCATGGCCGGCTTGGGCGCGCGCGAGTGGCTGCGCCGCCACAGCCACCTGCCCGGCTGGGCGGTGGTCGCCATCGCCGGCTGTCTGCTCGGGCTGGCCACCAGCGGCATGCACTACACCGCGATGCAGGCGTCGCTGTTCATCGGCCCGTTTGACCCGGATTTTCCGCGCGGGTCCAACCGCCAGGTCGAGCTGGCGCTGACCGTGGCCGCCGCGGTGGTGAGCACGTTCGGCTTTGCCTGGGGGCTGCTGGGCATCGCCAGCTACCGGGCGCTGGCGCTGCGGCTGCGCGAGCGCGAAGCGCTGCTGACCGACATCCTGAACCACCTGCCCGGCGCCATCGTGCGGTTGCGCGCGGGCGGGGATTTCGAGCGGCTGCTGGTCTCGCCGTCGCTGGCGGAATTGACCGGCCGCCCGTTGCACGACTACCTGCAGAAGCGCTGGTCGCTGCTGGATTTGGTGCACCCGGACGACCGCCCGATGTTGCAGCGGGTGATCCCGCAGCAGCGGCCAGCGCACTACCAAACCGAGTTGCAGCTGCGCCTGCAGCACGCCACGCGCGGCTGGCGCCATGTGCGCGTGCGCGCCGTGGTGCACGACTTTCAGAGCGACGCGCGCGGGCGCGCCGCGCCTGTGCCGGTGCTGGACCTGTACCTCACCGACGTCACCACGGAGCACGAGGTCCGCGCCCGCGAGCAGGCCCTGCTGGCGGCGATCGACCAGGTGGTTGGCCGTGCCGTGCTGTCGCCCGATGCCGTGTTCGTCGAGGTCAACGCCAAGCTCGCGCAACTGCTGGGCTACCAACCGGCCGAGTTGATCGGCCAACCGCACCGGGTGGTGTGGGCCAACGACGCCGACGCCAGCGACATAGCCGCGTTTTGGGCCGCGCTGCGCAGCGGCCAGGCGCAGCCGGGGGACTTCGTGCGCCGCGCCAAGGACGGGCGCACCGTGCACCTCTCGGGCTGGTACCAGCCGCTGTTGGACGACAACGGCAGCGTGCAATCGGTGCTCAAGCTCGCGTTCGACATCACCGACCGGGTGCGCATGGTGCAAGCGCTGCAGCGCACGCAAGACGAACTGCAGCGCGCGCTGGCCAGCCGCAGCGTCTTCTTTGCCAACGTCAGCCACGAAATCCGCACGCCGATGAACGCCATCGTCGGCTTTGCCGAACTGCTGCGCGAGCGCTTGCCGGCCGACAGCCCCGAGCGCGAGCAGGCGCGCCTGATCCTGGAGTCGGTACGCGGGCTGCTGCGCATCCTCAACGATGTGCTGGACGCCGCCAAACTGGAACGCGGCGAATTCCGCATCGCACCCGCGCCGTTTCGGCTCGACCGCCTGCTGCACGATCTGGTCTCGCAGTTCGGCGTGTTGGCCGCGCGCAAAGGGCTCAACCTGCGGCTGCAACAGGATCCTCAGGGGGCGACCTGCCGCCACGGCGACGCCGACCGGATTCGCCAAATCCTGGCCAACCTGCTGGGCAACGCGATCAAATTCACCGAGCGAGGCTCGGTCACCCTGGGGGCGGCGCCCGACGATGCCGGTGCGACCGTGCGGCTGTGGGTGGAGGACACCGGCATCGGCATCCCGCCCGAGCGCCAACAGGCCATCTTCGACCCGTTCGTACAGGCCGACGCCGGCACGGCCCGCCGCTACGGTGGCACCGGACTGGGCATGAGCATCGTGCGGCGGCTGGCCGAATTGATGGGTGGCGAGGTGGCGCTGCACAGCACGGTGGGCGTGGGCACGCGCGTGGACGTGCGCCTGCCCCTGCCGGCACTGCCCGCGGCCGACTGTGACGACGCCCCGCCGCCGCCGGCGCTGCCCGCCGACGCGGTGCGGCCGCTGCACGTCTTGGCCGCGGACGACGTGGCGCAAAACCGCGAGCTGCTGGCACAACTGCTGGCGCGCGACGGCCATGAGACCACGGTGGAGCCCGACGGCGCCACCCTGCTGGCGCGCTACCAGACAGCCCCCCACCACTGGGACCTGGTGCTGCTGGACCTGCACATGCCCGGCCTGGATGGTCCGGCCACGTGTGCGCAACTGCGCGCGTGGGAGCGCGCCCACGGTCTGCCCCCGGTGCCGGTGTGGGCGCTGAGCGCCAGCGTGCTCGACGACGACCGCGCCGCCGCCCAGCGCGCCGGCATGGACGGCTTTCTGGAAAAACCCATCGACCCCTCTGCCCTGCGGCACGTGCTGGCCGAAGCGGCGCGCCGCCGCGCCGCCGCACCCGCCGCCGCGACGCCAGCGCCCACCGATACGGCCCCAGCGCCCCAGCCGCGGCTTGTCGCCGGCCCAACCGCCGCCAGCGCCAGCCAGCCGACGCAGGGGCCACCACCCGTGGCCGATGCGGCGCGCGGCCACGCCCTGTGGGGCAGCGCCTGGCTTGCGCAATTGCGGGCCTGGGTCGCGGAGCAAGCGCCGCGCTGGGCCGACGCGGCGCGCTGGGGGCGTGAGGATTGGCACCGCGTGGCCGGCACCGCCGCCAATTTGGCGCTGCCCGCGCTGGCCGCCGCCGCCCGCGCGCAGGAGCACGCCTGCGCGCGCGGGGCCCCCGCAGACCCGCTGCCGGCGATGCAGGCGTGGCAGGCCGTGCTGGACTGGCTGGCGCAGCACAGCGCCGCCGCCTCCCCACCTGGGGACGCGCCTGCCGCCCTCGAGGCGGCGACCCCGCCCGAGGTGGCCGCCCCCCCGCTGCCCGAGCCCCTGCGGCAGACGCTGGAAAACGCCTGCCGGCGGGGGGAAATCCCCAGCGCCGCCCTGGAAACCCTGGCCCACACCCACCCGGCGCAGGCCCTATCGCTGCGGCAGGCGCTGGATGCCTTCGACTTCGACGCCGCGCTGGCGCTGCTGCAACGCTGGCGTGGTGGCGCACCCCTTGCCCCCGACGCCACCGCCGTACCCACCGAACCATTGCTATCCACGACCGTGATGGTCACAGGCGTATTGGCAGATACGCAGGTGGTCCCGGACACCGTCCCCGTGAAGGATCCATAGGTCTTGACCGAACCGTCGGCATTG